>CALWEX010000054.1 GCA_944377425.1 uncultured Clostridia bacterium
TCAACACCAAAAGCGTTTGAAAGCGCCCTTACAGGAACCATTAAACGGCTGCTGCTGTTTATATATGACTTTGTTTCTGATTTATAAGGAATTGAGCCTACATAATACATGTCGCTGCCTACTGTAAATTTAACTGTATTTTCGTTTGAAATTTCATTATCTGTATTATCTTGACTTCCGTCCTGATTGTTGTCATCAGTTTCAGATGTGTCTGCTGTATACTTACCTAAAACAGTACTCTTTGAGTAATCGCTGTTGTTTATGGCTTTAATTGAAATCTTAGTATCACCAGTTACGCTCTTTGATGTTGGCTCAATACCAACATTTTTAAGCTCTATGGTGCCTGAGCCTGCACCTGATGTTGACTCAATCTTAATATAGGCAGTTCTTTTATTTGTATCTACTGAAAACTCAGTTATGTTGCCAAATTTTCCTGTTGCGCTTAAATCCGCCTCACCTGTAAACTGAAAACCGTTATCAAGATTAAGCTCAAATATTCTTCCGGCTACTATCTGGTAAGGATAATCGTCTTTAATGCTTAAATCAAAAGATGTTAAATCATCATTTGCTGAAACTTTAATATCCATATCAGGATAACCGCAGTGAGCAAATATTAATTCACTTTCAGAAACTGGTGCACTCATAGGGTTAACTTTTACAGAAATTACACCTTCACCTGTAATTTTAGTATAAAGCGGTATACTTATTCCACCTGAAGCAGCGTCATATACATCGTTATCAACTGTAATTATCATTTCATTTGCAGTCATAACAGTGTAATTTAGGCCATTTTCAATAATGCCGCTTCCTTCATATAACCACTCAGCATTATTTAAAATAAGTGAAAAATCAGTAGTACCAGTGCCCTCAAAGTCATTACATTCGTCTAATGTAAGAACTGGCGCCTGAGAGCCTGTAAGCTTTGTGTCTTCTTTTACTGAAATGTCTTTTGAAACATAGTTTTCGGTATAGGCAAAAGCGTTTGTGCTAAGAGCTAAAGCAAGAGTTAAAGCCAATATAATTTTTTTCATGCAATTCCCTCCTTAATTTGAAGTTGTGCTGCCGAAACCTCCGTTTCTTTCGTCAGTTGTGTCATCATCGTATGTAATGCCAAATTCAACAAATATTCCTTGAGCGAATCCCTGACCTTTTTGCACTTCAACAGTTTTATTTTCGTTGCTGTCGTTAGTTATTTTAATCATAATATGGCCTTCGTTATCGCTGTAATAATAGTCACTGTCTATAATACCAACGGTATTATTAAGCTGAAGGCGATATTTAAAGCCAAGTCCACTTCTTGGGTAAATTTTAAGCACCCAGCCTTCTTCCATTTTACATCTTATACCAGTAGGAATTTTAATTGTTTCACCTGGTTTAAGTGTAAAGTCAAAAGGTGCATAAAAATCGTAACCTGCTGAGCCTTTTGTGGCTCTTTTAGGGAGTTTAATGTTTTCGTATGCATCTTTAGCCAGCTCCAAAACAGGGCATATATCAACAGAGTCATTTAAAAACCTTTCGGCACTTACTTTTTCAAATGCTGCTATTCTTTTCAAGTAATATCATTCCTTTTTAATAATTTTACTGTTTTAAATAATTTTACCACACAAGTAGGATTAATAAAATACGGGTTACAAAATTGTAATAGGAAGGTAATAAAGCTGTATTAAAGTTTACAAATTATTCATTTACTATACTGCTTTGATACAGAGCACAATAAAAAGCCCAAAGCATAAGTCTCTGGGCTAAATTAATTATTCTTAGATTTTACATTTGGATTTTCGGGAATTTCTGTTCTTTCCAGCAAATAATCAGCTGAAACTCCAAAATAATCACATAATAAAATAATACTGTCATATTTAGGAAGCTGCCTACCTGTTTTCCAATTACTTATAAGTGCTTCGGATATTCCTGTATCCTTTGAGAGCTTATAGGCAGTAATACCTTTATTTTGTATAAGTTCTACAAGTAAATCTTTAAACATTTATACAAACCTCCTAAACTTAGCAAATGTTAAGTAATATCATTGACTACTTAACATTTGTTATGTATAATGCAAATAGACCTAAATAAACAAAACAAATAAAAGCTTAATAATTAATTATAACATACTGAATTTATTTAAACAAACAGGGAATATTGTTTTTTCTAAGTTGAAAAGCTCATGGTCAGGAATTTTGCTTTCAGCAAAACGGTCTGCGACCGCCCCATTTTCTTTGGGGTTCCTTGTTGCTAAGGCCGCCTTCCTCCTTGCGCTCCAGTTTGAAAAATTTGGCCACGCAAAAAGATACAAAGAATCAATACTTTTCGGCAAAAGATTTTTAAAACATAAATTAAAGTTTATCAACTCTTAAATTAAATACTTTTTTGCGAGGGGGTTACGCTCATGGTCAGGAATTTTGCTTGCAGCAAAACGGTCTGCGACCGCCCCAATGTCTTTGGGGTTCCTTGTTGCTAGGGCCGCCTTCTTCCTTGCGCTCCAGTTTGGAAAATTTGGCCACGCTTAAAGACCCAAGCAAGATGGCTTGTGAACTTATTTTAAAATTGCTTATTAATTTTTACCAATAAATTTTAGTTCTCGGTGGTGCAGGGGTCTGTTTTAGACCTGGCAAGCTCTCGAATTCCCTTCGGGAACGCTTCGCGCCGGCGAACTAGGGCTGCTTTAAGCGGTTTTGCGTAGCAAAATGCCGACAAGTCGAAATCGGTGCTGCTTTTGGTACTTTTCCAGAAAAGTACATTAAGAAGCTTTTTTGCAATGCATTATTTTAAAAACAATGCCTAAGTTTTTTTAGCAAAAGATTTTTTTAAGAAATATAAAAATTTAAGATTCTTTCGCGAGGGGGTTACGCTCATAGTTGCGAAGGCCGCCTACCCCCTCGCGCTCCCCCTTCCGGCCACGCTTAAAGACCAAAGCAAGATGGCTTGTGAACTTATTTTAAAATTGCTTATTAATTTTTACCAATAAATTTTAGTTTTTGGGGGTGCAGGGGTCGGTTTAAGACCCATGCTCGTGGGTGCGCTGCATCGAAATCAGCGCTGCTTTTGGTACTTTTCCAGAAAAGTACATTAAGAAGCTTTTTTGCAATGCATTATTTTAAAAACAATGCCTAAGTTTTTTTAGCAAAAGATTTTTTTAAGCAATATAAAAATTTAAGATTCTTTCGCGAGGGGGTTACGCTCATAGTTGCGAAGGCCGCCTACCCCCTCGCGCACCCCCTTCCGGCCACGCTTAAAGACCAAAGCAAGATGGCTTTTGGTACTTTTCCAGAAAAGTACATAGTTTTTAATTAAAAAACAAAATTTTATGCCGTCATTGTGCCGTCAAATCCTTTTTTTCCTTAAAATTTTATTTATAATTGTATTATAAAATTTTTAAAGAAGGGATATCCATGAAAAACACCATTTCAGAAAAACGCCTTAAACTGCTAAAAGAAGTTTTAGCCATGCCCGAAGAATACCGTGATTCTTTTGTATGGCTTATAAATAACATAGACTTTGTAAAAGATATGTGCTCAAAAAGCCACTTGTCTAATGATGAATTGGAAAAAAGCATAAATACGGCTCTTAATAACAACGACATACATTTGTATGTTATTCTGCTTTTTTACAAAGCCATAAATTACAAATAACAAACACAAAAAGGCGGTTCCTTTCGGAACCGCCAATTTTTATTTAACAGTTATTTATCAGTCTTTTTTAAGACGAAGATAGCTTTCTGTTCTGTCTTTAGCATCCTGCTCAGCTTTAGCAAAGAGTTCTTCAGCTATTTCAGGGAATTTTCTTGAAAGTGATGTATAACGAACTTCACTCATTAAGAAATCTCTGAAGCTTGCAGATGGCTCTTTAGAGTCGAGGATAAATGGATTCTTTCCTTCTTTCTTAAGGTCAGGATTGAATCTGTAGCAATGCCAGTAACCAGCCTCAACAGCTGCTTTAGCATGAAGCTGAGCATTGCTCATACCGCCCTTAATACCATGGTTGATACATGGAGCGTAAGCTATAATAAGTGATGGGCCGTTGTAAGCCTCAGCCTCTTTAATAGCTGTAAGTGTCTGCTGTGGGTCATAACCCATAGCAACCTGTGCTACGTAAACATAGCCATAGCTCATAGCCATCATACCAAGGTCTTTCTTCTTTGTTCTCTTACCTGCAGCAGCGAACTGTGCAACAGCAGCTGTAGGTGTAGCCTTTGAAGACTGACCGCCTGTATTTGAGTAAACCTCTGTATCAACGCAGATGATGTTTACATCTTCATCAGCAGCGATTACGTGGTCAAGACCTGAGTAACCGATATCGTATGCCCAGCCGTCACCACCAACAATCCACTGTGACTGTTTTACAAGGTAATCTTTTCTGTCATAGATTGGTTTAAGTGTTTCATCAATGCCAGCTTTTTCCATAGTAGCAATGAATCTGTCTGCTCTTTCTCTTGTCTTATCAGCAACAAGATAGTTGTCAGCCCAATCCTTAGCAGCTGCTTTAAGCTCTGCATCTGTTGTTTTCTCAACAAGTTCTTCAACCTGTGCTTTTAACCATTTACGAACTGCTTTTGTACCAAGGTACATACCGTAGCCGTACTCTGCTGTATCTTCGAAAAGACCGCTGGCCCAAGCAACACCAAATCCTCTTTCGTCTGTGCAGTATGGGATTTCAGGAGAACCGCCCCAGATGTGTGTACATCCAGCTGAGTTAGCTACTCTCATTCTGCCGCCGTAGAGCTGTGTAATAAGTTTAAGGTATGGTGTTTCACCACAACCAGCACAAGCGCCTGAGAACTCAAGGTATGGTTTAAGGAACTGGCTGCCCTTAACTGTGCCTTTCTGTTTCTCATCGATTTCTTTATCTTTAACGTTGTTGATTGTGTAATCCCATTCAGCATTCATCTTTTCTTTCATTGGAGCGAAAGCTTTAAGTGTAAGTGCCTTTGTAGGACATGTCTTAACACAAACGCCACAACCTGTACAGTCCATACCTGAAATTGAAAGATGATATTTGTATTCTTTTAATTCAGCTGGAGCCTTAACATCAAGCATAGCATAGCCTTCTGGAGCCTTTGCAGCTTCTTCAGCGTTAAGAAGTGTAGGACGGATTACAGCGTGTGAACAAACGATTGAACATCTGTTACACTGAACGCATTTTGTAGAATCCCACTCTGGAACGTCGATAGCGATACCGCGTTTCTCCCACTGAGTAAAGCCTGGTTCCCAGCTACCGTCCTCATGGTCGTTAAATGCTGATACAGGGAGGTCATTTCCTTCCTGACGACCCATCTTAAAGAGAACGTCTTTGAAGAATTTAGGAATAGCAGGGTTGTCCTCAACAGGCTCATCTACTGCGTTAGCCCATTCAGCTGGAACATTGATTTCTTTAATCATTGTAATACCTTTGTCGATAGCTGCGCAGTTCATATCAACAATATCCTGGCCCTTAGCGCCATATGTTTTGTTAACCTGCTCTTTAAGGTATTTAACAGCATCGTCTACAGGTATAATCTTTGAAATAGCAAAGAAACCAGCCTGCATTATCATGTTGATACGTCCGCCAAGACCAATTTCTTTAGCGATATCAACAGCATCAAGTGTATAGAATTTAGCTTTCTTCTGAGCAATTTTTCTCTTAAGAGAAGCTGGAAGTTCTTTTTCAAGTTCTTCTGGTGACCAGATTGTGTTAAGAAGGAAGCTGCCGCCTTCTTTAAGGTCGCCAATAAGGTCATATTTATCAACATATGCCTGGTTATGACAAGCTATAAAGTTAGCTGCCTTAATCTGGTATGAACCTTCGATTTTCTTAGGACCGAAACGAAGGTGAGAAATTGTAACACCGCCTGATTTCTTTGAGTCGTAAGCGAAGTAAGCCTGTGCATTGTAATCAGTGTGGTCACCGATAATCTTAACAGCCTGTTTGTTAGCGCCTACTGTACCGTCTGAACCAAGACCCCAGAACTTACATGAGAAGTTACCATCTGGTGTTGAGTCAAATGGCTCTGCAAAGTCAGGAAGTGAAAGGTTTGTAACGTCGTCAACGATAGAAACTGTAAAGCCGTTCTTTGGCTCTGCCTGCCAAAGGTTCTGGTATACAGCCATAACGTCCATAGGTGTAAAGTCTTTAGAACCAAGACCGTAACGTCCGCCAACGATAAGAGGTTTTCTGTCGCTGTCAGCAAATACGTTCTTAACATCAAGGTAAAGTGGCTCGCCAAGTGAACCAGGCTCTTTTGTTCTGTCAAGAACAGCAATTCTCTTAGCTGATACAGGAACAGCCTCAAGGAGTGCGTCAGCTACAAATGGTCTGTAAAGGTGAACTTCAACAAGACCAAGTTTTTTGCCTCTTGCGTTCCAGTACTCTATTGTTTCTCTAATAACACCACATGATGAACCCATAGAGATGATTACATCTTCAGCCTGTGGGTCGCCATAGTAGTTGAAAAGTTTATAGTCTGTTCCAGCGATTTCGTTAATCTTGTCCATATATTCCTGAACAACGCCTGGAATAGCTGTATAGAATTTGTTGACAGACTCTCTTGCCTGGAAGAATACGTCTGGGTTTTCAGCTGAACCTCTGCTCTTTGGATGGTCTGGGTTAAGAGCGTTGTCTCTGAAAGCTTTTAAAGCATCCCAGTCAACAAGTTCTTTAAGGTCATCATAATCAATAAGCTCTATTTTCTGATATTCATGGCTTGTTCTGAAACCATCGAAGAAATGAAGTACAGGGATTCTGCTCTTAATAGCTGAAAGATGAGCTACACAGCCCATGTGGAATGCCTGCTGAACAGAGCTTCCTGCAAGGAGTGTAAAACCTGTGTTACGGCATGTCATAACGTCCTGATGGTCACCGAAAATTGAAAGCGCATTTGAAGCAAGTGCTCTGGCGCTTACATGGAATACGCCTGGAAGAAGTTCTCCGGCTATTTTATACATGTTAGGAAGCATAAGCATAAGGCCCTGGCTTGCTGTGTATGTTGAAGCAAGACCGCCGCCCTGAAGTACGCCGTGAACAGCGCCTGCAGCGCCGCCTTCGTGCTGCATTTCTCTAACTTCTACAGTCTGTCCGAAAATGTTCTTTTTGCCATTAGCGCTCCACTCGTCAACCATTTCTGCCATAACGGATGAAGGAGTGATAGGATAAATTGTAGCTACCTCGGTAAAAGCATATGATGCGTATGCAGCAGCTGTATTACCGTCCATAGTAGCTTTCTTTAATGGTCTTTTCATTGTGTTCCCCCCTGTTAAAATTTAGGTTATTACTTTTTTATGAGCTTACATCTTTAAACCGGCAAATTCACAAAACAACTTGTCCACCGGATAAGAGATTGCATAGCTTAGTAGCAATACACTCTATTTATTGTAACATAATCATTTCATAAACTCAACATAGTATAGACTATTTCGTTAATTTAACAACAATAATTTTACCACACAATAACATACGTCACAAAAAATATACAATTTTTTTATTCAAAGTTAATTTTTAGAGTTAAAAAAACAAAATATCTCACTATCAAATCAACTTGCACAATAAAAAAAACAAAATTATTGTGATATTATACAACCCATAGCAACAATAGAGTTATTGATTATTACTTTGGTATAGCCGCTATATATCAAAATACATTTTAAAGCATATATAATGTACCTTTTAAATAACACAAATTAAGCTAATTAATGCGTTTTTCAAATTATTGCTGCATAGAGCTGAGCATGCCGCCTATCTCGTCTATATCATTAAGTATGTTTTTCTGTCTTTGTTTGTAAAGCAGCTCTTTGTTGTACTGGTAGAATTTAACACAGCCGTTTTCGTCTATAAATTTAATGCTGTAATAGCCGGAGTTAAGCTCTGTTACAAATATAATCATTTCTTGGCTTGGGCCAAAGACATACTCCATAAACTCAAAGGCATTATCAAGATATTCTGAAGTTTTGTCCATAACAGCCTGTCTTTTTTCCACTTCAGCAGCAAAAAGCTCTTTTATAAACTCAAAACCTTCCTCACAAGAGCTGATTCCTTTTTTAACAATCTCAAAAACAAACTCGTTCAGTTTATCACATACATCTAACTGTAATTTTTCGTCACTCTTTTTAATAAGAGAATTTTTCTTCATTTTAGAAATATTGGAGCGTTTTATTTCAACAGCCGGCTTTATAATATCCTCCGGGCGTTTGTCTTTTGCATACTGGCTTAAAAGCTGATTTTTAAGTTCTTTAAGCTCCTGCTGAAGGGATGTAACAAATACATCTGCTCTGTCTGCCTTTTTAAAATAATCATTAAGGCTTGAAAGTATAAGGTTTACAACACTTACCCTTTCGTCAAATGCCGCAAGACGGAGCCTATCCACATAAGTGTTTCTTATGCCGCCTTCCAATATTTCCTGTATTGAATAGTCTTTTTTATATTTTTTATAAAGCTCCAAATAAGACGAAAAATCACGGGCAGTTTTCTTGTTTTGTATATACTGGTAAACAACATCAAAATCTATTGTTTTTCCAAGGCTTTCATAAACATATATTATGTTTGAAAGGTCCTCCCAGCCTCTGGCAGTTGCAAAAATTTTGCCCTCGGCTGTATTTCTTACGGAATAAAAGTTTTCCTTTTTAATATCAAGATAGGATATAATGGCGTCGTGAACACCGTTTTTAACAGCATAATCCTTCCAAATGCTGTAGTCTTCTTCTACCTCTATTTTTTTAACCCTGTCAAGAGTTACTATATCAAATTCCCTTACTGATTTGTTGTATTCCGGCGGATTTCCGGCAGCAACTATTATCCAGCCATCAGGCACTTTATGGCTTCCAAATGTTTTGTACTGCAAAAACTGGAGCATAGCCGGCGCAAGTGTTTCAGAAGCACAGTTTATCTCATCTATAAACAAAATGCCCTCTTTAAGTCCTGTTTCCTCTATCTGTTTGTATACAGAAGCTATAATTTCGCTCATTGTATACTCTGTTACGGAATACTTAACACCGCCGAACTCCTTTTCCTCAATATACGGCAAACCAATGGCGCTCTGCCTTGTATGGTGTGTTATGGTGTATGCCACAAGACCAATTTTACATTCCTGTGCAATCTGGCGCATAATGGCTGTTTTGCCTATACCCGGCGGGCCAATTAATAAAAGCGGTCTTTGGCTTTCAACAGGTATAACATAATCGCCGTACTGGTCTTTAACAAGATACGCCTCTATGGAGTCTTTAATTTCGTCTTTTGCCTTTTTTATATTCAATTTATATTCCTCCGTTTTTTAAAAGTTCCTCTGACTCAACTATAATTTCTGCTGCCCATGGCGGTACACCTGAATCGTCATAGCTTTCATTTAAAAATACAAAAGCTGTTTCGTAAGGCGGCATTTTTTCGGGATATGTTCCAAATCCGTCTGTAAAATATATCATTCCCTTTAAATTTTCCGCTTTGCCTTCTTCAATAAGACTATTTAAATACTCAAACGCCGGCCTAAAATCAGTTCCGCCAAAACCACGAGCCTCAAATGATTTTACATATTTTTCAAAGTCCTCACGGCATGTAATAACCATATCAGACTGAACTTTACTGTCGCACTGAATAATATGCACATTTATTTTTCTGAAAAAGCTTTCGTTATCCCTCAAAACAGAATATGTTTCGTTCAAAAAGCCTTTTATAAGCTCTCCGGAGCATGACGCCGATGTGTCCAGCACAATGGCAAATTCGTCTATTTTTTTGTCGTCTTTGTACTCCAAAGGCTCTATAAGCGGCATGTTGTTATATACTTTTAAACCGTAAGTGTAATAAATATAATCAAAACTATCCAAATCCAGTTTCATTACTTCTTTTCGTGTAAAGAACTTACGCAGAAAATCTCTGTAATTATATCTCTCACGATTTTCTATTTTAATGTACTTTAAAAGCTCCCCAGCTTCATCCGCTTTCTGGCGTGAAAACGTGTCCATATCCGTCTGAGTTTTGGAGCTTATATCTTTCCATTTGTCGTCAAAATCTTTTTTGTTAGGTGTTCCCTTGTTTTTATTTTCTTTGCCTTTTTTATCGGAATTTCCTGGATTTATAGGTCCGCTTGAGTCATCGTCCTCGCCGTCACTGTTGTTCTGGCTGTTTTCGTCTTGTGAATTATCCGGCATTTGAAGTGTTTGTTCTACATTGTCATATACAGTCCAAAACTCATGGTCGTCAACAAAAAACTCTGAGGCTATGTTTTTAATTTCCTCATCATTAAGGCCCATACCCTCAAGGAGTCTGTAAACAGCCTGAGCCGAAACTGTTTTTATGTTATCGTCAACAAGTGAGTAAATGCGTCTTTTTTCCGCCGTCATATCCCGGCGTATACCGCCGTATTTAAGTGAATCAATTAAATGCTCGGCGGCTATGTCACAGGCAATATCCCAAATTTCTTTTACCCTGCCTTCACGTGATGAAGGGTGGCGGAACATGCAGTGGAATATCATGTGCAGATATGCCCTGTTAACCCATTTCATATCTGTGCGGTATTTTTCAATAAGAAACATAGGCGAATAGTAAATATAATATCCGTCTGTGCCTACCCCTCCTGTTTTGTCGCTGGGAGCGTACCTGAAACCGCCAAAAGCCATTGCCAAAAAACGCATATACATATAAAGTTCGCTTCTTGATGTTTCAAGTATATCTTGGCCTACACGTTCAAGTTTTTTAATTATTTCATACTGTCCCATTTAAGTTTGACCTTTCAGTTTTATAAATCAAATGTTTTCTTTTTTATTCCGAATTTTCTCATTTTAATATCCATTAATTCTGCTGTAAAATCTGCCCTGTCGTTTTTAACTGTTTCATCAATGGCATCTTTTATATTATCTGCATTTAAAATATTAAGGCTTTCCATTTTTTCCAAAAAGCCTATATTTTCAATTTGAGAAATTACATTTATTGTTTCCGAAATATTCTCTGATAAATACTTTATATATTCCTCTTTAGCTGTTTCAGTAAGTCCAAAAGGCTTTTCCAGCCTGTTTATGGCTATCAAACACAGTGTTTGAGGAAATTCCTCATTTGCGGCATATTTAAAAGCAGAATCATACACTGCATAATTAAGCCTGTTTTTATCTATAGCACGCCTATATAAAACACCAGCGCCATGAGTTACTGTTTCAAATGTTTTGGAATAGCATTTATCTATATATTCATAGCCATAGCCGGGAAAAATAAGACTGCAATTATTTTTTACTATATTAAGTACAATTTCTCCGCTTAACTCACTTAAAAAGCCCGAAACAGAAGACGAAATTTTGTCATCTGTTATTGTTATTTCATTTAAACTATCGCAGTTTTTAACAAAACCGTCGCCTATATATTCAACATTTGAAGGTATGCTTATTTTTTCAAGTGCGCGGCAGTTATAAAACAAATGCGCTCCGGCAAAATTAAGATTATCAGAAAAAACCGCTTCTTTTAAAGCACGGCACTCGCAAAAAGCATAGTTTCCAGCATAAACAATACTTTTTGGAAAAACAACTTCTTTAATTTCGCCATGGTTTCTGAAAGCTTCATCACCAATATGAGTTACTGCATAATTTTCTATTTTATCAGGTATAACAACAAAGCTCTCAGAACCTATATATTTTTCAATAACAGCGCTGCCGTTATTTATAGAATACTCAAAACTGCCAAAGGTACTCATTTCAATCCTCCGCTATTAATATTTATATACACATTTTAAAAGTCATCTGCTATAATAACTAAAACTGTTTTTACTAATATAAAAGGAGCTTTAAAATGGAAAAACAATTTAAAGGCGCCGTATTTTTCGACTACGACGGAACACTTACAGATAAAGACGCCGGACTTTTTGTTCCATCGCCAAAAACCGTTGAGGCAATAAAACGCCTGCAAAAAAACGGATATGCCGCATGTCTTGCAACCGGCAGAAGCTTAAAATATATACCAAAATTTAATATAGACTTTGATATTATAATTACCGCAAACGGCGGCTGCACAGTATATAAAAATAAAGTAGTAGGCGAAAAACCATTTACGCCTGAAACAATTAAATCTCTTACAGAATATTTTACAGAAAAAAACATGATATTTGTACTTGAAAATTATGCGAAATGCTATGTAAATTTACCAAATGATAAATTATTCAATAAAATGATATCAATGTTTAATGTTAAGCCCATTGTTTTTACACCTTTAGAGCAGTACAGTAACGAAAATATATACAAAATACTGCTTATATACAGAAATACTGGCGATATAATACCGTTAAAAAGCAATTTTTCAGATATTGCCGACATAACTGTACCAAATCACGGCATTACATCCTGCGACATTAACCCAAAAGGCGTATCTAAAGCCAACGGTGTTATAGACGTATGCCAGTATTTTGGCATAGACATAAAAAATACCTATGCCTTTGGTGATGGCGAAAACGACTGCTCAATGCTTCAAAGCGCCGGCTTTGGCATTGCCATGCAAAAGCACCACCCTTGCCTTGATGATGTATGCAGTATGGTTACAGGTGAAGCGTCTAAAAACGGCATATATGACGCCCTTACAAAATTAGGGCTTATTGATAAATTCTGATTCTTAGAAATAATACCACAGTATTATATTTAATTCTACCTATTTCTAAGGTTTTAGCAAGGTTTTAGCAATGTTTTTGATATTTTTTAAACAATCACAAAATTAGTTTATGGAGGATATTATGACAGATAAAAATACATCTTTAAAAGAAATATACTTAGCCGGTGGATGTTTTTGGGGTGTTGAGCGTTTTATGAAAAACGTATACTCTGTTGTTTCTACCCAGTGCGGCTATGCCAACGGAAATACAGAAAACCCTACTTATGAGCAAGTATGCTATTTTGGCACAAACCATGCCGAAACAGTAAAAGTAGTTTATGACACAGCAAAAGCTGATTTAAAATTTATACTTAAAATGTACTTTTCTATAATAGACCCTACACTTGTAGACCAGCAGGGACCGGATATAGGGCCGCAGTACCGCACTGGTATATATTACACAGAGCCTTCTGATGAGGAAACTATAAGAAAGTGCCTTGCTGAGCTTAAAAAAGACTATCCTCACGACTTAATAGTTGTTGAGTGCCTGCCTCTTAGCAATTTTTACCCGGCAGAGGATTATCACCAGAACTATTTAGACAAAAATCCAGGCGGATACTGCCATATTCCATGGGGCGATATTAAAAAGGCTTTCCATACCTACCCTATACTTGATTTTACAATGTATCTTGAAAAGCCAGACGACGAGAAAATACAAAATACTCTCTCTCCTCTTTCATACGAAGTAACACAAAACGCCGCAACAGAGCCACCATTTAATAATGAATACAATGACTTTTTTGAAGATGGTGTATATGTTGACATTATTACAGGCGAACCACTTTTTTCGTCAAAAGACAAATTTGCCTGCTCCTGCGGCTGGCCAAGCTTTTACAAGCCTATAGACAGAAGATGCCTTATATATAAAGAAGATACTTCTTTTGGTATGGTACGCACCGAGGTTTTGTGCCGTTCTTCTAAAGCACACTTAGGCCATGTTTTTAATGACATAAACGAAAATGGTTATACAGAAAGGTACTGCATCAATTCGGCAGCCATTAAGTTTATACCAGTTGATAAACTTAAAGAAAAGGGATACAATGAATTAATTACGTTATTTTAAGACTTATTATAACATCGAATTTTAAAACAAATATTATTAATGTGCAATTTTTCATATTAATTTAGCATGCTAAATTAACCAAAATGCAATAGAAAAACTCTATTCTTACTACAGTTTTTTGTACAAAAAAGCGCTTAGTTTTTCCACGAAAAACATTTGTCTTTTTGTAGGAAATTCATAAAAATGAATTTTTTTGAAAAGAGGGCTTTTTTTCGTCAAATTGGTGTGCTATAATACGCTTAGTTTTTCACAGAAAGATATTTGTTCACGATAGATAATACAAAGAGAAAACAAAGATATTAGGGAGGCAGATTATTATGAATCCAGATTATATAGCAGAAAGAATTGGACGTTTAGGAACAGAATCAGCATTTGAGGTTTTAAGCAAAGCAAAAGCTCTTGAGGCACAGGGCAAAGATATTATTCATCTTGAAATAGGTCAGCCTAACTTTGCTACACCTGAACATGTGGCAAAAGTTGCATGTGATTCTATACGTGATGGCGAAACAGGCTATACAGCTTCTCAGGGTGAGCTTTATTTAAGAGAAGCCATTGCAAAAAGAGCAAAAGAACAAGTAAACATTAACACAAATGCAGACGAAGTAGTTATAGTTCCTGGCGGTAAACCTATTATGTTCTTTACAATGCTTGCACTTATTAATCCTGGCGATGAAGTAATATACCCTAACCCAGGTTTTCCTATATATGAATCATGCATACGTTTTGCAGGCGGTATTCCTGTTCCGGTACCTGTTATTATGGAAAACGATTTTAAAATAGACGCTAAGGTGCTTAAATCACTTATTACAGATAAAACAAAACTTGTTATTATTAACTCCCCTGGCAACCCTACAGGCGGTGTTATGGAAGAAAAAGACATTAGAGCTATTGCTAATGTTTTAAAAGATACAAACATTTTTGTTATGAGCGACGAAATATACAGCCGTCTTATATATAATGGCACAAAGCATTTTTCAATAGCTTCAATACCTGAAATGAAAGACCGCACAATAGTGCTTAACGGTTTTTCAAAACCTTACGCTATGACAGGCTGGAGAATTGGCTATGGTATTATGAATAAAGAGCTTGCTAAAGTAATGACACTTCTTATGGTTAACTCAAGTTCTTGCGTTGCTGGCTTTACACAAGAAGCTGCAAAAGCCGCTCTTGAAGGCCCACAGGATTGCGTTAGCGAAATGGCTGAGGCTTATAAATACAGACTTGAATACTTTGTAAACGAGCTTAACAAAATAGACGGCATTAAATGCCTTATGCCAAAAGGCTCTTTCTACCTTTTCCCAAGCATTAAAGGCACAGGCCTTTCTGACAGGGAGTTTGCAGATAGACTTTTAAGAGAAGCTGGCGTTGCCTGCCTTGCCGGCAGCAGCTTTGGAAAATACGGCGAAGGCCATCTTCGTCTTTCATCTGCTACATCTTTCGAAAATCTTCAGGAGGCAATCGTTAGAATTAAAGACTTTATAGCTAAAATTAAGCTTGAAAAAACAGCTTAAACATAACCAAAATAAACAATAAACTCTTCCTACAATCCTTTTACCTACTTAAAAATACCCGGCTTAAACAGTCCGGGTATTTTTTTGTAACAAAATATAAACCATGCAGTTTTCCGCCTTAACAAAATTTAGTATATGACGAGATATAAAGTAACAAGTTGTAATTTTTTCTGGTGGAGGTGGATTAAATAATGCGTATCAATGCATCAGGACAAAGTCAAGTATTAAATATATATTCTAATAATCAAAATTCTGCAAAAATAAATATGAACACTGTAAGTCCTGTATTTAAAAACAGAGATGTACTTACTATTTCCAAGCAAGGAAAAACAGAAAGCTTGGTTCAGCAGCTTTTAAACCAAAAAAAGCTTATTCAGGAAAACAAAGAAGCATTATTGGAAAAAGGGTTGGAAAATGGATACATAGAACAAGAAAAGCTTGATGATTTTGATGAGCAATTAAAAGCCATTGACGAACAAATAGCCAAAGCCTACAGTGAAGAAACCCAGGATAAAACAGATGAAAAAACCTCAAAAAAATATAAAACTATGACCGAGGATGAATACAGACAGCAAAAATTAAACAGCATATCCAATATATCCGGCAGTTTAAAAAATTCAGAAATTGCTTTGTCAGTTAAAAGTAAAATGGAAGGCGAAAAAAATGTACTTGAATCCGAAATAAAAACAGACGGTTCAAATGCTTCTGAGAGTAAGTTTAAAAGAATAGCGGAAATTGATGCTAAAACATCATCTATAATGAATAAAACAGGTGAAACATTATCAGAAATAAATAATTCTTTAAAACATGGTAATGAATATATTATTATAGAAGACCCAGAAAATGAACAAAGCAGTAAAACACCTGAAAAAGACAATAACAACCAAGAAATACTTTTTGATAAAGACGATGATGCATACATCAAATAAATTCCATAAAAAACAAATAAATATATAAACAAAAAAGCTATAGAACAAACTCTGTTCTATAGCTTTTGTTATTTATTACTTTCTACCTGCTGAAGGGTTATTAAATATTTCTCTATTAAATTCTTTGTTCTGGTACGCAACTATTGTAGTACATATAGCGTCACCTGTAATATTTACTGCTGTTCTTGTCATATCAAGTATACGGTCAATACCCATAATAAGCGCTATAGCCTCAACAGGAAGACCAACAGAAGCGAATACCATTGAAAGGGTTATAAGTCCAACACCAGGTACACCAGCTGTACCAATAGATGCAAGGGTTGCTGTTGCTATAACTGTAATATAATCAGTCATTCCAAGGTCTATGCCGTAAGCCTGTGCGGCAAATACTACCGCTACACCCTGCATTATAGCTGTTCCGTCCATATTAATAGTAGCACCTAAAGGAATAGTAAAAGATGAAATCTTTCTTGATACGCCTAATTTGTTTTCAAGTGTATCTATAGAAAGCGGTATTGTAGCGTTTGATGTAGCTGTTGAAAAAGCAAAGCTCATTACAGGGAAAAACTTTTTAATAAACATAATAGGATTAAGTCCTGTAAGCACTTTTAAAAGGCCGGTGTAAATAATAAAGCAATGTATAAAAAGTGCTGCCAAAACGCCTATCATATATTTCAAAAGCGGCACAAATGCCATAAAGCCTATGCCTGCAAAAGTATTAGCTATAAGACAGAAAACACCAATAGGTGCCACATACATAACCATACTTGTCATTTCCATCATAATATCGTTAAACTGGCCAAAAAAGTTAGCCACTGTTTCTGTTTTGCTTCCCATTTTAGCCAATATAATACCTACAATAAGGGCAAATAAAATAGTAGGCAACATATCGCCGTTTGCCAAAGCCCCAATAGGGTTTTTAGGTATAATATTTAAAAGTGTATCCGCAAGGCTTGTACTTTCGGCAATAGTAACTTCAGCTGTTTCAATGCTTGATGTATCAAGGCCTATACCTGGATTAATAATGTTTCCCACTGTAAGGGCTACAGTAATAGCAACAGCTGTTGTAACAAGGTAGAAAAGCAGTGTTTTAACACCAACCTTACCTAATGTGGCAGTATCTCCTACAGCAGCACTGCCGCATACAAGTGAGCAGAAAACAAGAGGCACAACAAGCATCTGCATGAGCCTTAAAAAGCCGTTTCCGCATACATAAAATATACCGCCAATAAGTACTGTGTCTTTAAAATATCCGGCTGGCACAAAGTAGTGAAGTATTGTACCAGTAACAGCACCTAATATTAAAGAAATAAATATTTTTGTGGTTAGACCTAATTTTTTACCTTTATTTTCCAATTAAACCGCTCCTTTCA
This sequence comes from uncultured Clostridia bacterium, assembly GCA_944377425.1. Lineage (GTDB taxonomy): Bacteria > Bacillota > Clostridia > Lachnospirales > Anaerotignaceae > Neoanaerotignum_A. The sequence goes on from CALWEX010000054.1 coordinate 17,453, forward strand.
AGCATGTGCCTCTCAAGGGCAGTTTCCCAGTCAGGCATTTCATATATACCAGTCATTTCCATCATAAGGTTTTCAAGAGCCGTATACCTTGGACGCATACTGTCCATATTTTCGCTTTCCTTGTTGTAAAGCACAGGTTTTAAAATATCTGTTGATAAGCCTGAAAGCTCAAGTATTCTCTTTGCGTAATCAAATCTGCTGCACATACCAGTGCATGCGGCATGGAATATACCGTATTCGTCACTTCTTATAACCTTATTAATAAACTCAGATAAAGCATAAACACTTGTTGGTGAGCTAATCTGGTTTACAGCAGCTTCAATGGTTCTTTTTTCCTTAGCAGCATTTATAACTTCAGAAACAAAGTCGCCTTCACCATAACCGTATATCCATGTACTTCTTATTATAATGTGCTTTGGTGTAAGTTCTTTGGCAAATACTTCTCCTGCCAGCTTAGATTTGCCGTAAACTGAAATAGGCTCTGTTTTATCAAACTCATTAAGCGCCCTTTCCTCATTTCCGGCAAAAACATCGTCAGTTGAAAGCTGAACCATTGTGGCTCCTATCTGCCTTGAAGCAGAGCTTAAGTTTCTGGCACCAAGAGAATTAACCTTATATGCCTTAACTCTGTCTTTTTCACATTCCTCAATGTCGCTTATGCAGGCACAGTTTATAATAACATCTGGCCTGTTAATTACAGCAAAACGTGTTACTTCTTCAGTATTTGTAACATCCAACTCCAAGTCTGTAGAAAAAATCTTGTCACTATTGTTGCTTAAAGTTTCTTCAAGTATTCTTCCTATGTTGCCTGAAGAACCGGCTATCCAAATTTTTCTGTTTATCATGCTTACCGTCCTTTCAAACACAATAACTTAATGATACAGCAAAAAAGACAATCCGCCTGCCATATAATATTAAATTATTCAGGCAAATTAAATTGTCTTTTTTTAGAAACACACTGTTAAAAATCAAACTTTTTCAGACGGGGCATATATTATCATATATCCATGTTTCTTGCAAGTTATTAAACTTAATTTCTTTAAAAAAAATTAAAATTTTATAATATTTCTATTTTTTACCGAACACATGGTTTCCTATAGAATATGTAATTGGCACAGACCAAATCCAACGGCTGGTTGCTGTTGCCGGATTCCAATAATACAGCGCTCCGCCTGTAGGGTCCCATCCGTTAAGGGCATCCCTTGCGGCGGAGTAAGCTGTTTCGTTAGGTGTTAGGTTAATCTGTCCATCACGTACAGCATCAAATGCCCCAGTCTGGTAAACAACATCAGGTATAGTATTTGGAAAATTAGGGCTTTCTACCCTATTTAGTATTACAGCACCTATAGCCACCTGGCCTTCATAAGGCTCTCCGCGGCCTTCGGCATAAATAGCTCTTGATAAAACCTCCAAATCATACTGGGCGTTTACTTCGTCTAAAATGCCTAAAGCTGTTAGTGTACTTTCTCCTACAATTCCGTCTGGTGTAAGTCCGTTATTCTGCTGAAAAAGCCGTACACCCTCATATGTTCCATATCCATATATTCCATCTACATTGCCGGAATAATAACCTAAATCCTGTAGCCTTTGCTGTATTATTTTTACGGCATCTCCGCCTGAGCCGTATTGGAATATAGCCGTCATCTGGCTTTTTTCATAAGGCGTAAAAATAAATACCAAAGACGAAAAAATAACGGCCGCTGCCGAAAGCACAATATACATTTTTACTTTATTAAGACACTTAAACATTTACTCCACCCCAAAAAGTATTTTAATCTATACCGTTAAAGCTTGTTTCAACCTTTTTTACTGCTTCAACTGCGGCAAACTTAAAATTAATGCCATCTCTGTCCGCTATTACACTATATTCCTCATTTGAAAGAATATTCTTAAGTTCTTCTTGGGCTGTGGAGTCTGTTTCATTTTCCGAGCCGTATATACAAAGTGATGGGTACATAACGCACCACCAGTTTTGGCCTTTTGCCTCGCCTATGTCTATCCTTACAGCGTCATACATTCCCGAAGGAAGTGTTATGCCATCATAACTTTTAACAGGGAAAAGAGTTTTTTCAAAACTTACATTTACTGAATAATAACAGTTATTTTCAAAAATTATGCTTTCTGCTTTTGCCTTAATTTCGTCTTTGCTTTCTTCCAGTACTTTTATGCTTTCTTCACGGTTTTTACATTCTTTCATTTTATCCCGCATAAAATCAAGAACACCGTCACGCACTTTTAATTTCAAGTCTTGGTCAAAATCACTGTTGCTGTTTGCCACAATATGCAGCCGCACTATTTTTTCTGCAATGCCGCTTTGAATATTATCGGCATAAGTTTTAAGAGATACAATTACAGTAAAGGCCAAAGAAACAATTACGGCAGCAGCTAATGAAATTATTAAATTCTTTTTTTCTTTTTTCAAAAACATTTTTAAACTTGTCATATCAATCACCATAAACAATATTGACAGTTAATTCAAAATGTAATCAAAAAAATAATTTTTATTTTTCTTCAACATGAATTTCTAAATTAATAACCATGTTTTTAAACATTTCTTCACTATAAAACTTGTTGTAAAGAGCGTTGTCCTGTCTTTTAAGCCTTTGAGCAATGCCTAAAGCGTCACAGTTAAGGTACTGAAGCTTTTCTACAGACGATAGGCATTTTTCTTTTATCTGCTGAGATAATATTTCCGACGCTTCTTCAGGATAATTAAATCCATCTGAGCGTTTTACTTTAAAGCTTATATCATAACTTGCCTTTAAAACTCCGTCTTGTTCATAAAATTCAACATTGCTTACATTTTTTTCTATATTAAATGGCACCGCTTCCGAATTAATGTTTATGGTTTCGTTTCGGCCTTTGCCCTCGCCTAAAACATATATAAAACCCTGCATCTGATTATTGTCAAACTCACCTTTTTTTACATTGTCCGAAAATATAACTCCTCCGTTTATTATTAAATTCTCATCCTCGGCATCAACTAACGGAATTACTATACCTTTTTGTGTATCGAGCTTTTTAACGGCTTCGGCAAGAGTCAGCTTTTGGGTTGAATAAAGGCGTTCTTTATTATTTTTATAAAAATCCCAAATATAAAGTCCATCACCGGAATTGCTGACTGTGGATATAATGCCCGAAGCACTGTTTTTTGCACAAAGCACAACTGTATCCATACTTATATCGCCGTTTGACGATAAATCAAGCAGAATTTCATTTAAATTTCCGTTTTCAGCTGCGCTGCGGCCTATAACTACCGCCTTTAAATGGCCAAAATACATCTGCCTTTTGCTAGAAGATAAAACTTTATCCGTTACAGCAGCTGTAGGAGATACAACATCTGCTTTTGCAGCTGAGTACATGTCTTTTCCGTCTGGTTCAATAAAACATAATGAAATTTTATATCCGTTATTTGTTTCAGTATCATAACCAACTGTAGAAACAAAATTCCTGCCTTCAATTTCGTTTCCGCCACAGCCGGTAACCAAAAAAGGCAGTATTAAAACAAACCCAATAAGCCTTTTCATTTTTTCCTCCTTAAAAGAGATGCTATAGGCGCTAAAAGCATAACGCCATACATAGCCAAATTAAAACCATATACACTGTATACCGCTTCAAAACCGCCTTTTCTTAAAGCGCACAAACAAAAAAACAACACCACAGCACAGGCTGCTAATACCGAAAATACCCTGTTTATATTTTTAAATATGCTCTCCAGCACCACCGAAGATATATGCACACTTAAAGATGTAAGTATAAATGATGAAAAAACATAAAAACCGCTCATTAAAACTTCTTGCCTTTCAACAAGTGAGCCAGGAAATTCTGTGTAATTCATCATCTGAATAACAGGCCAAAGCTTTCTTTTAGACTCCTCAACACCAAAACAGCTTACAGCAAGGGCTGTACCAAAAGACAAAACAACAGTTATAATTAAAAATGCCAAAAAAACAGAAAAAGCTGTTTTCTTTGTATTTCCTCCATTAGGCAGCATTACAAAAACATATCCTGCAACACTTAAAGCAGAAAAACTCATAAAAGCGCCTTTTAAAATACCTCGCCATTCATCAGGTGTAGGCCTAAGTGTTATTAAATCCATTGATGGCGCTGATATTACAAATATAAATACAATAAAAGCTAACATAAGCACAGCAGCTATTTCGGATATACGCCCCACACATTCTCTTCCGCGCAAAGCCGTATAAAATGCCACAAAAACTATAAGAATGGCTGCAAACAAACTGCTTACGCTCTTTTCCATTGTAAAATGTACCATTCTGGCTGTTGTAGAGAGCTGAAAGCCACCATAAACAGATGTATATACAAAAATAGCCGAAAGAACTAAAAAACCTAAAAATTTGCCCAAACTATTATATACAACATTTTGATAACTATCGGTTATTCTTTTGCCTGTAAGCCTTACAAGTATATAAAAAAATATGGAGGCGGCAAAGCCGCCTAAAAATACACTTATACACGCTCCGCCTCCGGCTGTTTCTATAATTCCAAGAGGAGCAGATACAGCTGTGCAGCCTAAAAAGGCCGCTACAATTACTGCTAAAAGCTGGTTGTTTGAAATTTTATTGTTGCATGAAAAATTCATTTGTTGCCCTCCTTGTTTTTAAAGAGCATACGTATTCTTTGACCTGCTTTGGCAAAAACAGGTCTTCTGCGCATTTTTCTTAAAGGCACTCGTAATATGCTGTCTTTAAAATCTGTATAATTGTTTGCGCTTCCGCCGCAGAATGGGTATAAATACGGTACTCCGTAGCTTTCAAGTGAAGCAAGATGAGCCAGCACAAGAAAAACGGATGTATAAAACCCAAATAAACCGAAAAAAGCTGACATAAAAATTATGAGGTATTTTACAATACGCAAAGCAGAAACAAAAGCCGGGTTAGGCACTGCAAAAGAACATATACCGCTTAGCGCCGCCATTATAACTACAACAGGGCCTACTATTCCTGCTTCTACCGCAGCAGAACCAATAACTATACCGCCTACTATGCCAAAAGCTGAGCTTACAGGTGAAGGAAGCCTTACTCCTGCTTCTCTTAAAAGCTCAAAAGCCGTTTCCATTATAAGCACCTCAGCTATAGCCGGAAAAGGTACATAAGCCCGGCCGGAGGCAATTTTAAGTGCCAATGAAGTAGGTATCAAATCGGGTCTATATACTGTAAGAGCTATATAAAGCCCTGGAAGCGCAACAGATAAAATTGCGGCAAAGAACCTTAAAATACGCATAAAGCTCATAATTTCCCATCTTTCGTAGTAGTCCTCTGCCGATTGGAAAAATATATTAAGTGTTGAAGGCACAAGTATAACAAAAGGCGAATTATCTACAACTACCGCCACCCTGCCCTCGTATATTGCTGAAGCTGCCTTATCTGGTCTTTCTGTAAGCTGAAGCTGTGGAAAAGGTGATGAATACCTTTTTTCCATAAACTGCTCCAAATAACCGCTGTCAAGTATGCAGTCTACATCTAACGATTTAATTTGACTTATAACATTTTCCACAAGTTCCTCTTTTGCTACATCTTTTAGATACATAACAGTTATATCTGTTTTGCTGCGCCTGCCGCACTTAAACCTGCGAACTTTTAATGCTGTATCCCTTATCCTTCGTCTTATAAGTACGGTATTCATACTGCCAAGCTCAGTAAAAGCATCTTTAGGCCCCTGAACCACAACTTCTGTTTTAGCCTCTGGGATTCCCCTTGATGGCCAGCCTTTAGTTGAAATAACAACAGCACGGTTGTCATTTTCTACAATAAGTACCGTATCACCTAAAAGCACTGCATCAAAAACTTCTTCAAAACTTTGTACAAGCTTTGTTTCTCCAACGGCTATTAAGTTGTTCTGCATATCAAACGCATCGAAATTTTTTTCTCCGCGCACCATAATATTAGTAAGAATGCCTTCTTCAATAGTTGTTCCTCTTATTATATTATCAGCATAAATGAGAAAGCATTTTGTGCCGTTATTTTCAAACTCTTTAAAAACTATATCATCAGAGCCATAAAGTGTGTTTTTAATATATTCCTTGTTTTTATTCAGCTCTTTATAAAGTTCCATACACATCACCGTTATTTATTATCAACATGTAAATGAATATTATACCTTTAAAGGAAATAAAAAAAGCAGACACTTTTTAAAGCGTCTGCCTTTTGATTTTTAATTTATTGAATTATTATTTAGAAGAACTTGATGAGCCAGATGAACTTGAAAGCATGTAAGGATGTTCAAACTGGAAAACAAGTATATCATGGCTTGATGTGTTAGAGAGAATATCATTTTCAGCACTCTTAACAGCAAGCTCAGCCTGTTTGTATTCAAGCTCTGTAATATTGCCAAGCTCATATTTTACCTTAGCTGTTTCATAAGCTGTTTGAGCATCAGCTAAAGCTGCCTCTAAAGATTCTCTTGTAGACTCAAGCTGTGTAATTGAGTTGTATCCGCTAACAATACTTGTTCTTAAGTTCTTTTGTGTATCACCTAAATCCCTGTCAGCTGAATTTACGTTGTTTTCTTTTGATAAATAGCTGTAAGGCTCAGTATCATAAAGTGATATTTTTTTCTGGTACTCTGCATCTTCCAACTTAGCTTTAGCTACCATAACACTTGGGTCTGACTCTGTTTTAACATTTATATAACCCTCAAGACCTGTTGTCATAGTAAATGGCTCATATTCAAGCTCATAATCAATCTCAAAATCAGCATATTTACTAAGACCAATAGTGCTTGCAAGGCTTTCATAAACACTGTCAATAGCAAGCTCTGCAGTTGTTACATTGCTCATCATTTTAGTTATTTCATTTTTTGCTGTTTCCAGTTCGTTATCACTTAACATACCAAGATTGTGTTTCATAACAAGCTGTGAGTATTCTTCCTGCTTAAGCTGAAGGCTCTCCTTTGTAAGCTCAAGAGCATTTTCTGAAGTAACAATAGTGTTAAAATAATTTTTAACCATAAGCTCAGCTGTTTCTTCAAGCATTTGTTTCTGGTATCTGTATGACTTTGTACTGGAATCTATTGTTCCAATACTGCTAAGCAGTGAACCAATACTGGAATCTACAGTTACATCTGAACTAACATAAGGAAAATATCCTTCAAGACTTGTAAAAAGAGCTTCCTTATTTTTTTCCATAAGGTCTACGGCCTCATCAATAGCGGCTATTGATGTTGTATTGTCAATTGCTTTTTGAACTGCTTCATCGTATGTTATTACGATTTTATCCTGCTCATAATCTGAAGTCTTATCTGCAGCAAAAGCATTAGCAGTAAATACCATTGTAAAGGCTAACGCTGCTGCTGTTAATTTCTTAAAATTCATATTAAGCTGTCACACTCCCAAATTAATCATCATCGTCTGAGCCTGCATCATAAGAAAAATGGAACTCATGAACATCTTCTTTATTGTTAGTATTATCTCTAACAACAAGTTCAAGGTCACAATCAAGTTTTCCGTCTTCTGTAAGCTCAAATGTAACATAGCCTTCTTTTTCTTCATCAGGCTGAATATCAGCTAAATACCAAGAATTATCCTGCTGATTACTTATCTTTGTAAGATTTACTTCTTCACCATTAACAGTTAATTTAGACTTTGTAGGCTGAAGCTGAAGATTAACAGAGCTGTTTTCAGAATTATCAATTTTTACAAGAATCTTAGTTGTGTTATTAGCAGGTGTTCTTGTAACACCTGTAATTTCTACAGTATAGTTATCCTTGCTTGATTTCTGAGGAAGGCTGCTGTATGTATACTTAACATCCTTGCCTTCTGATGTTTCTTTGTCGATATATACAGGAACTTCTTTAATTACTTCAACTTCTTTTTCTACTACTTTTTCAGGCAAATCAACAGAAACAGTTTTTGATACTGTATCATAAGTAGCTTTGCCACCCAAAGATTCAGTAATAAATCTTAAAGGTACATATGTATATCCATTGTAATTAAGTGTAGGCTGGTCAGTTGCGTCTACCTTGCTTCCATTAATATTAAATGAAACATCGTTCCACAATTTAGCTGTAACATCGCTGTAAGCCGCCATAGCTGTAACTGTAACCATGCATAAAGAACCTGCAACAAAACCCATAGCCACAGACTTAAAATTTTTCATTCAAATATTCCTCCATTCCTCAATCTTTATAATTAATATAATGCCTTACATTGGTATTTTACAGCCTGCATGCTTAAATTACAATTACAAATTATTTACAAAAGCCCATGTTTAAAAAAAATTAACAGTTTATTAATAAAGTAGTAAAGGAACAACCTTTTTAACTAATATACTATACCGGAGGTGTTAGTATATGAAAAAAATAATTAAAGTTAAAAAGCGTATTTTTATTGTTGCGTCAGCCTGCATATTTGCTCTCTGTCTGCTTTCATTTACCCGTCCGGCAGCAATAAGCGTTTTCAGCTCTTTTTCACAAGGTGAACGAAAACTGCCTATTTACTGCGTAGATACTCCAGAAAAGAAAATATCAGTCAGCTTTGACGCTGCTTGGGGTGCTGACGATACCGATCAGCTGCTTCAAATACTTGCTGATAACGACGTAAAAGCAACATTTTTTATGTGCGGCTATTGGGTAGATAAATATCCGGAAGAAGTTAAAAAAATAGCCGAAGCCGGTCATGATTTAGGCAACCATTCAGCCACACATCCACACATGAATTCTCTTTCAAGCGAGCAGATAAAAACAGAGTTAGAACAGACCCACCAAAAAGTTCTTGACTTAACGGGAGAAAGCATGAATCTTTTCAGGCCTCCCTTTGGTGAGTATAACAACACAGTAATACAAACTGCCAATGACTGTGGTTATTATCCTATCCAGTGGGACGTTGAAACAAATGCCACTAAGTAAAATTACAGCATACATTTCAATAGGATAATTTTAGTTTTATCACAAAACTATATTTTATGTCAATATAAATTACACCAAAATATTTCATTAAAAATATTTAATGATTTTATTGCCTTATCACGCCCTTTAAAGCATATATTTGTATTGACACAGAAATAGTTTTATAGTAAAATCAATTCCCGTAATATAGTTTTATTGTAAATCATTGTTTATGGAGACGATAAAATATGGAAAATACAAACGAAGATATACCTAAATTAATCAATGACTTACTGTCATTTAATATGCGTTTGGGATGCATAATGCGAAACAAATTTAATGTAAATGGTAAGGGTCAGTTTGAAATATCTATGCGGCAGTTTCAAATTTTATTAGCTCTAAGGTTAAACAGTATAGATAGTATTTCAGACCTAGAGCAGCTGTTCAATATTAGCAAAAGCAGCCTTTCTTTAACCATCTCAAAAATGGAAAAGTCCGGCTTTATACATAAAGAACAGCTTCCGGATGATAAAGATAAACGGACAGTGCATTTAAAAATTACATCAAAGGGTGAAGAAATAACAAAGAAGTTCGATGAAATAATTTGCCAATCCTTCACAGATTTTTATAAGACATTAAATGAAAAGCAGAAAGAAAATTTAAAAATCGGAGTAAATAGTTTAATCAAAGTATTTGAATAGGAGGATATTATTAATGAAAAGAAGAATTATACCATCAGCTTTAATAGCTGCTCTTGTGGCCGCAACAATGCTCACTGCCTGTGGCAAAAGCGATGATACACAGGCAGCAAATTCAGCAGAAAATACAGCTGTTACTTATGTTGAGGTACTTAATACATCTTCAGACACAATTAAAAATGAGTATCTTTACAGCGGTACTGTAAAGCCAGTTAACGAGATTACAGTTTCCGGCACAATACAGGGAAAAGTAGCATCTGTAAATTTTGATGTAGGCGATTATGTAAACGCCGGAGATGTGCTTTATACAATGGACACATCCGATATACTTAACTCCAAAAGAGTAGCCGAAGCATCTTTAGCCACAGCTGAGGCCAATATCCAGTCAGCTCAGACAAGCCTTGACCTTGTAAACGGTGCATCAATGCAAAGCCAGATAGAAAGCGCCAAAGCAGCTTTGGATAAGGCAGAGGTAGCTTACAACACAGCCAAAACAAACTACGAAAATAATAAAGTACTTTTTGAAAACGGTATTATAAGCCAAACAGAAATGGATAATATTTCTGATACATACACAAATGCTGAAATAGCATATAACCAAGCTAAAGAGTCTTATAACATTACAATGCAAATGCCTGATGAAAATCTGAGAAAGGCTCAAGACGCCCTTAATATAGCTCAGGCTTCAAAAGAAAGTGTTATTGCACAAATCAATTCATATAATAAATCACTTTCAGACGCTGTTGTAAAAAGTCCAATATCAGGCTATGTTACAGCATGTAATGTTGACGCCGGAACAGTACTTGCTTCAAATGAGCCTTTTAAAATTTCTGATACATCAAAAGTTACTATTAATGTAAGCGTATCAGAAGAAATAATAAACTCCATAACAACCGGCCAAACAGTTTCTGTTACAATACCTGCTGTATCCAGCATAGCTAAAATAGGAACAATTAAAACTATAAATCCAGCAGCTAACGCAGGCGGAACATATGATGTTGAAATAGAAATAGACAACGCCGACGGAAAACTTAAAAGTGGTATGTTCGGCGAGGTAAGCTTTGTAAAAGACCAAAGTGAAAAAACCATTGTACTTCCTGTAGATTCCGTTATTACAAAAGGCGGTGAAAAATACGTATTTGTATTAAAAGATAATACAGCCGTTAAAACACCTGTTCAAACAGGCATAGAAAACGGAAACGAAGTAGAAATTACAAGCGGTCTTACAGAAAATATGTATGTAGTAATTAAAGGTCAAACATACCTTGAAGACGGAGACCATATAGAAGTAGCTCCAGAAACATACGACGCCGAAAACAATGAGGTATTAATAAACGGCGAAGAAACATCACAAGACTCATCATCGTCATCAGCAGCCGTATCCTCCGCTGATTCCGACAAAAAGGAGGAATAATAAATGCTAATTAAAACAGCTATAAAACGACCGGTAACTACTATTATGGCAATATTAATAGTAATACTCGCCGGCGTTATATCACTTACTACTTTAAAACTTGACCTTATGCCATCCATAGACATACCTATGGCAATAGTAAGCACAACTTATGTAGGCGCAGGTCCAGAGGAAATAGAAAACCTTATTACAAAACCTATTGAAGAAGCTGTAGGTACTGTAAGTAATGTAGATACCATTTCTTCCACATCCTCATCAAACTCATCAATGGTAATGATACAGTTTGTTGATGGAACAAATATAGATACAGCTGCTTCAGACCTTAGGGAGAAAATAGACCTTATAAAAGGTACCCTGCCCGAGGATGCCAGTGAACCAATGGTTATGAAGCTGGACATAAATGAAATGTCATCAATAGTAGTAGGTGTAGGCTCTGATAAAATGGATATTGCAGACCTTACAGCATTTGTAGATGACAACATATCAAGCGATATTGAAAAAATAGATGGTGTAGCATCTGTAAGCTTAATAGGTGGCATTGATGATGTTATAAACATAACACTTGATTCAAACAAAATGAACGGTTATGGCATAACAGCGTCACAAATAACAAATGCTCTTAAAGCCGAAAATATTAATATGCCTATAGGCCAGATAAATAATGGTTCAACAAAAATTACAGCTAAAACTGTAGGCGAGTTTAAATCTCTTGATGATATTAAGAATATACTTCTTACAACATCAGGCGGAAGTACTGTTCGCTTAAGTGATGTAGCTGATGTAGAGCTTACAACAGAAGATGAAAACTCTTACGCTATAGTTAACGGCAGTAAAAGCGTTATTATGGCAATAAGTAAACAGTCTGATGCCAATATAGTTGATATTTCAGATAAAATAAATGCTGAAATAGCTAAAATAAATCAGCAGTATCCAGACTTAAGCATAAAAATGCTCTCAGATACATCGGAATATATCAGAACATCTGTAAATAACGTGCTTACAACAGCTTTTCAGGCCGCAATACTTGCCGTTATAGTGCTTTTCATATTCCTTAGAAGTATAAGCACATCAGCAATTATAGCCGTTTCAATACCTACATCAATAGTAGCAACATTCGCCTTAATGTATATGTGCGATATGACACTTAACATTATATCATTAGGCGGTATAACAATCGGTATAGGTATGTTGGTTGATAACTCGGTCGTTGTACTTGAAAATATATATAAATACCACTCCAAGGGTTATCCCGCAAAAGAAGCCGCCGAAATTGGTGCTTCAGAAGTTGGTCTTTCTGTTATGGCCTCTACCCTTACAACAGTAGCCGTATTCATTCCACTTATGTTCGTTTCCGGTACAATAGGCCAGATGTTTAAAGACCTTTCACTTACAGTATGCTTCTCATTAGGCGCATCCCTTGTGGTATCACTTTCATTTGTGCCTATGGCTTGCTCCAAACTTCTTGTACATGAAGAAAGAAGCGAAGAAAACCTTTCAAAAGGCGACCCAATAGGCAGACTTCTTGATAAATGGGGCGCTGCTCTTAACAAAATAGATACAACTTACAGAAAGTGTCTTCATTTTGTTTTAAGACGCAAAAAGAGAACTCTTTTGGTAACAACATTAATATTTATATTGTCTATAGGCCTTATACCAATAGTAGGTTTTGACCTTATGCCTACAATGGATGAAGGCTCTGCTTCTATAAGCATTGAAATGCCTTCAGGTACTGTAATAGACGAAACAACAAATGTTGTTAACGAGGTTATGAACCGTATAAGCGACATACCAGAAACAGAAGAATATTATATAATGGCAGGCTCAAGCACAGCTTCTATGCTCAGCGGCTCAAGCCAGACAGATACAGCTACAATTACATTAAACTTTGTGGATATAAAAGACCGTGACCGCTCTACAGACGAAATTGTTGAAGATATAAAAGAGCGTGTTAAAACAATACCAGGTGCAGATATTACTGTATCAGCATCAAGCAGTGCTATGGGTTCATATTCAGCTGCCAGCGATGTAGAAATACAGATAAATGGCGATGATATAGATAACCTTCGTCAAGCTGGTTATGAAATTGAAAAAATATTTGAACAGCAGCCATGGGCAAAAGATGTAGTTAACTCATCCGAAACCAGTGTTCTTGAAGCAAATGTTGTAATAAACAGAGAAAAAGCTTCTCAGTATGGTTTAACAACATCAGCTATAGCAAGTACCCTTTCTACAGCTGTAAACGGCAGTACTGCCACAACTTATAAACTAGACGGCGATGAAATAGACGTTATTATAAAAGATAACGAAGACCGTGTAAGCTATTTGAACGACCTTCAGAAAGTTACAATACAGACATCAAGAGGTATAATACCTATAACAGATGTTGTGGATATCTCAACTGATGAATCAGCAACAAGCATATCTCGTACAGATAACCATAAATACCTTACTATAGGCTTAAACCTTAATGGAATAGACTCTAATCAGGCTCAAAAGAACATAGTAAATCTCCTTAACCAGTATTCATTCCCAGATGGATGCAGTTATGAGTTTACAGGCGATATAGAAACAATGGTTGAAACATTCCAGAGTCTGCTTTTAGCCCTTGTAGTAGCCCTTGCTTTAGTTTACATGATAATGGCTTCTCAGTTTGAATCACTTATTCATCCGTTCCTTATTATGTTTGCCGTACCTCTTGCTATAACAGGCGCTGTATTTGGTCTTTTCATAACAGGCGAATCTATTACATCTGTTACATTTATGGGCTTTATAATGCTTGTCGGCATGGTTGTTAATAACGGTATCGTGCTTATTGACTATACAAACCAGCTTAGAGCAAAAGGCATGGAGTGTATAGAAGCTCTTGAGGAAGCCGGCCCTAACCGTTTAAGACCTATACTTATGACAACACTTACAACAGTTATAGGTATGGTTCCTATGGCACTTGCTATAGGCGAAGGTACCGAAATGCAGCGTCCTATGGCTGTAGCTATTATATTCGGTCTTTCAATATCAACACTTGTAACACTTTTCTTCATACCTGTTTTATACTCTGCCGTTGAATCAATACGTTTAAAAAATGTTTCTAAGAAAACAAAAAATAAACTTTTCGGCTCAAAATTTAAAGACCATCAGGTAAGACAGTAAAATAACCAACAGTGCTTTATAAGAATAACTGCTTATAAGGCACTGTTTTTTATGGTTTAAAACCAATTTTTAATATTTTATTTTATGTGTTAAATTTATGTTGTAATTTCCATTTTTTGCTGTATAATAAACTTGTAATTAAATATCTGCGGGGGAACTATATGTTGAGAAGGTTAAAACCTGACCCTTTGAACCTGTTGGTTAACACCAGCGTAGGGAAGCATACAAAATAAAAAAGATTTTTATATCCTTCCCTTAGTGGAAGGATTTTTTTGTCCGCAGATTACACAAAAAGGAGGAGATTCAAAAATGAAAAAACTTATCACCATGGCACTTACAGCAGTATTATCTGTATCATGCCTTGCAGGCTGCTCATCAGGCAGCACATCATCAGCCACATCAGGAAGTACAGAACAAAGCTCAGCTTCCACATCAGGGAGTGAAACAGCAGAAAATACCGATTTAGAGGACTTTGACTTAGTTCTTGACTGGTACCCTAACGCCGTACATGCCTTTATTTATGACGCTATAGAAAAAGGCTATTTTGCCGAAGAAGGCCTTAATGTAAATATTCTTTTCCCTTCCAACAGCAATGATGCCATATCTCTTACAGCAGCAGGCAAAGCAGACGCTGGTCTTTATTATCAGGACGATATAATTATGGCTATAGCCAACGAAGATGTTCCGGTTAAAATTATAGGTTCTGTAGTTCAGGAACCACTTGACCTTATAGCTTCTTTAAGCGAAAAAAATATAACACGACCAAAAGACCTTGAAGGCAAAACACTTGGCTATACAGGTGTAGCTTTCAGCGAAGCAGTAATTAATGCCATGATGGAAAGCGACGGTTCTTCAATAGATAAAGTAAACTTAATAAACGTAGGCTTTGACCTTATGAGCGCTATGACAACAGGCAATGTAGATGCCACATTTGGCTGCTTTATAAACCACGAGATACCTCAGCTTGAAAAAGAAGGTTTCCCTATGAGCTACTTTGTTCCTTCTGAATATGGTGTGCCAAACTACTACTCACTTGTTTTTGTTGCAAATAAAGACAGTGCTGAAAAAGAAAACGACAAATACTATAGATTTTTAAGAGCCTGCTCAAAAGGTTTTTACGATATGAAAACAGACCCTGAAGGAACACTTAACATTCTTCTTGCAAACCAGAACGAGGACAACTTCCCTCTTGACCCTGATGTAGAAACAGAGAGTATAAATATTCTTTTGCCTATGATGGAAAAAGAGTTCTCTCCTTTCCTTTCACAGGACCCTAACTGCTATCTTGAAAACATTAACTGGCTTTATGATAACGGACTTTTAAACGAAAAGATAGATGCATCAGAAGTTTTTATTGACTGTATTGACCAGGATTATTACATGGGAGAAGATGAAGTACAATGAAAGATTACGAAAAAATAGTTAAAGCTGCTACAGAAGGTGCCGAAAAATACTTTCCTTCCCAAATGGAATACTTAAAAAAATTCTCAGCTATAGACTGCGGTACAGGAAACGAAGAAGGCAACGAAAAAGTAGTAAATTTATTAAAAGACCTGCTTATTTCAATGGGTGCTGATGTTGAAATACATCACGAAAAAGGCCTTGGCCGCCATATAACAGCAAAAATAACACCACAAAACCCAAATGGCAAAATAATACTTAACGGACATATAGACACAGTTTTTGGTGAAGGTTTTACAGCTGCTCATCCTTTTCATATTGAAGGCGACTGGGCTTATGGCCTTGGCATAGCCGACTGCAAAAGCGGTGTTATGATTTCAATATTTGCTGTAAAAGCTATGCAGGACGCTGGACTGCTTCCAAACAAAGAAATTGAATTTATATTCAACTGTGACGAGGAAATAGGAACAGCTTCCGGCAGCAAATTATATGCAAAAGAAGCACAAAACGCAGAATATGCCTTTGTTTTTGAAGGTGCCGAAAAAGAAGACGGCAAAGACGGCTTTGTAACTGCCCGTCGCGGAGTAATACTTGGAACTATAGATATTGAAGGAAAAGAAGCTCATGCCGGCTGTGCCTACCTTGAAGGCCGCAGTGCTATACTTGAAATGGCACATAAAATAATTGAGTTTTATAACTTTAACGATTACGAAAAAGGCATTTATTACAATGTAGCCCCTGTTTCAGGCGGAAGACCAAACGGTATTGTAGCCGGAAGCGCTCACTGTGAATTTTGCGTAGCCGGAATACCTTATAATTCGGATTTTGCCGCTGTAGAAGCAAATCTTAAATCCCTTGAAAATAGCGTAACAGTTGAAGGCTGCAAAGTAAAAGTAAATTACCATACCCTTTTCCCTGCCATGGAAAAAGGCGAGCAGAACACAAAAGCATTTAACACACTTAAAAAGCCTGCCGAGCTTTTGGGCATGGAAATTAATGAGCTTTACGTTCCGGGCGCTACAGATGGAGCTTATTTCAGCTCCCTTGGAATACCTACTGTAGATGCTCTTTCAGCAGAGTTTAAAGACATTCATACAGTAAACGAATGTGTAAACATGCCATCAATTAAAGAACGTACAAAGTTCTTTGCCACAGTTTTAGGTTGTCTTGAGTAAAAATTAATATAAATAACACAAATAAAAAGTACGAAAATCTTTAAGAAATTCGTACTTTTTTATTTTATTTGCTATATTTTGATTTGACAATGCTTAAACATGGCTGTAAACTAAAACCTGCTTAAAAACTTTTTAAGGAGCTGATTAAACTGGACTGCTTAAATCTTTTTATTATATTTGCCAAAATAGGTGCTTTTACATTTGGCGGTGGATACGCTATGCTGCCCCTTATACAGCACGAAGTTGTAGACAGACACAAATACATTTCTTATAACGAGCTTATAGACATGATTTCACTAAGCGAAAGCACTCCCGGTTCTTTAGCTGTAAATATCGCTACATTTGTAGGCTACAAAAAACACGGCTTTTTAGGCGCCGCAGCCGCCACCTTTGGTGTTATAGTACCATCTTTTGTTATAATAGCCATACTTTCATTCTTTATAGAAGCATTTAAAGAAAACGAGATAGTTTCTTTTGCTTTTTACGGCATAAGAATAGGCGTTTTATCACTTATAATAAACGCATTTTTGTCTGTTTATAAAAGCTTTAAAAAAACACCTGTTAATGTATTTCTTATTATACTTACATTTATATGTGTAGCTGTATTTAAAATAAATGCCATTATAATGCTTGTTTTCTGTGCCGCAGCAGGCATAATACGTGCCGCTATTACAAGAAAGGAGAGTTTAAAACAATGATATATTTAACTCTTTTTATAACTTTCTTTAAAATAGGCGCATTTACTTTTGGCGGCGGTTACGCCATGCTGCCTCTTATTCAAAACGAGGTTTTAAATCACGGCTGGACAACTATGGAAGAACTTGTTAACTTCCTAGCCATAAGTGAAAGTACTCCCGGCCCTTTTGCCATTAATATTTCAACATACATAGGTATGCGCTCTGCCGGTGTTTTAGGCGCTATATGCGCCACAAGCGGTGTTGTGGCGCCATCTTTTATAGTCATACTTATACTTGCACGCTGTTACAAAGCTTTCAGTAATCATTGGGCAGTAAAAGGCGCTTTGTTTGGTTTAAGACCAGCAGCCTGTGCCCTTGTGCTCTCCTCAGTTTTATCGGTTTTTATAACCGTTTTTTCGCCTTTCTGGCAAGAAAGCTTTAAAATAAGCCCTCTGCTTTTGGCATCATTAGGCATATTTGCCCTTTCAACTGTAGGCTGTATTAAAAAAGTACATCCTATACTTGTAATTGTGCTTTCGGCTGTAATAGGCATAATATTGGGTATGGCTGGTTTAATTACTATTTAGCACCAGTAAAAGCATTTATAATAAGTTTCTTCATTTACATAAAACAGCTGTAAAAAGTGACTGTTAGAAAGTGAATTTTCAAAAGAAAATTCTTTTCTGCTCTCATAAATCAGCTCCATAGCGTCTTTATCTTTATTGCAATAAAAAACAGTTAAAGTGCCTTTAAGAGAGTTACTTTTAATAAGTTCTTCTCTTTGGGCGCTTTTTATTATTTTTAAGCTTTTGCTGTTTGTTCCAAACTCATTGGAAAAAGCATCTAAATCCAGATTAAAAAATCCGTTTCCTTTTATGCTGTCCATCAGCACCATTGCCATCTGAGCACAATCCTTAAAATTATCAAAGCACAAAACATAGCTTAAAATATATCTTTCTTTGTCGTCTGCTTCCCAATCCATAGGAAAAAACGGCGACTGTGCTTCTTTTTGCTCTGCCTCTAAAACAGCCTTTTTAATCTCGTTTTCGTCAGGTGAAACAATAAACAAAAACCTGCTTCCTAAAACATCATATTCCGGATCAAAATACCCATCTACAGATATAATTAAGTCATCAACAGTTGGTATTTTGCCGTTAAAAAATTTAAACTCTGTTTTGTCATATCCGCCTTCACTGCTTAAATCAATGCTGTTAAAATCAATATAATCTTTTAAATTATCTAAATCACCGGAAAAATAAAAATCCATGTTATGCCCTCCTTATGTTATAAATACAGTATACCATTACAAAGGCAGTATTAAAAGATTACTTAATAAGCATTTCAAGGTCTGTTATATTTTTGGGCACAGGAGAGTTAATTTTTATAACGCCTTTATTTATAAGCATTTTGTAAGTTTTTATTATTTGCGGCTCATCTAAACAGGCATATTTTAAAAGCTCATTATTTAAAAATAAATCTTCTGTTCTGCCGCAAAAAACCGCTTTTCCATCTTTAAGCACAACTACACTATCAGCCCAGTTTAAAACAAAGTCCATATTGTGGCTTGATATAATAACCGTTTTGCCTTTTTGGCTTAAGCCTTCTATTATTTTGTAAACTGTTTTGGCATTTACTGTATCGAGATAAGCTCCCGGCTCATCAAGTATAATAACTTCTGGTTCCATAACCATAACACCGGCCAAAGAAACTCTTTTTTTCTCTCCTCCGCTTAAGGCATGAACAGGCTTATCAAGAAGGTTTTCTAAATTAAGAAATTTTGATATACTTTTTATTTTTTCCTCTGCCTGACTGCTTGAAAAACCCATATTCAAAAGGCCAAAAGCTATATCCTGCCTTACACTTGAGGAAAATATCATATCATCAGGATTTTGAAAAACTATTCCCACAGAGCGCCTTAAATTTAAAAGGCCTTTTGAAGAATAATCTATTTCTTTGCCTTTAAAAAATACATCTCCTTTTTGCGGCTTATTTATGCCGTTTAAACACAAAAACAATGTAGATTTTCCAGAACCGTTATGGCCTATAACGGCTGTTTTTTCTCCTGATTTTATACCAATATCAACATCAAAAAGAGCTTTTTGCCCGTTATGGTAGCTGTAATTTAAGTCTTGAGTTTTAATAATATAATCCATTAATATATCCTCTCCAAAACACTTATTAAAACAACTGTAAAAACAATAAATACAGCTAAAATTACAAATTTTCTGCTGCTTACATACTTTTGATTTAAAAAATAAATCTCTCCGCTGTAGCATCGGCTTAACATGGCATTATACATAAAAAGCGACTTGTTATAGGAAAGCACAAAAACACTTGAAAGCATAAGTGCCATAGCATTAATACGTGTTTTAAATGTTCTCTGTGCCATACGGCAGTTTTGCGCCGTAGTAATGCTTTGTGCCATATTAAGCACAATAAATATAAATCTGTAAATTAGCATAAAAAGCTCAGTTATTTCTTTAGGGCACTTTATAGTTTTAAACACATACACAATATCATTTACAGGAGTTGTAAAAGATAAAAAATACATTGTGCTTAACGACGCGGCTGATGTAAAAAACAGCCTTATGGCTTTTTTAATTCCTTGTGCATTTACAGTTAAAAAATAATTATTTATTATTTTTAAAGAAAATACTTCTCCCCTGTAATTAGCTATATCAAAAGACACCATAAAGGAGCTTAAAGCAATAAACAAAATCGGCCACAATACAATATGACAAATTAAATGTTTGCTTAAACGGCAGTTTTTTATAATAATCACCCACATAACAGACATAGCAAAAATACAGCCTAAAGGCTCTTTAAATATTATGCATGATAATATAACACTTAAGGCAAAAACTGCTTTTATGTTAGGGTTTATATTTTTTATATATTCTGAAACATATACCGAATTAATCATATAAACATACCCTTAAACAATATCTTTTTTAGCTTTTTTGTTTTTCTCATAAAGCACACCCAATCCAAAACCAAATACTCCTGCGCCTAATGCTGCCTGAAGGCAAAAAAGGAGTGATTCCGTTTCAGAGCCTGGCGGTTCAAAAACAGGCGATGCCCAAGGCTCATACTCATGACCTATTATTTCAGAAATTTCATCACTTGCAGCATCGTCAGAACCGCCGAAATCAGATGTATGGTTTGTTAAAAGTGGAAAAACCGCTATAGCAACACAAACTAACAAACAAGCAATAACTTTTTTAAATGATAAATTCATTCTTACGCCTCCCTGCTTATAACACATTTGCCGTCAAAGTCTATATCCGAAATTTTTTCAATGGCAGATAACGCCAAAGCTGTTATTATACCCTCAATAATTGCAAGGGGTATTTGAGTTACGGCAAATATACCTAAAAACTTAATCATAGACATAATTACTCCGCCGTTTTGCGATGGATACGCCAATGAAAGCTGAAAAGACGTTACACAATATGTAAATAAGTCCCCTATTCCTGCTGATAAAGCTACTGAAATAAACTTTCCGGCATTTAATTTTCTGCAAAGTTTATAAACTCCATACGACACAAAAGGCCCTGCCACAGCCATAGAAAATGTATTGGCTCCAAGAGTTGTAATTCCGCCATGTGCCAAAAGTAGGGACTGAAAAACAAGTACAATAACGCCTATAATACTCATTACCCATGGCCCGAATATAACTGAACCAAAGCCCATTCCTGTTGGGTGTGAACTGCTGCCTGTAACAGACGGTATTTTAAGCGATGAGAGTACAAACGTAAAAGCTCCAGCCATAGCCAATATAATAAGAGCCTTTTTGTTTTGAGTCGTTATTTTTTTCAGCGACATAAACCCTGCAATAATAAAAGGAATACATAATACAAACCACAAAATACAATCCTTAGGCGGAAGATAGCCTTCCATAATGTGCATAGCCTGTGCCTTTTGGGGAACAGCAAAAAGCAGGCACAAAACAGCTGTTAACAAAAACACTTTCTTTTCTTTCTTTGTCATATAAATCCTCCTTTTGATAAATAAAAAAGCTGCCCATATTTGAAAGCAACAACAAATACGCGCAGCAAAATAAGGCTTTTAAAAAAGCCCATTCAACACAAATTTGTTATACACCGCAACAAATAAGCTTCCTTATTACATGGCAGGTCTTCTGGCTTAGACATCACAACGTATTTACGCCTTCCCATTTAAAACAGTGACATAATATAAATACATTCCGTCAACACAGCGGCGGGACCGCACAGGCTTATCCTGTTTCCCTATTATCCTTCCTTAAAAAAGGCACCATATAATACTAAATTTTAAAAGTACACAATTTTTGTAATTATATAACACACCTTTTGGGGCAGTCAATATAAATTAATTATATGTTCCAAATTTAATCCAAAACACTTTTTATAAATTCCATTGCCTCAATAGCGTTTTTAGCAACAAACAAAGCTTTTTTAAGTACTTCATCCGGCGGACAAACCAAATCCGGTATACAAATAACATCCATATTCGCTCTTAAAGCGGCTGTAACACCGTTTGGTGAGTCCTCAAAAACAATTGTATTTTCCGGAACGGAGTTTTCTTTTTTGCAGGCCGCTAAAAATATATCAGGTTCAGGCTTAGAGCGCTCAGTTTCTTCTCCACCTGTTACAGAGTTAAAATAATTTCTTAATCCTGCTGACTTTAAATATAAATCCACATACTCACTTTTGGTAGATGAAGCAACAGCACATTTTATGCCTTTATCATTAAAATACTTTAAAAGTTCTGGTATGCCAAATTTTATATCTATATCACCATTTTTAAACAGTGTGTTTACTCTTTGCCTTGCTTTTTTGCTTATCTCCTCAAAAGGATAGTCCATTCCAAAATTTAAAAGCATTTTTTCCTTAAGCCCTTTGCCTGTAAGGCCTATTGTGCTTTTATATATATCTTCTGTAAGCTCATAGCCGTAAGAGTGCATTACTTCTTTAAGCTCTTTTTCAAAAGCCCTCTCTGAATCGAATATAAGCCCGTCCATATCAAATATGGCAAGTTTAATTTTCATTTTATACCTCCCAAAAAAGCCGCATACTTAGGCCATATACCATAAAACAGTTTTATGGTCTGCACCTTATAAGCATGCGGCAGTTTTAAGGTCATTATTCATCAAAAGCGTCTAAACAGAATTTGTAGAAGTTATAGTCATAACTGTCGCTTCCTACACCTATAGTAAATAGAAGCTCGTCAACGCCTTCTTCCATAAGGAATTTATATGCCCTGTTGTAACCTTCAAGTATTGACTTTCTATTTACATAATATGTATAAAGCCATAAAACAGTCTTTTTTTCGCCGTCAATTTCTATTTCCTGTGTTGGATTTTCCTCAACTAATTTTTCAACATCTGTAGGCGAAATACCTGTTTTTTTCTCCATGTCATCAACATCTTTAATCATTTTTTTGCCTTCTTTAACAAGCTTGGCAAAATCGTCGTGTGTAGCTTTAAGATAGCGTATAGTTTTAATTTTTCCGTCCGGAGTAAGATTTTCAAACATAATAACACCCCCTGAAATTTCTTTTATAAAATTAGAATATTTTAAAAAAAGGCTCTTGTCAATACACATATTAAATTCCATAAAAAATATGAGCTGTTTTTCCATTTAAAATTATTTTTTCAATCATAAGACTTAATAAAAGTTTCTTTTTCTCAAAATCCAAATTTTTTATATTTAAGTCAAAAAAACTTTTACTTTCAGAATAATTATTCTTTAATTCCTCAAGATTTTTAATTCTTTCGTTTATATACTTTACACTTACACCGCCTTCTTCAATAGCTTTTACAAGATTGTTAATTCTGCTTTCAATTTCTATTTTTTCAATATTTTCACTGTAAGACGATAAATAATATTTAATAACATTATCAACATCAATTATTATTTCATCTTCTAATTCATATATATCAAAACTCTTTACTCCCATACAGCCTTTAGAGCAGAACATATACCTTTTTTTACCTGATGAAACAATTTTAACACTTCTTCCACATATGCCGCATTTTAAAAGTCCAGATAAAACCGACTGCCTACCGTATGTATTTACACATACAGCACTATTTAAATCAAGCCGTCTATTGCAGTTTAAAAATATATCCGTCGGTATAACGCCTTTATGCCCGGCAATAGAAAGCTTTTTAGCACATCCGCCTTCTTTGCCTGTAAGCATAGCGGCATTAATACCATTAAATTCTGTTTCATCATTTTCAACTTCAACGCCTTTTTCTGCATAATACCAGTAAACATCTCTGTTGCAGGCAGCATAAACCGGATTTTTTATTATTCTTGAAACAGCACGGCTGTCCCAGTATTTTTCAGGACACAAAATACCAGCTTTTTCCGCCGTATAATATAGGCTCTCACCTGAACAGTATATATTAAACACAGTTTTTACAACTTCAATCATAGCATTTTGTCTTAAATAAGATACTTTTTTACCATCCACCTTTTCTTTAACAATATCAAAACCCAAAGGCGCCGGTCCTCCCGTCCAAACACCTCTTTTAAACCGAGCAAAATAATTATCCCGTATTCTCTCGGCTATAGTCTCACGCTCCAGCTGGGCAAAGCTCATTATAATATACAGCATAGCCCGGCCTATAGGCGACGATGTATCGAATTTTTCGTTAACAGACAAAAACTCTACTCCATACTTTTCTAACTCCTGCCAGAAAACAGAAAAATCCGCAATAGAGCGGCTGAGTCTGTCAATTCTGTAAACTATAATTCTGTCTATACTTTTGTTTCTAATTTGACTAAGCATATTTTTAAACGCCGGCCTGTTGGTGTTTTTTCCCGAAAACCCTTTATCAGCAAAAACAGTATACTCACCCCTTGCCTGAACAGCGCACATCTCTATCTGTGCCTCTATGGATATACTGTCTTTTTTGTCAACTGACTGCCTTACATAAAGCGCGTCCATACAAAAACCGCCTTTATCTTTTTTTACATTATATTTAATAACGATTTTTTTATTCATTGGCATTACCTGATTCACTTGACTGGAAAGAACAGGGGCCGGAAGCTGAAATAAACCAAGTGCTTAACCATAAACACTTGTCAAACGGCTCAATTATACTTTTCCATAACGATGCCAAGTACACTCCTCAGGTGCTGGATACAATATTAAAAGGCCTTAAAGAAAAAGGTTATGAAATTGTGCCTATAAGCGAGCTTATATATAAAGACAACTATTACATGGATAATGAAGGACGGCAGAAGCTTAATTCTTAAAGCCGTGGTGACATAGAAAATTTTTTGAAAAAAAATCTAAAAAAAGTCTTGTAAATTTTATACTTAAGTATTATAATGTTTGCGTTAGATAAATAAGTTAGAAAAAGTTAGGAAAAATTAACAAAATAGGTTAAATATAGTTGATGTCAAGGTGGACACTTCGTAGGAGTTGTCCGCCTTTTTGCTTTTTTACGGATTATTTAAAGGAGTGATTTGTAATGCTTAAACTTGATGTACTTAGACTGCTTGAGGAAAATGGAAAAACAAAATACTGGCTTTATAAAAGACTTGGCATGAGCTACCAGAATTTTAATAAAATGGTTAATAACGAAACTTCATCTATACGTTATGAAGTTATAGAAGAACTTTGCGGTCTTTTTAACTGTACCCCAAACAGACTTTTTTCTCTTGACTCCGCCGTATCAAAGCAAAGCTCATAATACAGCACACCCCTAAAGGAAATAAAATATCCTTTTTCCTTTATTTAAACCATTTCCAAATAAAAATCTCCTCAATTTAAAAATTGGGGAGAACAAAAACCCCAAGGTGTTTAGCCTGCTGAAGCTTTTCAAAATACTTCACCCAATTCACCCAATAAATATATAATATCATTTCATTTTAACCAGCAGGCCGCACCTTATAATTTATATTCCATACTTAAGAACGCGTTAAAACGCGTTCTTTTGTTTTTAATACTAAACTTTAAGCCATATAAATTTACACAATAATCATAAATATACTTTCACTTATATTCCTAAACATTTTTAGCCGCTGTACTTAACTATAAGTATTTCAACAGCCGTTTCGTCCTGAAGCATACCTGATTTAATACCATAATCAGTATTTAAGCAGTCCTTAAAAGCAGATTTTAAAGTATCCGGCGTAAAGTTACGGCTTTGACTTAAAGCCATTTTAACAACAAAATCCTTCTGCCCCATTAACTCACATACTTCCTTTTGGCTTTTTCCACTGTTAGTTAATCCGGCGGCCTCTATCATAAGCCTAAACTGCCGTGCAATCATGGCAAGTATACCTATTGGCTGTTCTTTAAGCGCAATAAGGTTTCTGTATATTTTAACGGCTTTATCAGTTTCTCTCTTGCCTATAGCCTCAACTAAATCAAAAATATGCGCTTCCATAGCTTTAACACATACTTTCTCTATATCAGCGTTTTCAACCACTGTATCCGGTCCTTTGTAGCTTATAAGCTTGTTAAGCTCTGCGGCAGCATTTTCCATGCTGTAGCCTACGGTTTTAAAAAAGAACATCGTCTGTGCTCTGTCCATTTTAATTTTATTCTTAGACAGCATTTTTTCCGCCCAAATATAAAGCTCGTTGCCTTGAGGTGCCGCACATAAAGCGGCATAGCCGCATTTAACTACTGCTTTAAAAAGCCTAA
Organism: uncultured Clostridia bacterium; assembly: GCA_944377425.1. Lineage (GTDB taxonomy): Bacteria > Bacillota > Clostridia > Lachnospirales > Anaerotignaceae > Neoanaerotignum_A. The sequence goes on from CALWEX010000054.1 coordinate 43,455, forward strand.
GCCTTTTGTCCGCTTCTTCTTCTGAAAAAACTACACATGTGCTCTCCGGCAGGTTTTCTATCATCTCTGCTATACGCTCACTGTCGTTTTTCCTTCCAGCTTTAAAAAGCCCGCTGTCTTTAATAATTAAAAGACGCTTATCACTCATAAAAGGTATAGTTTCGCTGGCGTCTATTATACGGTTTATGTCAACAGCACCGTTAAATACATCTGTATTCATTTCTGAAAAACTTCCGCCAGCAACAGCGTTTTTAAGCCTTTTAACATATAAATCTCTTAAAAAGCTTTCACCGCCATAAAGCAGATAACATTTCTCGAAATTCTTTTTAGCTATATCGCTTTTAATCCTTTTCATATCACATTACCACCATATTACTTAGCTAATTTATTAATAACAGCTTTGTTAGTGTTTAATAAAAAATTCAGTTCCATTTGTTTTAAATGTTATTTTTCCGTAATTTTCAGTATCAATAACATCAAAATTTACAGCTTCATTGTTTTCAGTAATTACATATTTAGCTTTTGACTCAGTTATAAAATCTTTAATACTGTCACTTTCTAAACTTTCCGAATATACAGCGTCAGATAAAATATCATAACCAGCATACATTAAATATTTTAACTCGGTTTCTTCAGCCCCACCCAAATAAAAAAATACATAATCACCGCTTTTAAACTTAAACATTGCATTTTCACACATTATGCCGTCTATCATATTTTCATTAGGAAATACACAGTACATGTTAAAATTATTCTCAAAATCTGCAAAGCATGGGGCTGATATGTACTTAATTTCTGTACCAGTGTTATATGCGGCAAATAGCAGAGTTTCAAGGCTTTCTTTGTTCTCAGCCGTACCCTTAGGTATATAAATTACATCTGTTCCTCCGTCATTAATAAAATCAATGGCAAAATTTATATTGCTTTTGTCTGTGCCATCAATAAAAAGTGCGTCAGCGGTTTTTCTGCCTAAAAGATTAATGTACTCTACCGCATTTTTGGCTTCGTTGCCAAAACCACCTTTATTTCTTTGGCCTATTAAAAACACTTTACCGCTGTATGTTTTTATAACAGCACCTCCGCCGTAATCAGATGGCATAAACTCAACTGTGTTGTACTTAAATATAAGCCTGTTGGAAATAACACTAAAAACACAAGCCGCCGTAAGCAAAACAGAAATTGCTCTGCTTTTTCTGCTGTCTTTTAAAACAATAAAAGATAGCAATACACAATAAAACAGTACCACAAACACAATACTTGGCCTGCCAGTAATAATAACAGAAAATGGTATACGTGTTATAATACCACAAACTAAGCTTATAAAATTTAATATTAAATAAACTATTCCGCCTAGAAATATACCAAGTGCTGTGCTAAAAACACCAGCTACAGCACTGGCAAAGCCTAAAGCAGTTAGCACACCTAAAAGCGGAACAACAAAAACATTTGTAATAAAACCGTAAACCGGCACTTCATAAAAATTATACGCCAATATTGGCAAAGTACATATATTTACAAAAAGTGATATACATACCATTTCTTTAATACGGCTTAGTACAGTATCCTGTTTAAATTCACAAATATTATTAAATGCCAAAATAGCCGTTACAGATATAAAGCTTAACTGAAATCCAACGGAAAATAAACTGTAAGGGTTAAAGGCCAGCAGTGCCAAACCAGCTATACCCATAGAATTTAAAGTATCGGCTTCACGGTATATAACCTTTGATAAAAGATATACATTAACCATAATTGCACTTCTTACAATACTTGCTTTGCCGCCGGCGAAAACTGCATAAAATGAAATAGCAAAAATTGTGATGACAGCCGCTTTTCTGCTGTTAATACGCATCATTTTAAGTGCTCTAAGAATCATAATAGAAATTACAGCTGTATGCAGGCCGGATACTGAAAGTATATGTGCAATGCCGGCTGAAGTATACAGTTCTCTGGTTTCATCACTTAAATAAGACCCATCACCTAAAATAACAGCTTTAAGTACCGAAGATTCATCTCTTGGATAAATGCTGTCAAATATTCTGCCTATATATTCACTTAATTCAAAAAGCCTTTGTGATATGCTTTCCTTGTGACCTAAAAGATAAACATTGTCAGCGTTTGCCGTAAATACAATGTTGTTAAGCAAAATATATTGATTATAATCAAAGCCCGAAACATAGTTTTCTTTTTCGTTTTTATAATTGGAATATGTAATGCCTATATAGTCCCCACGGCGCACAAATACACCTTCTGGTGTATAAATAATGCCTCTGCCGCTTACAGTTGTTTCTTTGTTATCTGTTACAAAAGTCATATCTTTAAGAGTAACTGTCTGTCCGCCGTTGGAATTATAAGAAGTATCGTAAACATAGCCTTTTAAGCTTCCGGATTTATCAAAGCTCTGCTCTTTATATGCACAAGAACCCATAGTAATAATTCCGGCACCAAATATAAAAGACAGTATAAAAACACTTAGGCTTTTAATTTTGAAATACAAATAAAAATTAATAATTACAGCTAAAAAGGCAAAAAGCATCAGCCCTTTGCCTTTTAAACATGCTACAGCGGCAATACCTGCCGAAAAATATATAAAAGAATATAACGCAGGTCTTTTCATTATTCAATCACAATCTCTTTTGGTTCAAAGGGCTGACCAAACTCTACATTGCCCTTGTATTCCTCCTGTTTTTCGCCTTCTATAAGGAATTGCACTTTGCTTACATCGTCAAGGGCAGTAAGAGAATTAACAATGGAATATATAGTTAAAAGCTCTTTGTCCTTTCCGCCGCTGTGCCTAGAAACAAATTCAGAGCTAAGGTCAACATAACATATTCCGTCCTGAGTCATTATATTTCTTACCTTTGTTTCAGAAGGAACTGTAGCCAAATTTCCTTTTGTCTGTGGCCCTTTTATAAGCTCATCCATAACGTATTTTTCAAGAGGCTGATTTCGATTAACCTCAACCTTGCGTTCTTCCTGAACTAAGCCTGTGCCGTCGGAATTTGAAAAATACAGTGTTATAAGCTTAACTGAAGTAACCGGTTCAGCCTCTATTGTGCCGCTTATAATAATATCATCGCCGCTTACAGGGCCTATAGGCTGACCGCCTGTAGTTTTAAGGGACTCACCGTCTATTAAAATTTCAACCTGCTTAATAAATGAAATGCCTGTCATTGTTTTTATAAGCGCACCTCGGCAGAACATCTCATCACTTTTTGTCATTTGCAGATATTCCTTGGATAAATTAAGCTCTAATGTGCCGTTTTCAATTTTTGTACTTAAAATATTAATATTCTCTGGTACTGTACTTACATATTTTTCGTTTTTAGGCTTTGTTTTCATTGTATTGAAAGCACTTTGAATTATTTCTTCTTCTGTTTTGCCAACAATGTTGTATTTCTCGCTTTTAAGAGTTCTGTTTTCCATATCAAGGTAATAAATATCAAGGCCTTGATTAATATTATTTTCTGACGAGTTAATGCTTATAAGTACAGTAACAATAGCAGATAAAATCAAAACAGCCAAAACGACTATTATTGCAATGCTTATTTTTTTCATTGGCGCACCTCCTTACATGTTATGAATAAGAGGTATTCTTACAACAAAAGTTGTACCCTCATTTTCACGACTTGTAACTTTAATGCTTCCATTATGCATTAAAACCGTTGAGTGAGTTATAGAAAGGCCAAGTCCGGTTCCTCCCGTTTCTCTGTTGCGTGTTTTGTCTATTCTGTAAAATCTCTGGAAAATTTTAGAAAGCTCCTCCTCAGCCATGCCAATGCCTGTATCCGACACAGTAATAAAAGCGTTCTGATGGTCACAGTCAAGCACAACTTTAACCTTGCCGCCTTCATCGGTGTATTTTATGCCGTTTTCCACAAGGTTTGAAACGGCTAATGTAAATTTAGTCCTGTCTATTTCCGCATTTACTTCTTTAACAGCAGTATACTCAAAATCTATATTTTTATTGTCCGCCAAAGGCCTGAGCCTTTTTACAATATCCTCTATAACAGAATTTAAGCTTTCTTGGTTAAATGTAACAGGAATTTCTTTCTGGTCAAGTTTAACAAGTGTAAGTAAATCATTAATAATTTCTGTCATTCTGTCAACTTCGGAATTTATATCTTTTAAAAACTCAATATATGTTTCCTTAGGCGCTTCACTGTCAAGAAGTATTGATTCACTGAGAACTTTAATAGAGCTTAAAGGCGTTTTAAGCTCATGGCTTACATTTGAAACAAAGTGCTGGCGTGAAGTTTCCACTTCTTCCAGTTTTTCGGCCATGTTATTTACAGCGGCGCCTACCTGCATAATCTCGTTGTCGGAATTTTCGTCAACCGGCATGCGCTCATCAAAATGTCCTTCAGAAATATTGCGTATTACCTCCATAAGCTTGCTTAAAGGACCTGTTATTGTATGAGAAAGCACAAGCACAAATGTAAGAACAATACATGAAATAAGTATTGTCATTATATAAACCGGTTTTCGTATTCCGGCAATCATGGCGTGTATATCCTCTGGTTTATAAATAATAAGCACTGTGCCTGCTTTTTTGCCGCTTTCATCAACTATTGACGTAACAACATAAATATCGCCGCTTTCCTGCTCACGTGCCACGTCTTTAGTTTCAAGAGCTTCTACTATTTCAGGTATAATAATTGTTTTTCCGTTATCCGTTCCGTTAGAATCCTCAATTACAACACCCATGTCATCGGTAACTATTATTCTAAATCCGCCCTGCTCGCTTGTAAGCTCAATATCCCTATCAAAAGCATGGCGCATATCCTCGTTTTTAAGATAGCCCGAAATTGTAATATGCCCCGAAAATATATTAGCTTGGTTTAAAAGCTCCTTCTTTTTTTCTTCTATAAAATAGTTCTCTGTTGTTTTAAACACAACAGCAGTAAAAAGGAAAAGCGGTATTAATCCGGCGCACAGATATGTTATTATCATTAAAAATTTAATTCTGTAGCTGCCGCCTTTTTTCTTAGCCAAAATAATAACCAACTCCCCATTTTGTAAATATATACTTAGGCTCGCTTGGCTTTTCCTCTATCTTTTCCCTAAGACGCCTTACATGTACATCTACTGTTCTGGCATCTCCCGGATAATCATAGCCCCAAATAGTGTCAAGAAGTGTTTCTCTGCTGTACACTTTACCCGGATTTTCCATAAATAATACAAGCATATCAAATTCTTTTGCTGTAAGGTTTGTTTCTTTGCCGTTTATAAACACACGTCTTGAGTCAAAATCAACTTTAAGCCCGCGTACTTCAAGGACATTAGGCTTTTTAGCCTCGTTAATATCTACCTTTTTAACACTGCGCCTTAAAATAGCTTTAATTCGGGCTTTAAGCTCCAAAATATTAAAAGGCTTAACTATATAATCATCTGCGCCGTACTCAAGGCCCATAATTTTGTCCATATCCTCGCCTTTAGCTGTAACCATTATAATAGGCACTTGAGAAAAACCGCGTACCTGCTGACATACTTCAAGGCCGTTCATTTTAGGCAGCATAACATCAAGCACAACTAAATCAAATTTTCTTTCTTTTATATAATTAAGGGCTTCTTCACCATCGTAAGCGGCCTCTACTTCCATGCCGTCCTGCTGAAGGCTGAATTTAATGCCTTTTACAATTAATTTTTCATCATCAACTACAAGTATTTTATACGCCATATCAACTATCTCCCTCAACCGAAATAAAGTCTTTTATATCATTAAATTTACTCTCGCCGATACCACTTACATTCATAATTTCCTCAATAGATTTAAAAGGACCGTTTTTAGTTCTATACTCAATTATATTTTCAGCTGTCTTAACACCTATGCCTTTTAAAGAATCAAGACTTTCAATATCGGCTGTATTTATGTTTATTATTTTATCTTTGTTCAGCTGGTCTAAAAATTCTGTCTGTGTTTTAACATTGTAATAGTATACTGTCTCATCCGGAGCAAATACAACTATACTGTTTTTGGTATAATTGCTGTACCAAAGACCGCTTAATATTACACATATAGACAAAATCATAAGAAATTTTCTTTCTTTTACCAAAATAATCAGCTTCCCGCAATTTATTCATACATTATACATAAAAATCTGTTATAATTATTAAGATTGCGTAAATTATATAAAATTTGGTTATACTAAATTATAACCATTTTTTATATGTATTCATAATCTTTTTATATCAGCTATAGAGCTGTTTTGCAGCCCTTCTTATTTATACACTGCCAGATAATTGTATCACGAATTCAGGCAAAATAGTAGAGCGTAAAAAAATTATTTTAAAACAAAATATATTTGCGGTTTAATTTTAATATAAAATATATAAAACGTAAAACCGCATTTAATAAATCCCTTAAACCGTAAAATAAATAATAAATTTAAAGGAGTTACTGTTTAATAATGAAAAAAATAAGACATATAGCTTTATTTATTCTCATATCATCAATAATACTTACTCCAACTCAATCAATGGCCTTTACCGTTCCGGCCGAAATAAAACAAAAAGCCGATGAACTTCAGCTTGATGCCGAGGCCGCCATATTAATAAACGCCGATACAGGCGATATATTATACGAAAAAAACATAAACCAAAAGGAATACCCAGCCAGTATTACAAAACTTATGACAATGCTTTTGGCATTTGAAAACTGCGACATGGACGAAACAATAACTTTTTCAAAAGAAGCCGTATTTTCAATAGAGCCTGGAAGCAGTCACATAGGCATAGACCAAGGCGAAGAAATAACAGTTGACCAAGCAATGTACGCCATTATGCTGCAGTCGGCAAACGAGGTTTCAAACGGCGTTGCAGAGCACATAGACGGAAGCCTTGAGGCCTTTGCCCAGCACATGACCCAAAGAGCAAAAGAATTAGGTGCGCTTAATACCAACTTTGTAAACGCCAACGGTCTGCATGATGAAAACCATTATACAACAGCTTATGACATGGCGCTTATTGCCCGTGAACTTCTTAAATACCCGCATTTTAAAGATGTTTTAGCATGCACATATTACGAAATACCGCCTACAAATATACAGCCGGAAACCCGTTATCTCCATGGCCAGACACAGCTTATAAAAGAAGCCTCTGCTTTTTATTATGAATACTGCGAAGGCGGAAAAACCGGTTTTACCGACCAAGCCGGAAACACTCTTGTAGCCTATGCCCAAAAGGATGGAACAGAAATAATATCCGTTGTGCTTAAATCTACAGGCTATGGGGAATATACCGACACTATAAAACTTTTTGACTATGGCTTTGAAAACTTTAAAACACAAAATCTTTGTACAGAAGGCAGTCTTTGCCAAAACACTACCGCCCTTGAAGAAGGCCTCCTTAAAGACCAGACTTTTGATGTAACAGGTAATTACGCTTCCGATGTTACAGTAACTCTTCCTTTAAATTGCTCTTTAAGCGATATCAAAACAAATATTGACTTACCGGAAAATCTTCCTGTGCCTTTAAGCAAAGGCGATGTTATAGGCAGTGTATCATACACACTAAACGGTGAGGAAATAGGAAAAACGGATATTGTTTCGGCAGATGACGTAGGTGAGCAGTCAGTTGCTGCAATGGCAAATACAGAAAATAAAAAACCAATAAATATTAAGCTTGCCGCCATACTGATTTTATCTGCGGCCGTTATAGTGTTTTTAGCCCGTCTTGTAATAATGAAAATACGCTATGAACACCACAAGAAAAAACGCCGTAAACGCCTTAAATACTATCGTGAAACTAATTTCCAAAATTTAGAGCTGACACCAAAAAGCCGTAAATACAGATAAAATTTTTAATTGCCCGTTTTATTTTACTTAAGGCAAATTCATAATTTATAAACAGCCTTAAATAAAAATTCAGCAAACGGGCAATTTTTTATTTCCTATTGAAAAAGTAGTAAAAAAGTAATAGAATTATAAAATAAATGCGGATATAGTTCATCGGTAGAATGAGAGCTTCCCAAGCTTTAGAGACGAGTTCGACTCCCGCTATCCGCTTTATTTTTTTGCCCATTTTAAACCAATAAAAAGGAGTGAATATATGAATACATTTGAATCCGGCGTATACAGACCGCCAATGCACAGTTTCAGTCTTTTATTAAGGGTTACAGAAAACTGCCCTTGGAATAAATGCAACTTTTGTATGCTTTACCGCGGCTGCCAGTTTAAAACACGTCCTGTTGAAGACGTTTTAAAAGATATAGATTCAATGGCTGAAATTAAAGAGCGTGTGCTTTCTCATGTACTGCCTAACGGTGAGTTTGACACCGTTTCATTAAATAATGAGTATTTCTCACTTAAAACCGATAAAGAACGTGAATGTTATGCTATGGTATTTAACTGGGCTGCCAACGGAAATATGGAAGCTATATTCCTTCAAGACGGAAATACAATGGTTCTTCAGACTGAAAAACTTATTAAAATAGTTGAAAGAATAGCCCAAAAATTCCCTGAGCTTAAAATTATAGCATCTTACGGCAGAGCAGACTCTATATGCCGAAAATCCATTGAGGAGCTTAAAGACTTAAAAGCCGCTGGTTTAAACATGATACATTCCGGCTTTGAAACATGCTGTGATGAAACACTTAAAGTAATAAACAAAGGCTTTACAGTTGAACAGGAGCTGGAAGCAGGTTTAAAGCTTAAAGAAGCCCAAATGACAATTAATCTTTTTTATATGCCGGGTAACGGCGGTATTGATTTAAGCGAGAAAAACGCCTTTGAAACAGCCAAAGTTATGAAACAGATTAACCCGGAATTTATAAGAATACGTACATTTATGATGAAGGAAGGCTCACCCCTTTACGATATGAATAATGCAGGAACATTCAGAAACTGTACTGAAGACGGCAAAGTTCGTGAGCTTAGAAGCTTTATTGATAATTTAAAAGGCTCAACATCTTATGTAATAAGCGACCACATTATAAACCTTCTGCCTTATGTTGAAGGATATATTGATAAACGCCGTGAGGATATTTTAAACTACATGGATGAGTATTTTGCTTTACCGGAATATGAGAAAAAGCGTTTTCAGCTTGCTAGAAGGCTGTATTATTTAGACTCATGGAAGAATTTTGATTACTTAACCCAAACACAGATTAATAACATAGATTATATGATTAAAAGTGTGCCTAACGATTATGCTTGGGAAAAGCTTATACTCTCTTACGCTTCTAAAATGATTTAAAATAAAAAGGCCTTTTTGCTCTTTAAGCAATTAGGCCTTTTTTATTATTTATTTTATAATATTAACTTTAGTTTCCAAAAACTGTTTTCTGAGCATTATACGCCTGAATATTAAATGTTTTAAAATCTCCGTTATACCAAACAAAATTACTTTCATCATTTTTAATTACCATTTCAATATCAGTTTTTAACTGTATCAGCTCGTCAGTATTTAAAGCCATAACGCCTTTATTTTTATTTCCGCTTTCTGAGGCAGTCTTTCCAACATACTCCCCGTCGGTTGTTATATTGTTGTAAAACTCATATAAATACGGAACAGAGCCTGCTGAAAGACTTCTGTAGTCATAAGGGCTGAATGTATCAAGTGTGCCTTTTTCAAACCTTGATATATTATATTTTGTCATATACCCGTCTATATTAGAAAAACACAGAGCAAAAAGACCTACACAAAATACACCAAATGCGGCTTTTGGCGCATTAAAGTTTATAGCACTTTTAGCTATTATTATAATAAACATAATAAAGAGCATAACCATAAACCATGAGGCATAAATTCTAAGGCGTGTTAAACCGTAGCAGTCAATATACATAGCCATTTTGCTTAAAGCAGTTGCTATTAAAAGCAGTGTAAAAACTGAAAGAAGCATTATTTGAACAGTTAGCGCCTTTGGTCTTTTGCCCTCGCTGTTTCTTTCTACTATAACAAATGAAAGATAAGTAATACCAAAGTTAATAAACGCTATTACACAGAGCTCAAAAAATCCCTTTCTTGCGTATTGAGAATAAGTAAACTCCTCTGGCAGCAAATTTGAAAAACCAGAAAACAAATAAGCTGACTGTGATACAAAAAACAGTATATATATTAAGTTTATAACTGTTAAAACAGTATATGCCGTTACCTTTGGCATTTTGCACATGCCTTTTCTTACCTTTTCAACACTTTCAGCTGTAATACCATTAAAACTCCTGTTCCTTAAATTGCCGTAAAAAAGGCCAAAAAAATAACACCATACCGGAATTGCAATAAAAAGCTTAATTACGGAGCTGTATATTTTACCAAAGAACATATCATACAAAATACTAACTAAATTATCAAATGCCGCATCTGCACTGGCAAGAAGGGTTATTACAACAAAAGCAACAGGAATACAAATTAAAATACCTATTAAAATCTGCCCTGATGTACTGCTGCTTTTGCCTTTGCCAAAAGAATGTTTTATGCTTCCAAAAGCACAGGCAAAGTGTGAAAACGGCACGTTTAAAAGCTGGTTTAATATATCCCATATAAACAAAGAAGATATTTTATCCTTTGCATTACCAGCACCTATGCGCTTTTTAGCAAAAACACCAACCCAGTAAACAGCCATAAAAGTTATAAACATAAAAAGCATAACACCCGGCAAATCATTATCAAATACAACAAACCTTACTGCGCCCAAAAGCAGTATAACCAAATATGGAATTGATTTTCTGCTCTGCTTAAATCCCGCTGCATTTCCGTAAACAATACCAATTATAACAAACATCACTACAAACAAAGCAGTTGAAAGTGCTGGTCTAAAAGTATATGCCCACTGAACATACAAATAGCCTAATACAAAAAATACTATTGCAAAAATACCATCAGACTTTTCAAAAGTGAATTTTTGCTTTTTTTCTTCGACCTGCTGAGTATTTTCGCTTATTTTTACATTGCTTAAATAATTTAAGTCAGTCATTTTAAAACCTCCTTTATTTGTTTTCGTCGTCTGTTACATATTCCAGTATATCTCCCGGCTGACAGTCCAAAACTCGGCATATCTCTTCCAGTGTGGAAAACCTTATGGCTTTTGCTTTGTTATTTTTAAGTATTGAAAGATTGGCAGGTGTAATTCCTATAAGTGAGGCTAACTCGCCGGAAGAAATTTTGCGCTTTGCCATAATTACATCAAGATTAACTATAATAGGCATATCCAATTCCTCCCGTTAAATAGTAAAGTCATTTTCGTTTTTAATTATAACTGCCTGTTCTATTACGTTTTTAACTACACGCAGTATTAAACCGAAAAATCCGGCGGCAACAGCGCCAAACAAAAACAGTATATAATAAAAGCCCGAAAACAAAAGTATTACCGCTACAACAAAACAGCACCATGATATAGCCCTTAAAAGTTTTACATTATCAAATATAAACACATTTTCATTTCTTATATTAGAAAGCAGTTTATTAAGGCTAAAAAGCAATACAAGTGAAACAATACCTGCTGCATAAACTGTAAAAATAAGCGGATTTTTAATATCTGCATTTTTTGATGCATAATCTACATACAGCCCAACCCAATAAGGCGCAGTAAGCAAAAACAGTACCGAAAAAACTATAACAATTTTAGTGCATATACAAGATAATATAACAGACCTTTTAGCATTCCACATATAACCAATCCTCTCTTACTTTCTTTTCTTTAATGCCATTATATACATAATAATATTGTTTGTCAATTATTATTTATCGAAAAACAATAAATAATTATTAATATTCAATAAATATTAATTTTTTATTTTACTTTTATAATTGTAATACTAATATAATTATTTATTCTCCCAAACAGCCTGTTTTTTACACAAAAAAACGGCTTACGCCGCCGATAAAGGCAGTATAAGCCGTTTTATAATTTACACTATATTTTCTTACAGCTTTTAAAAATAATTACATTTCGCCTGCTGCAAGTTTTTTATATTTCTCAAGTCTGTCTTTAGCGTCAGCTTCAGCCTTAGCAAAAAGTTCCTGTGCTAATTCTGGGAATGTTCTTAAAAGTGATGAATAACGAACTTCGCCTTTTATGAACTCCTGGAAATCGCCTTTTGGCTCTGGTGTAGAGTCAAGAGTAAACGGATTTTTGCCTTCTGCTTTAAGCTCAGGATTAAATCTGTAGCAATGCCAGTATCCTGCCTCAACAGCTTTCTTAATTTCAAGCTGTGAGTTAGCCATTTTAATACCATGGTTAATACATGGAGCATAACCAATTATAAGTGATGGACCTGGGTAAGCCTCTGCCTCCATAAGGGCTTTAACAAGCTGTGCCTGGTTAGCTCCCATAGCTACCTGTGCTACATATACATAGCCGTAGCTCATAGCCATCATACCAAGGTCTTTCTTTCTTACTTTCTTACCGCTTGCAGCAAACTGTGCAACAGCACCAGCCGGTGTAGCCTTTGATGACTGTCCGCCTGTATTTGAGTAAACCTCTGTATCAAATACAAATACGTTAATATCTTCGCCGGAAGCTAAAACGTGGTCAAGTCCGCCGTAGCCAATATCGTAAGCCCAGCCGTCACCGCCAAATATCCACTGGCTCTTCTTAGCAAGCTGGTCTTTGTTTTTAAGAACGTCGTTTATAATCTCCTGAGCCTCAGCATTTGCGCCATTATAGTTTTCAAGAAGCTCAATAAGGTCTGCTGTAGCCTGTTTATTTTTTTCGCCGTCGTTCATTGTAGCAATCCACTCGTCAACACGTTCTGCCATAACTTCGCAGCCCTGAACACTTCTGAGTTTTTCAAGCTGTGCTTTAAGTCTTTCTCTCATCTGTTTAACAGCAAGAGCCATACCAAGACCAAACTCTGCATTATCCTCGAAAAGTGAGTTAGCCCAAGCAGGACCATGTCCCTTATGGTTTGTTGTATAAGGTGTTGAAGGTGCGCTGCCGCCCCAGATTGATGAACAGCCTGTTGCGTTAGCAATATACATTCTGTCACCAAAAAGCTGTGTTATAAGCTTAGCGTAAGGTGTTTCGCCGCAGCCTGCACATGCGCCGCTGAACTCAAGAAGTGGCTGAACAAACTGGCTGCCTTTAACAGAGTTTTTAGCCATAACATTTTCTTTAACAGAAAGATTCATAGCATAATCCCAGTTAGCAGCTTCTTTCTCCTGTGTATAAGCAGGAACCATAGTAAGGGCTTTGCCAGGAGCAGGACATACATTAGCACAGCTTCCGCAGCCTAAGCAGTCAAGAGCTGAAATCTGTACTCTGAACTGATAGTTTTCAAGACCTTTACCAATAGCTTTCTTTGTATCAAAGCCTTCTGGTGCATTTTTAACTTCGTCTTCTGTGAGAAGGAAAGGACGAATTGCTGCATGAGGGCATACAAATGAACACTGGTTACACTGAACACATTTTGTAACATCCCATTTTGGAAGGTCTACTGCAACGCCTCTCTTTTCGTAAGCTGCTGTACCCTGTGGGAATGTACCGTCTTCACGGCCTTTAAATGCGCTTACAGGAAGGCTGTCGCCTTTTTGTGCGTTAATAGGCTCAACAATATTTTTAATAAACTCAGGTACTTCTTTCTTAGCGCCTGCGTTTTCGTCAACAGCGTTTTTCCAGCTTTCAGGAACTTCTACTTTAACAACTTTCTGTGTTCCCTGGTCAACAGCTGCATAGTTCATGTTAAGTATAGCATCGCCTTTTTTGCCGTATGTCTTTTTAATAGCGGCTTTCATATACTCAACAGCTTCATCTATAGGTATAATATTTGCAAGTTTAAAGAATGCTGCCTGTAAAACGGAGTTTACTCTGTTTCCAAGGCCAATTTCTCTTGCAATATCTGTACCGTTAATTACATAGAACTTAATGTCGTTTTCTGCAAAGTATTTCTTCATAGCTGCCGGAAGATGTTTGTCAAGCTCATCTACAGGCCACTCTGTATTAAGAAGGAATGTGCCGCCTTTATTAAGCTCTGAATACATATCATAAAGGTTTACATATTCCTGTTTGTGGCAGGCAACAAAGTCTGCTGTTTTAACAAGATATGTGGAACGTATAGGCTTCTTACCAAAACGAAGGTGGCTCTGTGTTACACCGCCTGATTTTTTGGAGTCGTATGAGAAATAAGCCTGAGCATACATGTCTGTATGGTCACCTATAATCTTAATTGAGTTTTTGTTAGCGCCTACAGTACCGTCGGAACCAATGCCCCAGAACTTGCAGCTTATTGTTCCGTCGCCTTCTGTTACGTTAACCTCAGCACCTACATTAAGTGAAAGATTTGTAACATCATCCACAATACCTATTGTAAAGTGGCTCTTAGGTGCATCAAGCTTAAGGTTTTCATAAACAGCTATAAACTGAGCAGGTGTAACGTCTTTTGAACCAAGTCCGTAACGACCAGCAACAATCATAGGCTGCTCTTTAGCCTCGAACATAGCTGTACATACATCCTGATATAAAGGCTCACCAAGAGCTCCTGGCTCTTTTGTTCTGTCAAGAACAGCAATCTTTTTAGCTGTTTTTGGAATAGCATCTATAAGGTGTTTAGCTGAGAATGGTCTGTAAAGATGAACTTTAACAAGGCCTACCTTCTCGCCTTTAGCTCTTAAATAGTCAATTGTTTCTTCTATAGCCTCGCAAGCTGAACCCATAGCTATAATTACTCTGTCGGCCTCAGGGTCGCCATAGTAGTTAAATAACTTATAGTCACGGCCTGTAAGAGCGCTGATTTTAGCCATATAGTCCTCGCAAACACCTACTATGTTTTCGTAGTAAGGGTTGCATGCCTCTCTTGCCTGGAAGAAAATATCCGGGTTCTGAGCTGTACCTCTTAATACAGGGTGCTCAGGGTTAAGGGCATTTCTCTTAAATGTGTTTACAGCGTCCATATCTACAATTTTAGCTAAATCGTCGTAGTCAAGACACTCAATTTTCTGAATTTCGTGTGAAGTACGGAAACCATCAAAGAAATGAAGGAAAGGTACTCTGCCTTTAATAGCGCTTAAGTGCGCAACAGCGCCTAAATCCATAACCTCCTGAACGGAGTTTGAAGCTAAAAGCGCAAAGCCTGTCTGACGGCATGCCATAACGTCGGAATGGTCGCCAAATATAGAAAGAGCATGGCTTGCAAGTGCTCTGGCACTTACATGAAACACACACGGAAGAAGCTCGCCGGCTATCTTATACATATTAGGAATCATAAGGAGAAGACCCTGGCTTGCTGTATAAGTAGTTGTAAGGGCGCCTGCCGCAAGGGAACCGTGTACGGTACCGGAAGCGCCTCCCTCTGACTGCATTTCAACAACCTTAACTGTCTGACCGAAAATATTTTTCTTTCCGTTTGCAGCCCAGTCATCTGTGTGCTCAGCCATTGGTGACGACGGTGTAATAGGGAAAATGCCAGCTACTTCAGTAAAAGCATAAGAAGTATAAGCGGCAGCCTCGTTGCCGTCCATGGTTTTCATAATCTTGGACATAATAAAACTTCCTTTCTGTAAAGTATATATATAAAGTAATTACCAACCAACACAAATTGTATTTATTATAGTACAATCTTAAAACCAATTCAACATATAAATTAAAGTATACATTACATTTATTTAAGTTTTAACACAGATTATCTAATTTTGCAATTTACAGTCAAAAATTTCATGGTGTTTTACAATTATTTAACAGATATAACTATGTTTTATAACAAAAATTAATTCTAATTTTTCCGTATTGTACAAAATTTATAATTATGCTTAAAAAAACATATGCTCAATAAGTATTTTTACACCTATTAATATTAAAATAATGCCGCCTGCCATTTCAGCACGTTTTTTAAGCATTTTACCTGCATTTTTGCCTATTATAGAGCCAAAAACAGAAATTATAAAACATACAACACCTATTACAGCACTGGCAGAAAGTATATTTACATTTAATACGGCAAAACTTACACCTACAGCTAAAGCATCTATACTTGTGGCTATAGCCTGAAACAGAAGTTTAGTTGGCGTAAGAGCTTGTCTTTGCTCACAGTCATCGTCATCATCACCGCCGAAAGACTCTTTAACCATATTAAAACCTATAAGGCCTAAAAGTGCAAAAGCTATCCAATGGTCAAAGGCCTCAATATATCCTTTAACACTGAAACCAAGTAAGAAGCCCAAAACAGGCATTAAAAACTGGAATCCACCAAAAAACAGCGCTTCAAGAAATATCTCACTTTTGCGTATTTCCTTAATTGAAAGACCATTTGATACTGATACCGCAAAGGCATCCATAGAAAGACTTACGGCTATAAGAAGAATATATAAAAATCCCATAATTCCTCCTTATATCTCACAGCCTTTTTTACTGCGTTTAACCATTTCAACACATGTATCAACAGCTTCTTCTATCATTTTAGGCATAGAGTCCGAGCACATACCAACTACATAAATACCGCAGCGTTTAATAGGTATTAATATTTTTTCAGCCGGGCTTTCGCTTATGGCCCTTGCCATTTTATGGCTCAGCTCACCAAACATTGAATTAGAAGATATAATGCCAATACTTCCCATTATAATATCAGCTCTTGCAGCATTAACTTTAATTGCGTTTTCACCTGTAGCTGCTTTATCAGCTCCGGCTTTAATCATGTTAGCCGTTGCTATGGAGTTTGTGCCTATTGCTATAAGCTGATTTTCAGGACCTAAAAGAGGCTTTAATTTTTCTATTATTGCTTTGCCCATTCCGCCGCCCTGTCCGTCTACAACCATAATAACCATTTTAATTTATTCCTCCTCATATATAAGCTGCGGCGTAAAATTAATATAATCCGCCGAAACAAGTTTGTACTCTATTTTTTCAATTATACCTTGAAATCCCGTTTTAAAATTATCTGCTCCATGCAGATGGCCATAAACGGCTTTTATTATAGGATAATTTTTAAAAAGCTCACATATATCACTGCCCGTTTCACCAAAAAGCAAAGGTGGATAGTGGCTCATAAATATAATTTTTTCGCACTTTTTACGCATAGCTGCATCAAGGGAAAGTTTTGCACGTATAACTTCGCGCCTATAAATTTTTATATCCTCCGCCTCAGTGCTGTCTTTTTTCCACAGTCTTGCGCCGCAAATAGCAGTTTTTCCATCAGGCAGCATAAAGCAGTCGTTCTGCAAAAAATACATTCCGCTTTTTGCGTAAAGCCCATTAAGGCGTGAAACACTGCTCCACCAATAATCATGGTTTCCTCTTAAAAGCACTTTATTTCCTTTTAAGTCTTTAATAAATAAAATATCTTTTTCGGCCTCATTAAAGCCCATAGCCCAAGAAATATCCCCCGGTATAAGTACTATATCGTTGTCACGCACAATACTGTTCCAGTTTGTCTGTATTTTTTCAGCATGGTTTTCCCATTCACCGCCGAACTTATCCATAGGCTTATTAACCGAATGTCCCAAATGAAGGTCCGATAAAGCAAATACCCTCATAAAAGCCTCCATATTTTGTATTATTTGATTTAATTATTTTACTATTTATTCATGTTTTTAGCAACTTAATATTAATTAATCTGTTTAAAGTATAACAAATTCAGTTCATTTAATATTATAAACCGTTTGTATTTTTTAATTAATAAATGTATAATAGGAAAAACAAATAAAGGCAGGAGGTACAAATAATGCCAAAATTAAGCAATAGAACAGATACATTTACAGAATCTATGATTCGTAAAATGACAAGAATATCAATTGATAATAACGCTATAAATCTTTCACAGGGCTTTCCTGACTTTAATCCGCCTAAAGCTCTTCTTGACCGACTTGCTGAAGTTTCTTACGAAAACCATCATCAATACGAAGTAACATGGGGTTCACAAGCTATAAGAGAAGGCCTTGCAAAAAAACATTTTCATTTTACTGGCCAGAAAATAGACCCTGACAAAAATATAGTTGTAACATGCGGCAGCACTGAGGCAATGATGGCTTCTATGCTCACTGTTTGCAATCCTGGAGAAAAGGTAATTGTTTTTTCACCTTTTTATGAAAACTACAGTGCAGATGCTATACTTTCCAGCGCTCAGCCTATATTCGTACCGCTTAACCCGCCAGATTTTACATTTGACCCAAATGTACTTGAAGAAGCTTTTAAACAGGGTCCAAAAGCTATTATTGTCTGCAATCCTTCTAACCCAAGTGGAAGAGTATTTACAGAAAGCGAGCTTAAAATAATAGCTGATTTAGCTGTTAAATACGACACATTTGTTATAACAGATGAAGTTTATGAGCATATAGTTTACAAGCCTTTTAAGCACGTATATTTTTCAAACCTTCCAGGTATGAGAGAAAGAACAATTACATGTAATTCCCTTTCAAAAACATATTCTATAACCGGCTGGCGTTTAGGTTACGTCGTAGCTGAGGAATACATAATTGACCGTGTTAAAAAAGTACATGACTTTCTTACAGTAGGCGCTGCCGCTCCGCTTCAGGAAGCTGTTGTTACTGCTCTTAATTTTGATGACAGTTATTACGATGAGCTTTTGGGTATTTATACCGATAGGAAAGAACTTTTTATTAATGGCCTTAAAAATATGGGCTTTGACTATACAGACCCTCAAGGCGCATACTATGTAATGGTTAATGTAGGAAAATATGGTGTTACAGATGATATTAAATTCTGTGAATGGATGGCACGTGAAGTAGGCGTAGGCGCTGTTCCAGGCTCAAGTTTCTTTAATGAAAATATAAATAACTATGTTCGTTTCCATTTTGCCAAAAGTCGTGAAACACTTACAGAAGCACTTAACAGACTTGAAACTCTCGACAAGAAGGCTCTTAACGCTAAAGGCTGCTTCTAATATTCAGCATTAAATTTTATAAATAAACAATATAAAACCCCTGCATATATTTAAACAAATAATGCTGGGGTTTTATTTTATTATATCAGATACATAAAAAACAAAGGGCACCTATAAAGTGCCCTAATTAATTTTTATATTTTACAATATATCACATTTTTTGCAGTTGTCAAACTTTATCAGCAATATGCCGAATATTACGCACAGTATAGCACATATAAAGGAGCCGGCGTTGCCGTAGCTTAAAAAGCTTTTAAAGCAGCTGCCTGAAGTGCTGGAATTTATAAAAGCTGTATTTAAAGCTGCGTATGTAAAAGCCTGAACCCACATAGCTGCCCCCAAAAACATAAATAACAAACCTAAATCTTTTTTATCCATAACACTTCTCCTCCTTAACTGTCAAATTCAGCCTACCCTGTAGCCTACACCCCATACAGCCTTTACAAAATGAGGCTTCTTAGGGTCATGCTCAATTTTCATTCTTATGCGTCTAATATGTACAGCAATTACGTTTTCTTCTACACCTATTGTTTCAACATGCCATATAGCTCTGTAAATCTGTTCTGCCGAAAGTACTCTGCCCTTCTGCTTCATAAGTATGCACAATATGTTATACTCTGTAGGTGTTAAAGCAATACTTCTTCCGTCTACTGTTACACGTTTTTTCTCGTCATCAATTTCCAAACCGTCAAAACGGTAGATATAATCTGATGTATCTGTTATTTTTGTTTCGTCTGCCTCAAATCCGTTTTCGAAAAGCAGTTTTTTTAATTTCTCAAGTTTTTCCGTATCGTTTACCTGTATAGTGATGTATGCCATATTACTACCCTCCGTTCAATAGTACGCCTTTAAGTATTTAATGTTTAATTCTGTTTGATAAAATCAGGGACATGTCCATTTTTAAAACCGCATCCTATATTGTAATATCCATTGTATTTTTCAGGCTTAATAGAAATATCAACATCGTAGTCATTATTGTAATGTGAATTTACGGCACTGAAATATACCTGGCTTCTTGCATAAACAGCATCTAAAATTTCTTCTATCTGGTCAGCATCTGTAATCTCAATAGGTTCTGTATTGTTAACATAATCATAAACTGTTACCGAGAAAACATCTTCTTTGCTAACTCTTTCATTAATATCTATTCCCTGCTTTTGTAAAACAGCTTTTGTATTTTCAAAAGAGTCGAAAACTGGAAATTCGTAGTAAATGTTTATTGAATCATCCATACCTGAATTTTCGTCTGCATTATCATTTTTTATAACAGCGTACATTTCCAAATATCCTGAAGCAAGAGTGTTTTCAACATCGCTAAATGTCATATCGATAAAATCTTTTTTGTAAGCACTTATAAGCTCATTATTTAAACCATTTGACAATGTCTCAGTAATAAAGTCATTGCTGTAACGGATTTCGTATAAGCTTTCATTCTTTGCGAATATGCTGTCAAAAAGCTGCAAATAGTTTTCTTTAAAATTAACATCAGCAAATATTCTGTTTAAAAGCTCTTGATTTTCTTTATAATCAAAGTATACATTTCTGTATACACTCTTGCCATTTGACAGTGTATATTTCATTGTGGCACTTATTGTATATGGATTATCCTCTGAGCCATATCCTGTGCTGTAGTTATCTATCTCCTGTGCCGCAGTATACGCTATATCGCATAATAGAGATTTGTCTATTATATTCATGTTGTTAAATCTGTATCTGTCACCTGTAACATTGTCATACTCATCATCATAAAAGCTTGCTCTGTTGCCAAAAGGTGTATCAAGAGATATTGTTCCGCTTACCAGTTTGTTTTCGTTAGGTATATATTTGTCATATCCTGCTATATCAAACTTAAATACAGCAAATATAAATCCTGCTATAACAGCTATGTATATAATAGAGCGTTTATCCTTAAATGCCGCCTTTAAATCCTGTTCGTATATTGCCTGAATTACACAGTGGCACAATATAATTCCAGCTGCTAAACCAAATATGGCACCGCCTAAAGAGTTGCCGCTGGCTGACTCAAAGAATAAACAGAATACCAAAGCAACAGGTATCATTATAAGACGCTTAATAACTTTTTTGCTCTTTTTAAATGCCATTGATTTGCTGCAAGCCTCTATAGGGCGTGCTTTGTAAAGCAAAAATGTTATAACCATATAAACAATAGCTAAAACAACCAAATGCAAAGCTGCTTTTTCTACCACAGGCATAACACTTATGTTGTCTTTTAAGGCTAATGCAAAATCATTTTGAAAACTTAAAAATAAACCTAAAGGTGAAAACCAAGTTTTAAGAAACTTTTCATCGCTAAATGGACTGTAAGTTTTAAAATAATTGCTAAACATGCTTAAAAGCAAAATCTTTACTCCGTTTTCATAACACAAAAGTGTACCTGTACCTAAAACAGTAACCGGAAGATTTCCTGTAAGCATAACGGCTATTGATGTAACAGCATAAACAGCTAAATAAAAAAGTGTGTTAATGCCAAAGCTTACAAATGCCATTTTAATAATATACGCATCTTTAACGCCATAGGTTCCCGCAATTATTATAGTTATTATTAAAAATATAATATACGGTACAACATACATAAGCATACTGTTTATAAATATTGCCGCAAAGCGTTTTTCTATGCTTACTGGTACGCTTAAATACATGTCTGTTTTCTTTCTGCTGTAAAGATATGAAAAACCATGTATAGCAGCAATTATGGCAAAAATTACAGTAGCTGCCATAATAAATGGATTTAATACAACAACACTTTTAAATGAAACAAGCATTTGTTTTGCCAGAAACTGCTCTTCAGTATATTTTAGCAACGAGCTGAAATTAACCATTAATGTTACAGGAAGCACAAAGAAGAAGGATATAGCGAAAAGCAGTATAGACCATGTTCTTCTTACGGCGTTCTGTTTTAAATCAACCAAAAATGAGTTTTTTGATGTCATAGCCCGCAACCTCCGTTTCGCTAATAAATATTTCTTCAAGTGATAATGGAAGTACTTCAAAGAAAATAGTTTCTAATGAAGTAAATAATCTTTCCACTTCTTCATGAGTTCCCCTTACTGTGTATGTATGCAATGAACCTCTTACATCGTCTTTTAATATAGTCAAGTTCTTTTCGGCTTTCTCGCGTTCATTGTCATTTTTAAATACACACTGAATTTTAAGTATTGAGCATTTCATTTCCTCAATATCCTTTGACAAAAGAACTCCGCCTTTATGCAAAAGACCAACATGGTCACATATATCCTCAAGCTCTCTTAAGTTATGAGAAGCTATAATAGGTGTAAGCTGTCTTTTTTCAATTTCACTGGCAAATATACTTTTAATTCCCTGTCTAATAACTGGGTCAAGACCATCAAATGTTTCGTCACATATTAAATATTTTGTATTGGCACATATACCTAAAAGAAGTATAAGCTGACGTTTCATACCTTTTGAAAAAGTATTAATTTTTCTTCCAGCGTCTAAACCAAACCTTATAAGATAATCATAAAAAGCACCTTTGTCAAAATTAGGATAAAGACTGCTGTAGTACCTTTCCATATCTTTGGCATTGGCTGTGGCAAAAAAGTACTGGTCATCTGATATAAAGAAAAACTTACTTTTAGATGAAACATTGTTATAAACTTTTTCACCATCTATAAGTACACTTCCGCTGTCTGGTCTTAAAATACCTGTCATAAGACGCATAACTGTACTTTTTCCGGCACCGTTTGTTCCAATAAGTCCAAAAACAGAGCCTTCCTTAATTGTAACACTTATATTGTCAACGGCTTTAATTCCGTCAAAGGATTTATTTAAGCCATTAAGCTCTATCATAAACTCATCTCCTTTCCCAGAATGTAGGCGGCTATTTTTTCTCTCTTAACACCTACGCTTTCGGCTTCTTCACAAAGCTTATCAAACTTAATCTGAATTTCGCCTACTTTATATTTTAAATATTCTTTTCCCGAAGAAACAAAATTCCCCCGTCCCTTAATAGTATAAATAAATCCTCGCCGCTCAAGCTCGGCATACGCTTTTTGTATTGTGTTAGGATTAATTGAAAGTTCCATAGCAAGACTTCTTACAGAAGGCATCTGGCTGTCAGCTTCAAATACACCCTTAACAATAAGCGTTTGAAATTTTTCCACTATTTGTTCATAAATAGGCCTTGAGTCTTTATAATCAATAGCAATCATTGTGTCGGCCTCCTTTCCATTGAATTAAGTGTACTATTTCAACTAACACACTTAATATACACTATTACACCAAATATTGCAATACATAAATAGAAAATTTTTTATTAAAAATAAATAAGACCGCTTAAGCGGCCTTAAAAACATAAATTTTATTTATTTTCAGCAAATATAATCGTACCATTTCCAGTCAGCAGACATTAAAGATGCGGCTGTGGGGTTTTGAATTTCGCTTTCCAGCTCAAATTCTGTTTCAAACCCATGATAAGTTTCACCTTCTATAAGGGCACTGCCTGTTAGAATGTATTTTTTGCCATCGCCCTCAATAAATTCGCCTGTAAGCAAAACATCATCGTCTTCAATGTATACTTTGTTGACTTCGTTTTTTATATCTTCATCAGTAAAATCAAACCTCATTAAAATCCCTCCTTTAATAAAATATAACCTTTTTGAAAAGTTTTTTCAATAAATACGGCTATATTTCTTTAATAAGCAGACGAATAATGATATAATTATTGCACGCGCATTTTAAGCCGTTATTGGAGGTATTTATGAATCATATAGTAATTGATTTGGAGTTTAATCAATCTAGCAACGCAAAAAAAGGCAAACCAAATGCCTCTGCCGCAGAATGTCCTTTTGAAATAATACAGATAGGCGCCGTTAAGCTTAATGAAAAATTGGAAAAAATCGGCGAGTTCTCATTTTTAATAAAACCACAAATATATCCTAAAATAAATCCCATAGTAGAACGCATAACAGGCATAACAGACGAGATATTAAAAGACTGTCCATCTTTTCAAGAAGGCTACAAAGCATTTGTTAATTTTGCTCAAGGCCAAGACAGTATTATTTATACATGGGGCACAGATGACATTAAATCTCTTTACCGCAATATCAAATATTTTAAGTGTGATATAAACGCCTTAACAAAAAAATATATCAACATCCAGCCGGTAGCTGCCAAACTGCTGCATTCCACATCTGGCGGAACAATAGGCCTTAAAAACGCAGCAGAATTATTTGATATTAATTTGGATTTAAAGTTCCACGATGCTTTAAACGATGCGTACTATACATCGCTTATACTTCAAAAAATATACACCGAGCTTCCTGAGCCTTCAGTATTTAGAGAAAGTGACATAGCTCCAAAAAAGAAAACCCATGTTAAAATAGACACTCATGGGTTAATAGAATATTTTGAGCAATCTCTTGAAAGAAAGCTAACAGGCGAGGAAACAGCAATAATACTAACTGCCTACAAACTTGGCAGGAAACACAAATATGAAAATTAACTAAAAACTATTAATAAATAACACATGGCAAATAAAGTATATGCTTCAGCTTTAAAGCGCCATGTGTTATTTTTTATTTTATTTAATTATATATTGGCATAAAAATACCCTGCAAACATAGTTTGCAGGGTTAAATTTAAGTTTAAAATTATTTAAGTGTAACTTTAGCGCCAACTTCTTCAAGTTTAGCTTTCATAGCTTCAGCTTCTTCTTTAGCTACGCCCTCTTTAAGTACCTTAGGAGCGCCGTCTACAGCCTCTTTAGCTTCTTTAAGGCCAAGACCTGTTATTTCTCTAACAGCTTTGATAACTTTAATCTTCTCAGCGCCTACATCTGTAAGCTCTACATCGAATTCGCTCTTTTCTTCAGCTGCTGCTGCTTCGCCGCCAGCTGCTACTACAGCTACGCCTGCTGCTGCAGATACGCCAAATTCTTCTTCACATGCTTTTACTAAATCGTTAAGTTCAACAACTGTAAGCTCTTTAACAGCTGCGATAATTTCTTCAATTGATAACTTTGCCATTATTAGCACCTCCGAATAAAATTAAATATACTCAATTAATATGTTCCGTTCATTATTCTGCTGCTGGAACGTCTTTTTCTGCAACCTGTTTAATAACACGAGCAAATGATGACATAGGGCTCTTGAAGCTTCCAAGAAGTTTGGAAAGAAGAACTTCTCTTGATGGAATACCAGCAATAGCCTTTGTACCTGCTGCGTCGTATACTGTGTTTTCAATAACGCTTGCTTTAAACTCAAGGTTTTCAAGGTTCTTAACAGCCTTATCAAGAATAGCAGCTGCTGTTGTTGCCTCACCATAGCTGAAAGCGAATGCGCTTGGACCCTCAAGGTACTGAGCAAGGCCCTCAAAAGGAGTATCCTTTACAGCTAAAGTAACCATTGTGTTTTTGTAAACTTTATAGTCAACGCCTGCTTCTCTTAAGCTTTTTCTAAGTGCTGTGTCCTGCTCAACTGTAAGACCTCTCGCATCAACAACAACAACTGATGCAGCTCTTGAAAGCTTGTCTTTAATTTCATTAACTACAACTTGCTTAGCTTCTATTTTTGCCATTGTTACACCTCCCTGTATATTAATTCAAATATATCTGCACAAACAGAATATTAAATTTAATACATTAAAAAAGCTTTCCCGCCCATAGACAGGAAAGCCCGATTTAACAAAATCACATTTTCCTCGGCTGGCAAGCAAAGGCTTTTACGCTAAAAAGCACCAGCTGTCTACGGCAGTATTCAAATTCGACCTTATTATATTAGCATATTAATACATATATGTCAACACATTTTTCAGTACTGCCGACTAAAAATTACTCAGTAATTTTAGCTGTGTTAATCTTAATGCCAGGGCCCATTGTAGAAGCTATAACTACGCTCTTAAGGTACTGACCTTTAGCAGCCTGTGGTTTTGCTTTTATAATTGCACTCATAAGAGTCTGGAAGTTTTCTGATAACTTTTCTGAACCAAAAGAAACTTTTCCGATTGGAACATGGATGATATTTGTTTTATCAAGACGGTACTCGATTTTACCGGCTTTGATTTCTTTAACAGCTTTAGCAACATCCATAGTAACTGTACCAGCTTTTGGGTTTGGCATTAAGCCTTTAGGTCCAAGAACACGACCTAAACGACCAACAACACCCATCATGTCAGGTGTAGCTACTACTACATCGTATTCAAACCAGTTTTCGTTCTGAATCTTAGGAACGAGTTCCTGGCCGCCTACAAAGTCAGCGCCTGCCTCTAAAGCTTCGTCAAGCTTAGCGCCTTTAGCAAATACTAAAACACGAACTGTTTTACCTGTACCGTGTGGAAGAACAACGGCACCACGAACCTGCTGATCAGCATGTCTGCTGTCAACGCCCAAACGAATATGTGCTTCAACAGTTTCATCAAATTTAGCTGATGATGTCTGCTGAACAAGATTTATAGCATCAGCTGTATCATAAGCTGTTGCATTATTTACAAGTTTTGCTTTTTCTAAATATTTCTTTCCTCTTTTCACTTTCGTGTCCTCCTTATGTGGTAATATCGGGAGTAATCCCTCCCACTTGGATAAGCCCAATGCTTATCTATTATTCTTCAACAACAATACCCATGCTTCTTGCTGTTCCGCAAATCATGCTGTAAGCGGACTCAACAGTAGCGGCGTTAAGGTCAGGCATTTTAAGTTCAGCTATTTTCATAACTTCGTCTTTAGAAATTTTAGCTACCTTTGTTTTGTTAGGTACGCCTGAACCTGACTCAATTTTGCATGCTTTCTTAAGAAGAACTGCTGCCGGTGGAGTCTTTGTAATAAATGTAAAGCTTCTGTCAGCATAAACTGTAATAACTACAGGAATAATAAGTCCTGCCTGCTGAGCTGTTTTCTCGTTGAACTCTTTGCAGAAGCCCATAATGTTAAGACCATGCTGACCAAGAGCTGGACCAACCGGTGGAGCTGGTGTTGCCTTTCCAGCCGCAATCTGTAATTTAATATAACCTGTTACTTTCTTTGCCATGTCGGCACCTCCTATAATGTGGTAAATAACGGGGATTTATTTCCCTCCCACGCGCAGTATAATCTCCGCGCAAAACGAACGTCAAATTAACTAAAATTCCTTTAAGGAATTAATGTTACATAATTTTTTCAAGCTGGGTATAGTCAAGCTCAACTGGTGTTTCTCTACCGAAAATAGAAAGCATAACAACAACAGTACGTTTGCCTTCGTTAATTTCTTTGATAATTCCAGTAGAATCGGCGAAAGGCCCGCTTGATACCCTTACGCCTTCTCCAAGCTCAAAGTTAACATTAAATGTGCTATCTTCAATACCCATAGCAAGCACTTCCTCATCAGAAAGAGGAACAGGCTTACTGCCAGGGCCTACAAAACTTGTAACGCCTCTTGTGTTTCTTACAACGTACCAAGTTTCGTCGTTCATAATCATTTTAAGCAGCACATAACCCGGATAAGTTTTTCTTTGGACAACTTTTTTCTGTCCGTTTTTCTCTTCCAGCTCGTCTTTAAGAGGAACACTTACCTCAAAAATCTGGTCCTGCATGCCTCTGTTTTCGACTATTTTTTCAATGTTAGCTTTTACCTTGTTTTCATAGCCCGAATAAGTATGGACAACATACCATCTGGCCACCTGCTCACCATCGTCAGGCAGGCTGCTGTTTTCAGCGTTTAAATTTTCCTCAGACATACTATCCATCCTTCATGCTCGTTAGTTTAAAACATTAATAAGCAAAGCCTGTAATTGTGAAAAAACAGTATCCATGCAGAATACAACAGCGCCAATAAATATTGAAGTAACTATAACTGTACCAGTCTTTTTAATTACATCACTTTTATTAGGCCAAACTATTTTTTTAAATTCCGCTTTATGGTCTGCTACTAACTCGCCAAAGCCAGGTTTCTGGTTTTTAGCTGCACTGTTAGCTTTTTTTGGCTCTTTTTGTTCTTTTGGGTTGTTCGTATTGTTCTGATTGTTTTCATCCATAAATCAAGTTCCACATCCTTTTCAGGTTGCTGTACACAAAACCTTATTTTGTTTCTTTGTGTAAAGTATGTGTTTTGCAGAATTTACAATACTTTTTAATTTCCATTCTGTCAGGCTGAGTTTTTTTGTCCTTTGTTGTTTCGTAGTTTCTCTGCTTACACTCTGTACACGCCAAAGTAATTTTGGTTCTCATAAAAGTTACACCTCCATCTCAAG
Organism: uncultured Clostridia bacterium; assembly: GCA_944377425.1. Classification (GTDB taxonomy): domain Bacteria; phylum Bacillota; class Clostridia; order Lachnospirales; family Anaerotignaceae; genus Neoanaerotignum_A. The sequence goes on from CALWEX010000054.1 coordinate 71,420, forward strand.
ATACAAAATTACGCATAAAAAAAAGACTTACGTCTAACGAGTACAATTCTATCATAACCAATATTACGTTGTCAATACGCGAAATATATTTAAAATTAAAACTTGCACAATATTTTTAAATTTCAATTACGACTTTATTCTTTTTATATAAATCAGAGGCAGAATATATCCACAGCCTTTTTTCGTAATTTGCTTTTGTAATTATAATAACATCACTACAATTTCTTATTAAAAATTCATCAATCTTATTTTTGTTTGCAGATTTTCCCCACTCTCCAATAGTATCAACTGCTGAGCAATTAGAAATAATATTTTCAATTCTTATTTTGTATTTATTATATTCTTTAAAAAAATAATATGACGTAGGAACAACAGCTAAAATATGTATATCAGGGTATCTTTTTCGTATATTAACCAGTATTTCAGCAAGTACTACTTCTTCTTCAGAATATATTGTAATCATAAAATATAAAAATCCGCTATTTATCTTATTAAGTATTTCATGTTCAATAGAAAATTTTATATTTTGTATTTTTTCTTTATTTAATAATTTAACTACAAGTGCACAAATTTTCATATTTTCACCATCTAACAAATTATATTTGTTTTATTACAAATAATATTCACTATATAGAGTTTAAAAAATGCCCTATCCTATTACTAAGGAACAGGGAGGTGTAATTATTGAATAATTCTTTTGGCAACAGACTTAAAAGTTTAAGAAAATCCCGCAGCATAACACAGTCTGAACTTGCTGAAACACTTGATGTAACACAGCAGACCGTAGGTTTTTGGGAAAATGGTGTTTCTATTCCCTCCGTAGAAACTATAATTAAAGCCGCTAAATATTTTGGTGTTACTATTGATTACCTTCTTTGTGTTGATGACAGACCAATGATTGATATTACCGGTCTTAATGAGCAGGATATATCTGTAATTCAAGCAATAATATCCTATATAAGAAAAAGCAAAAAATAAAATTTGCCTCTTCCTGTTTAGAGAATTAAACTCAATGCAGGAAGAGGTTTTTAATTCATTTTTTAATTACTAAATTATTTTTCCAACTTCTTATATTCCTCAAGAGCTCTTGCAAGCTGGTCTGGACAAGATGAAGGCCTGTTGCCGCATCTTACGCCTTTAAGTCTTTCAATTACAAAGTCTACAGGCATGCCTTCTACAAGGTTTTGTATGCCTATATGGTTTCCAGGACATCCGCCGTAAAATCTTACGTTTTCAACCTTGCCGTCCTGTACATCAAAATCAATCTGTCCGGCACAAATACCGGTTGGTTTATATGAGTATGCCATTTTAAATTCCTCCTATTTATTAAAGTAGCCTTCTGCTGTCTGCCTGTACTCCTCAATAGTATCCTGCATGTCTTTTATTTCTTCTTCTTTAACAGCTCTTTTAACTTTAGCCGGCACGCCTACTGCCAAAGAGCCTTTTGGCACAACACTGTTTTGTGTAACAAGTGCTCCAGCCGAAACCATAGCGCCTTCCTCAACCTTAGCGCCATTAAGCACTACAGCACCCATGCCTATAAGTGAGTTGTCCTCTATTGTGCAGGCATGCAAAAGCGCCCTGTGGCCTATTGTTACATTAGAGCCTATTATAACATCAGCGCCGTCGTATACATCTGTATGTATACAGCACAAATCCTGTATATTTGTGTTATCACCAACTTTAACCATACCACATTCAGCCCTTATAACACATCCAGGCATTACAACACAGTTTTCACCAAAAACAACATTACCGTATATAGAACAGTTTTCAAATATGGTACAGCTTTTTGGTATAACAGGCGCTTTGCCCCTCCAGCTTCTAACAGTATAGCCATCAGACAAAACAAAGACCCCCTTTCGGACTATAAGCAAACAATTAGCGAATAATTAATTTATACCACACATTTAAAACAGACACAACAATTTATTTGTTGACAACAAAAACAAATAAACATAAAATCTATTAATAAAAACAAACTATTGAAACAAGGCTGTTTTTAAAGCATAAATACTTAAAAATTTCCGTTTTAACAGCCTTATAAACGTTTGTTTTAATAAGGAGGCATTTAATGAAAAAGCTGTTTAAAAAAGTAGTTATTTGTTTAACGGCTGTTTTCTCACTGGCGGCGTTTTCAGCCTGCTATAAACCAAATACCAGCGGCCAAAGCGTTTTAACGTCTTTTTATCCTGTTTATTTAATTACTCAAAGAATAACAAATGGAACCGAAATTAATGTACAGAACATGGCTCGGCCACAGACCGGCTGCCTTCACGATTACCAGCTTACAACACTTGACATGCGTCTTTTAAGCAGTGCTAATGTACTTATAATAAACGGCGCCGGCATGGAACATTCATTTATTGAAAAAGCCGTTGATGAAACAAATATAAATGTAATAGACTCATCGGAAGGCCTTTTTGACGAAAGCGGAATTAACGAAGAACACGAGGAGCACTTCCACTCAGATGAAGACGGTCACGACCATGACCACGAAATAAACAGCCATTTATGGATGAGCCTTGATATGGTATCCGTTCAGGCACAAAATATTTGTTCCGGCTTAAAAGAAATTTATCCTCAATATTCTGATATTATAGATAAAAATACTCAGCTTTTTATTAATGATATAAACTCACTTAAAGAGCTGGAAAAAGCTAACCAAACAGGTAATGATTTTAACGTAATTTCTTTTAATGAAGCATTTCATTATTTATTAGAAGAAAACGGTGCCCAAATAACAGCTGAAATAGAAATAGACGAAAACTCAACTCCTACAGCTCGCCAAATGGCCCAAATGTCAGACTCAGCAAAGGAGCTTAACGTAAAAGCTGTATTCTGCGCCGACGATAACGGCCGTATATTTGCCGAAACAATAGGCCGTGAGCTTAATATACCAGTTTATGTACTTGACCCTTTAACCTACACTGTATCTTCTGACGACTATATATCGGCAATGAAAAACAACATTTTAACCATAAGCGAGGCGAAAAACAAATGAAAAGCCATAACAACTGCGGCCTATGCCAAATAGATATAGAAAATCTTTCTGTAATAAACCGCGGTGATATTATAATAGAAAACATTAATCTTACATTCCATTGCGGTGAGCTTACAGCAGTTATAGGCCGAAACGGTGCCGGAAAAACTACCCTTCTTCAGGCAATAATAAACGAAAGGCCCTACACAGGCAGTATAACATTTAAAAGTCACGACGACACAGCAATTAAAAAACCAAAAATAGGCTATGTGCCTCAGCAGCTAGTCTTTGATAAAAGCACACCTGTCAGCGTTGCTGACTTTATGCTCTCTTGCAAAAGCAAACGCCCTCTTTGGCTTGGTACTGACAAAAAAGAGCTGAAAGAAATAAAAGAGCGCCTTGAAAGCCTTGATTGCGGATATTTATGGGACAGGCCTTTAGGTAATCTTTCAGGCGGCGAAATACAAAAAGTACTGCTTTTAACAGCTCTTGACCCTATGCCTGATTTGCTTATACTTGATGAGCCTGTTTCTGGTGTAGACGCTGCCGGGCTTGATATGTTCTACAAAAGAATAACTACAATTCGCGACCAATACCACATAGCTATAATACTTGTGTCCCACGACCTTAATCTTATACAGCGCTATGCTGACAGTGCAGTGCTTATAGACAAAACCGTTGTAGCTCAGGGCGATGTAGACGAGGTATTTGCATCTGACGCTTTTAATCAGTTATTCGGCTATTTAAGGGAGGAGAAATAAAAATGGATTTTATATACAATATATTAAACAGCCTTCCCTTTGAATTTATACAGTACGATTTTATGAAAAATGCCCTTTTAGCAGTTATTATAATAACTCCGCTTTTTGCTCTTTTAGGCACAATGGCTGTAAACAATAAAATGGCATTTTTTTCAGACGCTTTAGGTCACAGCGCATTTACCGGCATAGCCATAGGCATACTTTTAGGCCTTGGCAATCCTGTTTTAAGCATGGTTGCATTTGGTATATTTTTAGGCCTTGTTATAAGCCGTGTTAAATCATTTAAAACTGCTTCAACTGACACAATAATAAGTGTTTTTTCTTCGGTTTCTGTAGCTTTAGGCATTGTTATACTTTCAAAAAACGGCGGTTTTTCAAAATATTCTTCCTATTTAATAGGCGATATTTTAATAGTAACACCTCAGGAAATACTGCTTATGCTTATAGTATTAATAGTGGTTTATATAGTTTGGATTAAAATATATAATAAACTGCTTTTAATAAGTATAAACTCATCTCTTGCCTCAAGCCGCGGAATAAACTGCTTGCTTATTGAAAATATATTTGTTGTTTTGCTTTCAATATCCGTTATGCTCTCTGTTAAATGGATAGGAATACTTACAATAAATTCATTTTTAATACTGCCTTCAGCGGCAGCAAGAAATATAGCACTTAACTCAAAGCAGTATCACTTTTATTCCCTTGCCATAGGCATTATATGCGGCATAACCGGCCTTATAATATCATTTTATGCTGACACATCAGCCGGAGCCACAATGGTACTTACATCGGCTGTTGTATACTTTATAACATTAATGTTTAAAAAGAGTGTAAGAAAATAAATATAAAAAGAGCTTCGTTCTTATTTAAGAATTAAGCTCTTTTTGTATGTTAATTTAAAATTTATTTCTGTTCAGTATTTTATCAACTGTTATAATTACAAATGAAATAATAAGTAAATATATCCACTTTGGAACAGTAAAAATAAAAGCATCACTAATATATGCAGTGCCATTTATAATTCTAAATCCCCAATAAATCACATCAATTAAAGCAGTTATAGGTACTGAAATATACAAACGGTTTCTTTTAATAAAAAACAGTACTAAAATTGATAAAATAGGCGGAGCATAAGACATTATAATTACAGTAATAGGTGATGTGTACCAAGGCATATAAACCACCCCTTCCCCTTAAATTAAAAGCATTTTTTACATTATAGCATAATTTAATATAGTAAAAATATTAAAACATTAATAAATTTTTGGATACTTTACCATTTAATAAAAGCAAAAATCAACTAATATCTAACTTATATTTAAAAATATAATAAAAAAGCACGTAACCATCTGCAAACACAAATGATTACGTGCTATTTATTTTTTAAATCGTACTAATTAACCTTGTTTTGGCTTTATTATTAGTAAAGACCAGGAAGGTTAAAGAAACTCATTATAAGAACAACTACAAGTCCTGCAAGACCGGCAACAAAACCGTTTACTGTCCAGCCCTTAATTGTGTCAGGAAGTGAGAAACCTGCAAATCTGTTGATAACCCAGAAACCTGAATCGTTTGGAAGTGAAAGACCAACTGAACCAAAGCAGATTGCAAGACCAACAAGTACAGGTGAAGCACCCATTGAAGCGATTGAAGGAGCTACGATAGCTGATGTTGTAACAAGGGCAACTGTAGCTGAACCCTGAGCCGCTCTAAGAATCTGTGAAAGAACAAATCCAAGTATAATAAGAGGAACATTAAAGTTACTCATAATATTTACTATGTAATCACCAATACCTGTAGCATTGATAATAGCACCAAAGCTTCCGCCGGCACCTGTAATTAAAAGTACCATACCTGCCTGTCCAGCAGCCTCTGTAAGAATATCATCAAGAGGACGTTTAAAGTACTTTTTAAGTGCAAATATAGCAACAACAACACCTATGAAAAGTGCTACGTTCTTGTCACCGATAAATGCGCATGCAGCTGTTAAAGTTGGGTTGCTGTCACCAACAACTGTGCTTACAACTGTTCCTAAAAGAATAAGAATAATAGGAAGAAGAATAAGGCCTATAGCAAGAACACCTGATGCTCTTTCACCGTCTTCACTCTTTGTACCAATTTCAACATCTTCTGCCTTTAAGCCGCACTGATCTGGGAAAAACTTCTTAACAGTAAGTTTTGAGAAAAGAACACCACCAATAAGAGCAGCTATGAAACCTGTTACAAGACCATAAAATACAAATGATGCAACAGGAGCATTTACGTTACCACAAACAGCCATTGGGCCAGGTGTAGGAATAATTACACAGTGACCAACAATAAGACCTACAGCAAGAGCAGTTACAAATCTTGCAAGAGGAATACCAGTCTTTTTAGAAAGCTGTTTAGCTATTGTTACAAGAATAATGAAAGCTGCGTCGAAATAAACAGGAATAGCAACTATAACGCCTGTAATAGCAAGAGCTAAAGGAGATCTCTTCATTCCGACTTTTCTAAGAACTAAGTTGGCAATTTCTTCTGTACCGCCTGTTTCATATAAAAGCTGACCAAGGATAATACCAAGAGCAATAACTATACCAATACTTGTCATTGTACTACCAAAACCGCTGGCGATATTAGATGAAATATCTGTAGGGTTCATCATTGTGGCAAAACCAATAAGTATTGATATGAAAATAAGTGCAAGGAAAGGATTAACCTTAAACTTGATAATCAAAAGCATTAAAAGAACAATGCTGATTATAAATATAGCCAATAACATAACCACAAACTCCTTATTAAATTAGATTAGAAACCACACTTTCCTTAATAACAAAGGCTGTACACACCATTTTATTAAGGCAATTAAATAAAAATGCCGCAGCTGCATTAAAACAAAGTGTTACACTTTCAACACCTTGTAAGATAATATTATATTTGTATTTATTTTGTCAATTTTAATAAGTTTATTAATGATTTATAAAATTTAATTAAAATAGTCCAAGATATGTTTAAAAATTCAGTATATCTTTTAATAAGATATGAACACATATGATTTACAAAGCTGATTTTTTTAAAATTACAAATAATATTGCTCTAAATTAGGTACAATTCCGTCAAATTGCAAAAACTTTTATATTTCAAACCAGTATAAATCACTGTTAATAAAAAAACAGTCCAAAAATAAGACTGTTTTTTTATTAATTATTGTATTTATTTCAGTACTTAAATTACCACTCATGTCTGTGGAGCTGTCCGTATAGCTTCATGCCTTTAAAATCCTGCTGTCTAAGGGCTTCATATAGCATAATAGCAACGGAGTTTGAAAGGTTAAGGCTTCTGGCCTCACCATACATAGGTATTCTGACTGATGTATCTTTGTAATCAAGAAGTATTTCTTCCGGTATTCCGGCAGATTCTTTACCAAACATTATATAGTCGTTTTCATCATACTGGGCATCGGTATATATTTTTTTGGCTTTTGTTGTAGCCATCCAAATTCTGGCATTAGGATTCTTTTCTTTAAAATCCTCAAAATTTTCATAATACCTGATATCCAGCTCCGACCAATAATCAAGGCCTGCTCTTTTTAAATACTTGTCCTCAACAGAAAATCCCAAAGGCTTTATAAGGTGCAAAACAGTATTTGTAACAGAGCATGTTCTTGCTATATTTCCGGCATTTTGCGGTATTTCCGGCTCATGCAGTACTATGTTCATTATTATTGCCTCCTATAATAAAATTAAAGTTTTCTAAAATAATTATATTGTGTTGACAAATTGTAAAAAAGTTATTATTATTAATTAATAATAATTATTAATAAGGAGAATGTCTATGAAGCAGTTCGCGGAAATTTTAAAAGAAAAAGGATTAAAAGTAACTCCTCAGCGTCTTGCCGTATACTCCGCTCTAGTAAGTACAAAATCACACCCGTCAGCCGAGGCTATACATAAAATGCTCATTGCAGATAACCCATCAATAAGTCTTGCTACCGTTTATAAAACTTTAGACAGCTTTAAAACAGCAGGCTTAATAAAAGAGCTTAATTTCTGTTTTGAGTATTCCAACTACGACGCTGATATGTCAGACCACCAGCATATAGTATGCACAAAATGCTGCCATGTGTTTGATGTTTATTATAAACCGGACGAGGCTATGCGTGATGATGTTGAAAAAGAAAGCGGCTTTAAAATAAACGATGAACAGATTGTATTTTATGGCATTTGTCCTGAGTGTGCCGCTTCTTCCAAATAAACCCATATATCTAAGGCTGCGTTTAACGTAAGCCTTTTTTATTTCTCGTTTATGGCCTTTTTAGACATTTTTATAATCAATTATATATTATAAAATAAAAAAGTAAA
>CALWEX010000055.1 GCA_944377425.1 uncultured Clostridia bacterium
AATATTCCGCTGTCCATGTTGCAGTCCTTAAGTATAATTGTCTGTCGGCCTACTGCGCTGGTTTCGTCCTCGTTAGTTATCTGGATATCAAAATAAATATCCTCTCCGGTATCTTTGTATCTGCAAAGAAGCTCTCTGAATATTGATGTGTTGTAGTGGAATGTAGCACTGCCTGTACCTTTCCAGCCGGAAGCCTTATTGCCTGTACCTGTTTTTCCCAAAATAGGCACCTCAGTTTTTGTTTTTTCCATTGTGGCCTCAAGGTTAATGGCCTGCATAAAATTATATCTGTTGCCTTCTATTGTAACAAAACACTCAGCAAGCTTTGCCGAAACGGCATCCTTGCCTTTCATAATAACATTAGACATATATATTCTCCTCCTTTTAAATTTAAGCTATTTCAACTGTCATATAAAGCTGTGCCATAGCATTTACAACTGTTACTTTGTCACTTACAACAACAGCTTTTTTGCTATCGCCCTGCATAACTGTTACGTCGTCCGGCGCAAAGTTTTCAATGGCACGTATCTCCGCAAGCTGCTGATGATGTTTTACAATATCATTCCAAAGGCTTATTCTGCCTGAGTTGTCATTTGGCACAACACCCAAATAGCGTGTATTGAATATATCAGCTATATCGTTGGCAATCTGGTCAATAACCCTTATTGTCTGGTTTTCTTTAAAAATATCACCTTTTGTATCAAATGTAGTTACAAGGCTATTAATGTCTGAAAGCACTCTTACATCAGTGCCTACGTTGTGGAATGTAAACTTACCACCTTCAATAACCTTTTCAAGCTGGCTCTGTGTGTAATCTGTCTTTACTGTAAATTCGCCGTCATACTTTTTATTAAGAAGTGATGCATTTACAGCACAGCTTGCTTCTGCTCCAGTTACCCAGTAAACAAGTGAAGAAACTGGGAATGCTCCTTCTTCCTCAACTTCGTTATTTACATTTATAATGCCTTCATAATCAGCTTCTTTGCTATGTACTACAAGCTGGAATTTAGCGCCTACCTCATCTCTTAAGTGTTTTGTATAAGAAACATAAAGAGATTTAATTTCATCCTCAGTTGAAACACAGCCTAAAACATTAAAGCTGTATGCTTCTATTTTGTCTAAGAATGTCTGGTGTGCAGCACCATTTACAGTTCCATTTGTGCCTGAAGCTAAAGGCTCTCCAGCTGTTTCAGCAAGAGGAGCTTCGTCTTTCCACACAACATAATCATTGTCGTTAAGCTCTGCCGCAGTTGCAACAGCTGACTGTTTGTCCAAAAGAGTTGTATCGTCTATATAAAGTGAAACGTCAAACTTTTCTTCTTCGTCAGCGTTTGCTTCAATTACAACTTTTAATGCATTACCTCTTGTGCCGCAGTATTTAGCTGTTGCATAAGTATTTTCCGCTTTAGCTCCGCCGCTTGTAAGTCTGTAGCAGTAAAGAGTTTTTAAGTTTAAAAACATATCTCTTAAGCCTTTTAACTGTTCTGCTGTATAATCATAGCCGAAAAGTTTAAGGCTGTCTTTCTGGAAATCACCGTTTGTAACTTCGAAAACTTCTCCTTCTGGGCCCCAGTCAAGCTCAAGAGCCATAGCTCCATAACCTCTTTCAGAAAGAGTTGCTGATGCTTTGGCCGCTGATATAAAATTGATATAAGAGCCTGGTAAAACCTTATTTTGTGTTAAAAATGTACCTCCACCTAATGCCATATTATTTCACTCTCCTTTTTAAAAATGTTTCAATTCTTTTCTTAGCTTCATCTTTACTTATTTTTTCGTTATCCTGAATAATAACTGTTAATAAATCCCTATACTGAGCAAATGAATTACTCTTTATAAGCTGTTCTTTAGAAAAAACAGCCTTTTTATTTGCTGTACTTTTTGTTTCTTTTTCTGTCATATTAAACCTCCGTTTTTTGTTTCATATTTTCCATAACTTCCTCTGTCTGTTTATTTTTGAAGAAGTAGAAACCATAGCTTACATTAAATATTAAAATTCCATCGCTAATACTGTATGACATACTTGTTCCCCTTATTAAATCACCGGAAACTGTAATAAGTTCAAGACAGTCAAAAAGTCTTGAACCAATATCATTAATAAAATCATTATTGTTTTTTGATAAAAACTGCACCGAAACAGGACTATTTAAAAAATACCTGTTGCCAAGCACCTGTTTTATTTCTGGTTTTAAAACAGAAATAAAAAAACAAGGTTCATTTAAACCTTGTTCAGCGGTATTTGTATATATGCCGTATTCATCTCCAAACTCATTCTTAACAGCTTCAGCGACGCCTTTTAAAATATCATTAATCATTTAAAATACTCACCTAATTTCTTAGCAGCTGCTTTTTAATATCCTCGGTATACTTACATTAGCTTATATTTAATAGATGTAGAGTATTTTTAATACTTAGAGTTTTATATAAGTTTTAGAATACCGATTTGAACGTTCTTCCTCCTTCTTTTTTAAATATACAAAAGACTTTTTTAATGTCTACGTCAAAAGACAAATACTAAATTTTCTTTTTGTTCCAACAGTTGTTGGTTTTTAAATTATAAATAATGCTTTTTTAATACTCACTCCCCTCAATGAGCAAACAAAAAAGAAGCTGAATAATCAACTTCTTTTATTAATGCCTCATCAACTAATTTTTTACAATACCATTATATAACATCTTTATATGAAATTAAATGCAAGCTTTCAAAAGATTTTAAAGCTTTGGTATGTAAGTAATGTATGTTCCTGCACGAATAGCTCATTTTATCGGCTATTTCTTCCCAGCTCAAGAAACAAAGATACCTATAAGTTAATAAAAGACGTTCAGTTTCATCTGGAATACAGTCGATTTTACCTCGTATTTCAGTTTTTAAATCCACAAGCACATCGATTTTATTATTAATTAAATTTTCCATATCAATTAACTTAACAATGGTATTTTCAATTCTGTTTTCAGGCGATTTTTGAATTTTATCCCGGCTGTAATCAATACTGCTTATAATTCGGCTTTGGCGCTTTATATTAGATAGTTCCACTAAGCAGGCATCTATAAACTTATCAAGGTTATACGCTTTTGTTAAATAATCTTTTGCATTCATAATTGTGTTTCTCCTTTCAAAATTCAGTTGTAGTATTTAATAAAACGTGATATATAGTATTTTAAAAGAAATAAGTTAAAGCAATTTTTTAAAGAGCTAATTAATAGTATTAAGCTTAATTAATTTCGCAATAATGCGATTATTGAAGCAAAAAAATATTGCAAGCTTATTCTCTTATTAAACTAAGTATTTCACATATAAAAAATTAAGATATTATTTTTTCTAACTATTAAAAAAACAGCAACATTATTTAATTATAAAGCTGCATTACAGCCACAAATTTCTTTTTTTAATGTTGTTTCCTTTAATAGGTACATAATTGCATTTATATAGTTATTTCGCATTAATGCTAATCATGTAATAATAATACAATTACTTAATTATATTGTCAATACTCATTTCGCATTAATGCTATTAAAATATTTCCGTTTCGAAAACATATATTGCAAATTTGCAAACAGCAAATTATAATAATTATAAAATATTAGTACTAGCCAAAATCCTTTTATTTTCTAAATAAAACATGGATTTAATACTGTATTTTTCTGCCAGCTTAAGAGTTAATTTTAAAATTCTTTGTAAATTTATATGAATTATATCGTTTACTGCAAATTAAATATCATTGTTCGAGGTGATTAAATTGACTACAGGACAAAGAATGAAAAACAGAAGAATAGAGTTAGGTATAACTGTTCAGGATATTGCTAAATCTTTAAATATTTCCGTTGCAACTGTTTACAGATATGAAAAAGGTGATATTGAAAAAGTGCCTGGTAAAATATTAGAGCCTCTTGCAAAAATTTTGCAAACAACGCCAGCTTATTTAATGGGTTGGGAAGATGACCCTTCTTTAATACCTAAAAGCGCAATTCCTGTTGGTGAAATGGTTAACCTGCCTGTTTTAGGGCGTGTATGTGCCGGATATGGCTGTCTTGCTCAGCAGGAAATTTTGTATTATGAACCGGCAGATGCCAGATATGCTACAGGAGAATACTTTTATCTTTTAGTAAACGGCGACAGTATGGCACCTGAAATTAAAGAAAATGACCTAGTGCTTGTTAAAAGCCAGACCTCTGTAGATAGTGGTGACCTAGCTGTAGTTATAGTTGACGGCACAGACGGCGTAATTAAAAAAGTTGTTTATGATAAAACACATATACACCTTATATCATTTAATCCTTATTATCCTGAAAGAGTATTTGAAAATTCTGAAGTTCTGCGAATCAGAATTGTAGGAAAAGTAATAAAAAGTGAACGAAGATGGTAAAAAATAAAACCCCTTGATTTTCAAGGGGTTTACACTGCGGAAGATGGGACTTGAACCCACACCGCCACTGAAGGGACAGGAATCTGAATCCTGCGCGTCTGCCATTCCGCCACTTCCGCATATTAAATTAAGCTTTAAAAAGCCTGCCAAAATATTATACAACATACTAATTCCGCCGTCAATGAATAATTTACTAAACAGCGGAATTAGTTTTTTTATTAAAATTTCTTCCATTTTAAGCTTACTAAGTCATGGCCGCTTACAGCCTTAACCAGTCTGTCACCAAAATCATCACTTAGTATATCGCTTTTATCCAATAATTCAACACCAAACTCAACAGCTCTTTTGTATGAACCACTTTCAAGGACTTTTTCATCGCTGAAAGCTACAATAATAGCTTTAGAGAACCAGCCGCCTAATCTTTTTCTTTCAAGTACCAATTCGTTAATAGCCGCTGTAGTAACATCAGTTAACTTACAGCTTACAAAAACAGGCAAAGAGTTATCAGTAAATATAACATCTATTTCATTTCCTGGCACAGATTTATCATCGTATATGTCCCAATCTACCATTGCACCAAGCATAACATCGGTAAATATGCCTGTTTTAACTGCATGTATGTATACAAATAATTCAAGCCAAACTCCATAATTAATTAAGTATGACTTTTCAAGTGGCGAAGCAAAAGTAAATACTATATGGTTTTTGGAAATATATAAATCTTTAATAAACCCAAGTTCTTCAAACTTTTTAAGCATTGTGCTGTCAGGATAAACCTCATTTCCGCCTTTAGAGCGAAAAACAGAAACAGCCCTAAGCTCAATATCGTCTTTGCTTGTGTTGGCCATTGCTTGCTGGATATAAGAACACGTTCTGCGCCACTGCTTTATGTTTTTAAATATGTAGTCGCACATACTAAGTATATCTTCAAATCGGCTCTCATCAGGCTCACTGTGTGAATTGCCTACAAAGTGCGCCCCTCTTGCAGCTACATAATCGTTAAGTCTCAGAGTTGCAGTAGGTATAAAGTCATTTTTATCAAGTATGTTTTCAAGCCTGCCATTTATTATATCAGTATAGAACATTTTAATGTTTGTTTCTATACCGGCTTTAACTCCAGCTACAGTCATAAGCTCGCTTCCGCCGGTAATATCCATAACACAGTTACCATACTTATTAATTAACATTTTAGTTTTGTTAAATATATCCAGTACGTCACTTATATCAACTGGTTCAGTTTCAAATATAATATCAGGCAGATGATTTTTAAAACAGTTTTCCAAACTAACAAACCTATTCATGTCAGCAATTTGATTGTCATATAAAAATACTATTCTGTCTGGTTTAATGGAAAGACACGCCAATATATTTTTTATAGTATCCTTGTCGTAAAACTCAATTTGCGTAAGCATACTGTCTCCCCTTTCGGTTTAGGTTAGGCTTATTTACTCCTGCTCAAAATCATCGTCTTTACTAAATTCAGCTTCTTTTTTGGCCTTATTAAAAGCCGCGCTGAAATTAAGCTTACTAGCTATAGAAGGCGCAAGGTCTATAATTTTATTTAACGCATCCTGATTTTTAATATTAATAAGCTGAACATTACCGTTTACAATGGCAATAACAGCATTTGGCGCAACCTTAGCACCCATCCCGCCGGCACATCCGTCTTTTCCGCCTTTTTCGTTGCCGCCAGCACCCATACCAAAAGTAACTTCTATAAGCGGAATAAGTGTAATTTCTCCCACTGTTACAGCTTCTCCAACTACTGTTTTAGATGTAATAAATTCTCCTAATTTCTGACAAAGAGCGTTAATGCTTTCATTTACATTTGCACCCATTAATAAACACCTCAGTTCTTAATAAATAATATAACAGTTCTTCTTACAGGCTTTAATATAATAAAACAAACTGCCGAATACAGTAAATATCCCAGCGTAAACCTGCCAGAAAATTCAGCATTTCCTAAAAACATAACATTATCAAAATCTCCTGATACATTAAGGCCTTCTATAAAAAGACCTTTAAATATGCCGCAAAGCGCCAGCATTAAGCCTGTTCCTGCCGGGTCGCCTACACCAGCTTTAGCATTAATTAAAACCGTTTTAGGCAGTACTGTTTTGCAAAATCGCTTTAAAAACTTATACAAACCGCCTAAAATTATTTTTTTATCATCCATAGGCAGGTTTAAAAAATATTTAATATTAACTTTATTTTCTGTATCTTCGTTTTGTTCTTCTTTTTGTTCTTCCTCTTTTAAAACACGCTTATTCTCTGTTTCAGAGTTTTTTTCATTATCTGCATTAAAATTACTTTTATTAAACTGCTCTTTATTTTCTAATTCATTTATTTTAACCCGTCTTACAGTAAAATCTTCACTGCTGTGGTCATATTTTATGTTTGAGTATTTGTCCTGCCAAGAAATCTTTTTCTCTGAAACAGTGTTATTCTCAATCTGCGAAATTGGTTTATTTTCTTTTTTAAATTCAAATTCTTCTGATTTTTTTAAATCAATGTTTTGAGTGCTCTCTTTTGGCTTTTCTTCAAATATCTCAGATGCTTCTTTTTTATTTTCAAATATATATTTTTCCACATTTTCGGCATCTGTTTCTTTAATATCTTTATATTGCTCAGAAGCCTTTTTACTGCTTTTATTACCTTCTTTTAAATCCGGCTCACTGCTTAATAATCTTTTGCCAAATATTTTTAAACCATATTGCAGCTCATCATCTTTATAATAAACTTTGGCTTTTATTATTCCTAATAAATACGATACATTACCTTTAAAATATGTACCATTGTCATTGCCGCATTTAATATTATACTTAATTTTAGTAAAAAGCGCCAATAAAGCAAGCAATACCACCAAAGCTATAATACACAGCAGCGCAACTCCTATTATTTTAAGTATAAATAACAATACATTCAATACCATTTAATCACCTGCGCCGTCATGGCGTAATCTCTTAATCAAGTGTATGCTTACAAAAAATATAACTGCCCAAAGTACACTGAAAGTTAAACAAACCCTAACAAAAGTATCAACAAAAAAGCTTTCTGGCAGCATATTAATCATTAAACTCTCTCTCGGGTCAAGGAGCCACAAGTCATTATTAAAAAGTACTTCGTGAAATATAATAAATGCCTTGTTAAAATTCAAAACAGAAACTCCGGCAAGTATATAAAACAATATGCCTATTAAACCAAAAGAGAAAGTAAAAAACTTTATAAACACAAATTTATTCAGCCTGAAAATAATTACAGCACCTAAAGATACTGCAATTAACACCATGCACACTCGTCTTATATTTAATGCAGACTGTACTATATCTTTTACGTCTTTCATGTGCAGCTTTTCTCTTTCATTAAAAAAAGTGCTGTTTTGAAATTCTTCCTCGGCTTCATCTAAAAGCATATAGTCCAAAAGCAACTGCGCCTCATTTTCAAGCTTTTCTATACTGTAACCAGTAACTTTATCTATTGAATTTTTTTCAAACTCATAACCAAAATAGTCAATATCGTAAAACGCAGCCATACCAAAAGATGAAATAAGCAAAAAAATCAATAAAGCCAGACCACATATAAAAGATAAAAAAGCGCTTGTTACTTTCAAAATTATTTCTCCCCTATAAGGTTTTTGCCTAAGTCAGATAAATTCCATTTTTTGCCTAATGCGTATTTTATAATTTCGCTGTATGTCCTATAAGCGTTGTATTTACCGGAACAAATTCCGACAGCATACATATTTTTATATTCATTGTTTTTAAAATACTCAAAGCTTGAAACTATAATGCTTTTGCTATTTTCGTCAATAAGTATAATATAAACATTAATAACAGGAATGTTTCTTTTTAAGCTGTAAACAACCGTATTAATATCATCAATACCGCTTACAAATACATTTTCAATAAAATTCATATCAAACCACCGGCAAATAAAAACCTTAAAATATTAAACACATAAAATCTATATTAATTTAGTATATCATAAACATTACTTTATTGCCACTAAGTAGCATTTATTTGCCATTATCTTTTTTTAATAATTCCTTTATACCTATTATAAAAAGAAACACAGCAAAAAGCTTTCTAAGTAAATCTCCGCTTATAAACATAGCTATAAAAGCACCGGTAGCTGAAAAAATAACGGCCGCTATAATCATTGGTGTTAAACCTTTTTTCTCAATATTGCCTTTTTTAGAGTGAATAATAACGGCTGCAAGTGCCGAAGGAATAAAATATATTAGGTTTATGCCCTGTATCTGCTGCTGAGTTAAATCAGTAAAAAACGAAAGTGTTGGTATAAGCACTGTTCCTCCGCCTATTCCCATACCGCCTAATATGCCGGAAAATAAGCCAGATAAAAATAATATCATAACATAATCATCCTTATAGCAGAAATTATCATAAAAATACCGAAAGTTTTATGGATTATATTGTTGGATACCTTCCCCAGCAAAAAGGCACCTGTTATGCCGCCTATTACACCTCCGGCAGATGTAATAAGCACACTTTTAATCATAATATCAGCTTTAAAAAGGTAAATAACAGCTGAAACAACAGAAATAGGCAGTATAAGAGCCACCGCCGTAGCATGACTTTTTCGGGCAGTAAGAGAGGCATATTTTTCCAAAAAGTAAACAGCGGCAACTCCTCCGCCTGAACCAAAAATACCGTTTATAAACCCAGTTACAGCACCAAAAACACAAACCTTAAACCTATTCATATATTTTTTACCGCCTTTTGCTGTTTTTACATATTCTATCCTGAAATATAAAATATATTCTTTGGTGTCTTTTTTTAATAGTTATGTTTGTGTTATACTGTTTGTTGAAATTTATAATTAATTGGTGATAAATATGAAAATACTTCTTGTGGCGCTTAATGCCAAATTTATACATTCCTCGTTGGCACTTAGAACGCTTAAAGCTTATAGCACCTCTATTGCCGAAAATATAGAAACATGTGAATTTACAATAAACAACGAAAAAGAGTTTATATTAAGCGAAATATATAATAAAAAACCTGACGCCGTAGGCTTTTCCTGCTATATTTGGAATATAGAAATGACACTTCATATAGCCGAAATGCTGAAAAAAGTCCTTCCTAACGTGTTTATATTTTTAGGCGGACCTGAAGTAAGCTTTGAAAGTGATTTGCTTCTTAAAGAAAATAGATTTATAGACCTTGTAATGCGTGGCGAAGGTGAAAAAATATTTTATAACACAGCAAAAAGCTTAATAAACGGCAGCTTTGATTTTTCTTCCATAAACGGCGTAACTTACCGAAAAGGAGAAGAAATATTTGTAAATCCACCGGAAAAAGAGCTTAGCCTTAACGATATACCTTTTTCCTGCAGCAATTTAAAAGATACTGAAAACAAAATTATTTATTACGAATCCCAAAGAGGCTGTCCTTATAACTGCCAGTTCTGCCTTTCGTCAATAGACGGACGAGTTAGGTTTTTATCAGATGAAAGAGTAAAATCTGACTTGGATTTTTTCTTACAAAATAACGTGCGACAAGTTAAATTTGTAGACAGAACATTTAACTGCAACAAAGACCATGCTCATTTTATATGGAGTTATTTAATGGCACACGACAATGGCAAAACTAATTTTCACATGGAAATTGAGGCACATATACTGGATGATAACGAAATTGAGTTTTTAAAAAATGCCAGAAAAGGTCTTTTTCAGTTTGAAATAGGCGTTCAATCTACAAACAACAAAACACTTGAAGCCGTAAGCCGAAGCAATGATTTTCAAACTTTGCGACACAAGGTTGAAAAAATAAAAGAAGGCAAAAACATACACGTTCACCTTGACCTTATAGCTGGCCTTCCATACGAAGGATATGAGTCTTTTAAAAAATCATTTAACGATGTGTACTCCCTTCACCCAGAGCAGCTCCAACTTGGATTTTTAAAGCTTTTAAAGGGCTCGGGTTTAAGGCGTGACGCTGAAAAGTATGGCATTGTTTACGACAGCAAAGCACCTTATGAAGTGTTATACACCAGAGATATTGACTTTGACCACATGCTTATGCTTAAAAATATAGAGGAAATGGTGGAAACATATTATAACTCATTTAAAATACCAACTACAGAAAAATATGTCTGCAATCTTTTTGAGTCGCCTTTTGATTTTTACGAAAGCTTAGCCAATTATTGGGTAAATAATGGACTTCATAGGGTAAACCACAGCAAACAAGAACTTTATGTTATATTCTATAATTTTTCCATAAACAGTAGCTTTTCAAAAACAGATATTGAAATTATAAAGGACCTTTTAAAATTTGATATGCTGCTTTCAGACAACTTAAAATCAATGCCTAATTTTATTGATGAAAGTATAACAGAAGAATATAAGGCAGCAAAAAGAAAGTTCTTTAACACCCAAAGCGAAACTGAAAAATATATGCCTACTCTTACAAGTTTTTCACCGCAGCAGCTTTCCAGAATGTGCCGTATAGAACATTTTAAATACAACATTTTGGAATATCTAAATTACAATGAAATTAAGGCAGAAGAAAACGACATTCTTTTTAACTACTACAACAGAGATATAATTACAAACCACGCTGAAATTACACAAGTTTTTATATAACTAATTACGGAGGAAAAAATGGAACAAAAAGAAAGAGTCTCTAAAATACTTGAATTATTAGACTATCATTACGGCCCGGCAAAGTGCTATTTAAACCATAAAAACGCTTGGCAGCTTTTAATAGCCACAATACTAAGCGCCCAGTGTACCGATGACAGGGTTAATATGGTTACTGAAAACCTCTTTAAAAAATACACTTCTGTAAAAGATTTTGCCGAAGCAGATTTATCAGAGCTTGAAAACGATATACGCTCAACAGGTTTTTACCATAATAAAGCCAAAAATATAATTTCATGCTGTCAGTCACTTTTAAGAGAGTATAACGGCGAAGTACCGCAGGAGATTGAAAAGCTTACAGCTTTAGCCGGTGTAGGCAGAAAAACCGCAAATGTAATACGCGGCAATATTTACGGCATACCAAGCATTGTTGTAGACACACATGTAAAGCGCATAACAAATCTTTTAGGACTTACAACAAGCCAGGACCCAGTTAAAATAGAGTTTGAATTAATGGAAATACTGCCTAAAGACCACTGGATAAGCTACAACACACAGGTAATTGCCCATGGCCGAAAGGTGTGCATTGCTCGCCGTCCAAAATGTTCTGACTGTTTTCTTTCTCACCTTTGCCCACATTTTACACCGGGAATAGATGAATAAATAATACATAACAAAACAGCGCCTAATAAATTCAATAAATATTAAGCGCTGTTTTTTGTATTTTATTAGTTATCTTCTGTTTTGTCAAAATACTCGTTTTCGTTTAAGTCCATAACCATTTTGCCGCAGTCTTTGCAGTAATGGGCATACATCATAGTTCCTCCGGCTATGTCTTTTAAAAACCCGTCTTTAACATCCTGACCGACTTCCAAATCACCGCCTAAGTCAATAATGCTGTATACAATATTTTTCTTTATTCCCGGACGATTCCCGTTATCTAAGAACCAGTTAAATTTAAAACTTCTTGCTGAATAAAAATACCCTTTTTTCATTTCATTACCACAGTACGGACATTTCATAAAACCGCCCTCCTGCCTCAATACCTTTGGTTTACATATCCGTCTATTAAAGAAATTCTTGTACCTTCGGAAAAAACGCCTTCCTGCCGCAAATCATTAAGAAGCTTTTCATTTGTAGAATGAAGAATCATTCCGTAGCAGTCACTGCATACAATCTCAAAAAGCTTTCCTTTAAGTGCTTTACTCTTTACCTTAACAAAATAAGCCTCAACGCCTTTGTAATCAAGCATTTTAAGGACTTTCATAGTTGCCCTGTCTTTCTTTGAGTAATAGTAATCAGCCTGACTTTGGTAATCCCTTTTAGCGTCATAATCAATGCCGTAAGATGTGCTTACAGACTTCATTTCTTTTGCCAAAGCATTATAGTATTGGTAGTTATAAAGCCCCTTTTCTACAGTATCAATGTATCTAAAAGGCCCTATGTCATTATGAACAACAGCATTGTAATTCATTTGCAGATACTCACGCTTTGTCATATCACCTTTAAGGTACTGGTCTATAAGTGACTGTCTGTACCTAAAATATTTTTGAATTTTATTCATTATTTACACAACCTGACTATTTAAAGTTCATGTTGAAAAAAATTATTTTTTGTAAACTATGCTGTCTAATACTTCAGCAGCTGTTTTTTCGTCCAAAAGATATGTTATTATCTCTGAAGCAAAATCTATGGCAGTTCCAACACCGCGGGATGTAATTATATTTCCGTCATAGCTTACATTATTGTACTCAACTTGGGCGCCTGTAAGGTATTTTTCAAAGCCAGGATAAGAACAAGCTTTTTTGCCCTTTAATATTCCCATACCACCAAAAAGAGAAGGCGCAGCACAAATAGCCGCAATTAATTTTCCGCTGTTGTTAAATTCTGTAATAAGCTCTTTAAGCTCATCACATGCAGCCAAATTGCTTGTTCCTGGCATTCCGCCTGGAAGAATAATAGCATCAGCGTCTTTTAATTTGTTTTTATCAATAGACATATCACACTTTATTGTTACACCATGTGTTCCTTTAACAAACTCATCATGTGTAATTGAAACCATAACAACATCTATACCAGCACGCTTAAGCAAATCAACTTGTGTAAGCGCTTCCACTTCTTCAAATCCTTCACCGAAAAAAACTGCCGCTTTTTTCATTTTCACTCCTCCTTTTGTATTTACTAATATTATTATATACAAAAAAACAATCTAAAACAATGCCAACAGATATTTAATATTTGTGCTATAATATTTCAAAATAAAAACTGGAGGCACAATATGGAGATAGAAAAAAAATATTTAACAGCAAATATTCCTTTTGACTTAAATAAATTTTCCAAAACAGAAATTCAGCAGTCCTATATATCAACTGACCCTGTAATACGCATTAGAAAAAGTGACGAAAATTATTTTCTTACTTTTAAAGGCTCAGGTGAAATAAGCCGAGAGGAATTTGAAACATTAATCACTAAAAATCAGTACGAAAACCTTTTAAAAAAAGCCGAAACTAAAGTTATATCCAAAACAAGATACTTTATTCCTCTTAATGACGGACTTACTGCTGAAACAGATATATATTATGGAGAGTTAAAAGGACTTATAACAACAGAAGTTGAATTTAAAACCCAAACTGAATGCGACTCATTTATTGCTCCTTCTTGGTTTGGAAAAGACATATCCTCTGACAACAGGTATAAAAACTCATCTCTTTCGCGTTTTGGTCTGCCTAAATAAATTACACAATCTAATAAACCGCGCATTTTATTTGTGCGGTTATTTTTTTTGACAAAAAACAGCTTATTATTCCAAATTTATGAAAGAATATATGTTAAATTCATTGATTTTTTTATCGCCAAAAAAGCTTATAACTTTTATTTTTACAACTTATGTTTTATTTTTGCGCCAATTAACAACGGCACAATCTGACATATGAGTCAGTTTTTTCTATTTTTTGTGGAAAAGAAATTGTTGAAAAAGCAGATAGCTCCTTTTATAATCTCCAATATACGGAATTATTTACCAAATAATTAGTATAAATAGTATATAACAACTAAAAATATATTTAAACGGAGGGGTTATTTTGAGCCAAAACAAAGTAAAAATTTCTATTGCGGATGATAACAAAGATTTTTGTGATATACTTAAGAATTTTCTCAATTCAAAAGAAGATATGGAAGTAGTTTCTGTTTCTTACGATGGAGTAGATGCTTATGAAATGATATGCGAAAAACAGCCTGATGTAGCAATAATAGATGGAATCATGCCGCGTCTTGATGGGCTTGGGGTTTTGGACAAAATAAATCAAAATCCTACAGAAAAGCGCCCTGTATGCATTATACTTTCAGCCCTCAGTCAAGAGAAAATATCACAAAGAGCTTTTGAACTTGGCGCAGACTACTATATAGTAAAACCTTTTGATATGGAATCCCTTGCTAACAGAATACGCCAGTTTAGAAGCACATCTGCACCAAGAACAATAAATGCGGCTTTTAATCCAAACGCAGGCGAAAAACATCTTTTTGACAACTCAGCTTATGACCTTGAAACAAAAGTAACTAATATACTGCACGAAATTGGTGTTCCAGCCCACATAAGAGGTTATCACTATATGCGTGAAGCCATTATTATGAGTGTAAACGACATGGATGTACTTAACTATATAACAAAAGAGCTTTACCCTTCCATTGCCAAAAAGTGCAACACTACTCCTTCACGGGTTGAAAGAGCTATTCGCCACGCTATAGAGGTAGCATGGAACAGAGGCAAAATTGAGGCTATAGACAGTCTTTTCGGCTATACAATAAACAATCATAAAGGCAAACCTACAAACAGCGAGTTTATTGCCCTTATTGCAGACAGACTTCGTCTTGAGCAAAAAGCAAGCTAAAGCCTTTATTTTAAATATTTTTTATACATCACAGACCAACCTATTTTTAAATAATCCTATTTAATAAGCCTTTTTAATAAAGTCCAAACCAATTAACTCTTAAACTCCTAACCAAATAACCTCCTGATTAGTTGGGTACAGTATGCACCTATCTAATAGGAGGTTATTTAATTATATTCTTTATAATATGTAATTAACTTTAAAAATTCATCAATATCATTTTCACTTCAAATTCTTTTCATACAAGCGGAATATACCTTTTCTGTACTCAACTTCACCTACATCAATATAGCCAAAATTTTTATACATCTCTATAGCTCTTTTGTTGCCGGGCAGCACATCCATTCTAACAGAGTCGAACTTCATTTTCTTAATTTCATCTTCCAAACACTGAAGCATTTTCTTGCCAATACCCATAGACTGAAAATCTACATTAACACACAGTCTATGAATTACCCTGTAATTATCGCCAAATTTCCAGTTACCGCCTTCATAGCCTTCGTCTTCTTTATTTATAACACCGCAGGCAGCAATATGCCCATTAAGGGGCATAATATACATCTCACCGCGTTCAATATCATTCTTAATTGTTTCAAAGTCAGGATATATTTCATCCCACTGGTCTATGCCCAAGCTTTTAAGCTTTTCAATGGCTTTTAAATAAATATCAAACACATTTTTTAAATCATTTATCACAGCTTTTCTAATCATACAAAACCACCCACGTTCTATTAAGCACACAATATAATTTAAAAAGCAAAAAAGCCTTTGAACTAAATCAAAGGCTTTAATGGGAATTACAGGGCTCGAACCTGTGACATCTTGCTTGTAAGGCAAGCGCTCTCCCAGCTGAGCTAAACTCCCAAACTAAACGACTCAGGTGGGGCTCGAACCCATGACCTCCGGCGTGACAGGCCGGCGCTCTAACCAACTGAGCTACTGAGCCATATTGTCGTTTATCTGAGATAAGTTTTTTATCTCTTATTTACTGCTTGTCTTACCGACGAATGATATCTTACCATAATGTTAAAACCATGTCAACACTTTTTTATAACTTTTTTATAACTTTTTTATATTTTTTTGAAATAATGAAAAAAAGTTAACAGGAGCGGCTTAAAATTCCGCTCCAATCAAACACAACATATTATAATTCCGGCTCAAAGCAGTCATCATCGCTGAAATACTCATCTGTTTCATTATCAAGCATTTTACCAGCTATTTTTGAAATTGCTGGTATTGATGTTATTATAAACACAAAAACAGCAGCAACAGAAACAGCCTTTTTACTTCTTTCTGGAATATTAAGACCCAAAAGAATACTTAATGCGCCTATGCAGCCCATAAGCAATGTAACATCTGTACCATTAACGGAATTAATGCCTTTTAATATTTTTCTGAAAAGTTTTTCCATAATACCTGCCTCCTCTCGAATAAATATATTATACAACATAACCCAACAGAATTAAAGCATAAAAGCATTGAGCCAAATTAAAAAACAGGCGATAGACATATTTCATAATATGCATACCGCCTGTTTTAGTTATACAAAAAACGTATTAATTTTTAAGCACACCGTTTTCATCAAACTCTATGCTTACATTCTCGTCTAAAAGCTCTACTTTATCCTTAATTTCGCTGTAAATGCTCTCAGAAACAAGCATAGTGCCTATGTTAAGTGTATTATCAATAATCATTACCCTTGCATTTTCATGCTCTACAGCGCCTATTGTGGCAAAAGCTACATCTATTGATTCCTTTTCAGTATTAAAATGAACAGGAACTCTGCCTCTTTCAAGGAATGTTGTTGTTACAAGGTTAGAATACATAGCCTCATAATCAATGGAATCAACAAGTTTTTTAACTGTTAAATCAGCAAGTCCAATGCCAAGGGCATTGCCATAAGACGCGTTTGAAAGCCTTAAAGCCACTAATTTTTTAACAGACGGATAATCTGGCTCCACTTCTCCAAATATCTTCATTCGGCCTATTACCTTTGTGTCCATGCCTGTACCGCTGTACTGCTTGCCCATTTCCTTAACTATAAGTATGTCTATATCTCTGCAAGGAAGTGATGGTACAAGAGAATTGGAGAGCTCAAGCATTTTAGCGTCTTCTTCAATAAAGTTTTCTCTTTTAACGGCTTTAAGCACTGATGTTTCCTCATGTGCGTTTTCAACTATGCATAAGCCACCCAAAATAGGCGCTTTTTCTAATATAACCTCGGCTGTTTCAGGTATAGTTTTGCCAAGGCCGTTTGTATGCATGGCGCTTGCGCCCTTTTGCTTGCCTAAGCCTACAGAAAGCATTTTAACAATACCGCTTTCGTTTTTAGCTGTAAAGTCAGTATGTCTTTTAACACGGTTTACAACTATAACACCGTCAGACTCATAAGCATTTTTATCAAAATGCACTTCAACGCCGCTTTTTGTTTTGCCAAGCACAACTGTTTCCATAGAAGAACGTATAGGACATCCCATTGCTTCTTCGCTTACGCCAAACTTTTCGCATACATGTTTCTGTCCTTCAGCTGTAGCGCCGCCATGGCTGCCCATTGCTGGTATAATAAATGGTTTGCCGCCATTATCTTTTACATAATCAACAGCAGCCTTAATAATTTTGTCTATATTATTTATTCCCCTGCTTCCGCATGTAATGCCTATCTGCGCTTCTGGCTTAATTTTATCTTTAAGTCCTATTAAATCAAACTGTTTGTAAACCTCGCTTTTTATATCTGCAACCTTGTCGTTAGCAAAATGCTGTTTAATGCGGTACATTTTAGGATAAACCGCATTTTCTTTAACAAAACTCATTACAACCATTCCTTTTCAATGTAAGTAATAAAATTCCCCATATAAACAAGCATGGGCCTTTAAGCTATTATTTCGCATTCTTAAAGCCCCATGCAATTATTTAACCGCCAAAATTATCTATTAAACACCGTAACCATACCACACACACTAAACATAAGAGTAATGTTGGCGGTTTTTTAACTAAAATCAAATTTCTATTGTTGTTTCTTTAATAAGGTCAGGAACATTGTATTTTGTTCCGTCAACAACACCAGGGATAATCTCGTCAGCTTTAGCAATTATTTCTTCTGGAGTAAGTATATCAACTTTTTCTTTCATCCATTCTTTTGTAAAGCCAACACTTGCAAGCTCCTCAAAAGCTCTATCTGTAATGTTGTCCATATCAATTTCAACACCCATGCTTCTTGCTACTGAAAGAACTGCTGGTGAAGCACCTACTGTTCTACCAGGTATGCATCCTGCTTCAAGACATTTAATAATGTTTTCAGCAAGAACAGCTTTGTCTGCAACAATGCAAGGAATGTGAGCCTTAAGAGTCTGAGCATAAGGACCGCTGCCATGAGCTGTTTCGCCTGCTGGGAACTGTCTTGTAGGGAATACACGACCGAATTTTTCTGGCATAATCATACCTATACCTACAGATATAATGCCGCCTGTCATACCAAGTACAACTTTGCCGTTTCTAATAATCTGCTGCTGGCCAAGTATAGGAAGAAGTATTTCCTCCATAGTAACAATATTCATCATTTCTGTAGCTGAGTTATTGTTGCTGGCTCTACCTGAAATACATACATTATGAACAGGTATAATCTTTGTAGCAGGGTCTGGACCTCTGAAAAGTCTTTTTCCTGGATAATTTTTCTTCCACTGAATAAGGTGTGGTTCTTCTTTAATAAGCTCCTCAGAATATGGCATTTCAGCCATTTCGAGGTAACCAAAATCATGGTTCATTTTACCTTTGTCAGCAGCTGCCATAAATCTAACAGTACCTTCAACCATAACGCCATCGCTTGTTGTAGTAACAACATCAGGGTCAAATATATTCATACCAACAGGTCCGTCAACAGTTTTTGCAACAGCCTCAAAAGCCTGTCTTGGTGTAATGCCTGCGGCTTTAACTTCTCTGTAATCTATAAATGCAATATTAAGTGGGACATACTTTCCTTCAAGCATTCCCTCAGGTATCATTTTATATGTTAATTTAGCCATTTTAAGTACCTCCCTTAAATCAGTGTCTGCCAATGCCAGGTCTTCTGTCTTCTATATCATCACAGTCAAGAAGATAAGCTTCTTCTGTAGGATGAAGTATATTAAGCACTTCAAGAATAGCGCTTTTTGTTTTGCCGTCTTTATCAATGCCTTTAATAATAACTGTATGCATAGTTTCAGGCACACGAGGTATAACTTGGAATTCTATTCTTTCAACGCCGTCTTTCATAGTCATTTCCCTAACGGCGTGCTCAATACGACCAGTTCTTAATGACTGCATTTTAGCTGATGTAAGGTTTTCAAGTCCTCTAATTTTAATCTGCTTAGGGTTTGGGCTTTCTTCTGAAGCAACCCTCATTTTTTCAAGGAACTCAGGTAATTTTGTGTGCATTAATTTCATATTAAACACCCTTTCTGCTGTCCACAGCGATATTACAATAAAAAGCAAAACGTAATTCGTATATACGAACAATACATATCCTTAAATACATTGTAAATAATAACAGACCATTTTAAATAAGTCAATGAATTTTTTTATATTTTTTGCGAAAAAGCTTTAATATTCAAGGTTTATTGACATATACAAAATAAACAAAAGTTTTATATAAAAATACCTGATTTTATTGTCTTAAAATCACCAGTCTGACCGCTTTACCACCATTCCAGAAATTTTATGTTCAATTTTTGTACTTAAAAGCATACAATAATTGTATATTTTAAGTTTTTATTTTTAATTTTTAAACAGTATTTGCCTTTAAAAATAAAGAATTTCAAATTAATTTTCTAATATTTTAAATTTATAAAATAGATATTTTTAAAATCAATTAAGTTTGGCAAAAAAATACGGAGTTATAAAAAGAAATATATTTATATATCTTCCCAATAACTCCGTTTTAATTCTAATGAAATTTATCTTTATTAAATACCGTCTTTGTAACGTGTATCCATTGCTTTTTTTAATTCTTTCCAGTTAGGCACATATTTTTCAAGTAACCTGTAAAAATCCTTTCCGTGGTTTTTAACTTTAAAATGCACTAGCTCATGGGCTGCTACCTGCCTTATGCAATCAATATCAGTTTTAATAAGCTGTAAATTAAGTGTAATAACAGATGTTTTTATATTGCACGTTCCCCAGCGAGTTTTCATGTTTCTTATATTAAGCTTTGGTTCAGGTATGCCTTCGCATTTTATTTTTTGGTACATTTCGTTTAAAACCGATGAGAATATATCATAAGCTTTTTCTTTTAAAAACTGTAAATAATAGCTTTTTAAAACATCACTTTCAGAACTGCTTGAGTGTATAACAACATTTTCGCCTTCAATATCAACACTGTTTTCATTACTGTTTACTACCTTAACAACATACTGATTGCCTAATATAAAAACATTTTTTCCGTCGTAAATCTTGTCATCAGGCTTTGTAAGGTTATATCTTTCTATTTCGGCCATGTTCCGCAGTATCCAGTCAGCCTTTGACTCAACAAAGTCTGTAACACACTTAATAGGTGTTTTTTCAGATGCCGAAACGGTTATTAAACACTTCTCATTAATATGAATGTTTATATTCTTAACTTTTTTTCTTATAAGGTTATACTCTACAGGTATACCCATGTAATTAAAAGAGTGAATACTCACAATATCTCACCTGCTATTAAATTCCTAATACTATCATAGTAGCTGCCGCTGTTTTCAATAATGCTTTTGCTTCCTATAGTTACACTTGCGGCATTGTTCATAGCCTCGTCAAAAATATCAGCACACAATAAAATGTCTTTGCTTCCGGCTGACAAAATCTCATCTCTTGATTTCTGAACCATATCCTGACTTATTTTCTGCATATACCTTAAAGCCGCTGTTTCTATTTTATCAGAACAGCTCTTAGGCCTGTCAATATCATTTATGGCTCCTAATATAAATTTATCAATATCTATATTGCCGCATGCTTGTCTTAAAAAATTACCAGTCATGTTGTAAGCTTCAAAAGTTTTAACAGTGTTAGGGTCTCTGTATGAATAGGCGTAAATACTGCCGTTTCTGAGCATAGCGCACCCTGCACCATATGCGCCGTTTTTAACACGGACTTGGTTCCATAAATACTCGGTATTAATTATATTTCTTACTACATTCATTGCCCCACTGTAGCTATGTCCCAGCAAAGCAAAGTCCGCGCCTTTAGCGTTATAAACTATTTTAGAACTATTTGTAACGGCTTCTTTAAATATTTTTGAAGCAAAATCAAATTTAAACCTGTCCTTTTTACCTTCAGGAAGAATTTTATTAAGTTTTGAATACAAGTCAATGCTTTTTTCATTGTTCTTTTTGTCCCACAAAGTACATAATACAAAGTTATCTTTGGTTATTACAGCCTTATATGTTTCTAAAAGCTTTTGTGCCGTATACTCAATATTTTTTTCGGCCTTAATAACAAAATCATTAAATGCTATGCCCTTAACCATTTCTTTATATGCCGAAGCTGGACGGATATAAGAAAGCGCCCTCAATACAGAATATGAATGACCATTTTCGCTTATAACAGTTTCATTGCGCATTATAAGCTCACGAATTATCTTTTTAAGACTTTCAACTTTGGTAAAATCACTGTTTACCATAATTTCCTCAAAAAGCTCAAAAAGTTTTTGCCTGTTTCTTTCCAAAGCCTTGCCGTTAATGGCTAAAACCGGCCTTAAACCTTCCGGTGACTCATATATATCCACAGTTGAATATATTCCGCCTGTATTCATGTCCATTTCAGACGGAAGAGCCTCATAGCTGTATTTTTTAGTATCTATCTTGCATAACACTTTTGCCAATAAGCCGGCATAAGGTATCATGTCCTGCGGCAGGCAGTTTAAATCAAACATTATTTTTATATACTCAATAGAATTAGTGTCATCAAATACACTTATTCCATTTTCATATTCAACACTGTTTAATGGCTCTGATTTTTTTTCAACCTCGTTTACGGATATAAAAGGTATTTTATTTAAGTTTTCTTCGCTTTCTTCTGAGTCCTGATATTCTTTTAATTCTTCTGTGTCTTTAATAAGCTTTTCAATTTGCTCATGGCTTAAACTCTCTTTAAATTTTTTAAGCTCTTCTTCTGTACGCCTGTCTATTTCCGCCTGAAGCCCCTCTTGCGCCTTAATTACTGTATATGAAAAGTGGCTGTTATTAATAAGGTACTCCTTGATTAAATTTTCAAAGAACCCATTATCGACATTATTTCTTATTTCATCAAAATACTTCCACATTTTAATGCTTTCAACAGGGTCTTTTCCATGAAGGTAACCGTACATCATACGCATACCATAAGCCAAACCTTTAGGCTTGTAGCCAAAATCTGCTTCTCTTAATAAAAACTCAATGTAATTAATGGCAGAAACAGCAAGATTTTTGTCTATACCATTTTGAGCCAATTCTTTGAGCTTTTCTGTTATTAAATCCTTAAATTTAAACCTGTCCTCATAACGGCACTTTTTTCCTACTATATTAAGTGTCATCTGGTAAGTTGAATTATCAAACCAGCCTTCCAAATCCCCGCATAAACTACTTTCAACAGCGGCTTTTTTAACCGGTGAGCCGTTGGTTTCAAAAAGAATATAGCTTAATATCTCCATACCAAACTGAAGAAGAATGTCCGTTGACTTACCAGTGCAGTAATTAAGCGAAAAATAGCTATCTTTTAAATCCTTAACTCTTTCAATAACGGAATATAAAGCTTCATCGTATTCCTTGTATGGTTTATTTACTTCATTAATAATAATTTCCTGTTCTGATTTTTTATAATTACACAGATATTCCTCATCTAAGAATTTCAGATATTTTTCAATATCCATATCTCCGTATAAATAAATGTAGCTGTTTGACGGATAGTAATATTTATTATAAAAATCTTTAAAACCCTGATATGTTAAATCAGTAATTTTATCTGGGTCTCCCCCTGACTCATAACCATAAGGCGTAAAACCAAAAAGACTTCTTGATGCGCAGTTTTCCAAAACTCTCTCCGGCTGAGAAAGAGCACCTTTCATCTCGTTAAACACAACACCGTTATATTTAATTTCGCCTTGAGCACTTTCCAGCTCGTAATGCCAACCTTCCTGTTTAAATATTTTTTCTTCTTTTAATACATTAGGCTTAAAAACTGCATCAGCATAAACCCTTACTAAATTATCAAAATCCTTATCATTTACACTGGCAACAGGATACATTGTTTTATCTGAATAAGTAAGGGCATTAAGATAAGTGTTAAGAGAGCCTTTTTCAAGCTCATTAAATGGGTCTTTTAAAGGATACTTTTCTGAGCCGCATAAAACGGAATGTTCCATAATATGGGCAGTTCCGCAGTCATTTTCCGGCGGAGTTTTAAAGGAAATAAAAAACACCTTGTTTTTATCATCATTTTGGGCGTAAAATAATCTGGCGCCGCTTTTTTCATGCATAAAAACATGGCATAAAGAATTTATATCATCAACATTTTCTGTTTTTATAAGTTTAAATCCAAAATAAATTTCATCTTTTTTAAACACCAGTTAAGTTCCTCCTTTAATTGCTGTTTACATTATTATATACCAAAGCACCTGTAAAATAAAGAATACTGTAAAAATTAAGATTTAAGGTTAAATAAAAATTTAACAATATATGTCTTGAAAAAATAATTTTTATGTACTACATTAAATTATGTACTTATGTTTTTCTATTAAAACAAAATATAAAAATATTGAATAAAAGTATTGACATATAGGGTCATAATAAGTATAATAATTATCAGTTAATAATTATTGTCACTTAATCAAGTACATATATTCAAGGAGGATTATAAAATGAAAAAATTTGTTTGTTCAGTTTGCGGTTATGTTCATGAAGGTACAGAGGCTCCAGATTTCTGTCCAGTTTGCAAAGCTCCAAAGGAGAAATTCACAGAGCAGGTTGGCGAGCTTACATGGGCTGCTGAGCACGTTGTAGGTGTAGCACAGGGTTCAAGCGAAGACATCATGGCTGACCTTAGAGCAAACTTTGAAGGCGAGTGCACAGAAGTTGGTATGTACCTTGCAATGGCAAGAGTAGCTCATAGAGAAGGTTATCCAGAAGTTGGTATGTATTATGAGAAAGCTGCTTACGAAGAGGCAGAGCATGCTGCTAAATTTGCAGAACTTCTTGGCGAAGTAGTAACAAATTCTACAAAGAAAAACCTTGAGCTTCGTATCGCTGCTGAAAACGGCGCTACAGCTGGTAAAACAGACCTTGCTAAGAGAGCAAAAGCTGCTAACCTTGACGCTATTCATGATACAGTACACGAAATGGCTCGTGACGAAGCTAGACATGGTAAAGCATTCGAAGGTCTTTACAACAGATACTTCAAATAATTTAAAAGTCATAAAAATCGGGGTGCTTATGCACCCCTTATTTTTTTGAATTGAACTAAAATCCCAAATTATACACAAAGCCTATATCAATTTTATAAAACACAAAAGGTATGAGAAAAATAAAAATTTACTCATACCTTTTTATTTATTATCATTCAAACGATAATCAACCAGCATTTCTATCATTTTATAATCCGACTCTGTTAAAAGCGAAATCTTGCTGGCTAAATTACCAAAATCATTATTTGTACGTTTACCAGTCAATATATAGTCCGTACTTGTTTTGAGTATATCGCAAAGCTTTAAAAGATTTTCAATTTTTATAGCCTTGTTCCCTCTTTCTATGTTAGAAATCATTTGGATAGATACGTTCATACGCTCGGCTATCTGCTCTTGGGTTAATTTCAATTCTTTTCGTCGTTCAACAATGCGGACACCAATTTTTTTCAAATCCTCTGTGTTCATATACTCATCACCCATCCTGTAGTTTTAGTATATGGTTTTTTAGGTTAATTTATAATCACCTAAAGATTTATATTATTAATCTATAGATGTATAATAATATAAATTATACTTAAAAGAGGTTTTGGTTATGAGATATTATAATTTAATAAATTTTTTAAGTGATTTAATTGAAAGGCTGTTTGCTGGTAAAGAAAAACTGGAATATCTGAATAATGTTCCCATGTATTGCAGACAATGCGAATTGTTAGCAATTTGCAGAGACAAAAGCAATTTATGGAAATGCTATAATGGATGCCTGTTATTAAACTCTAAACAGAATATATCTAAAAAATAAAATATTCTTTATTAGCTTAAAATCAGAAACAGTTAATAATAGTCAGCCCTTCTTTTATTGCATACCGCAAAGTATATACAGTTCCACCTGTTGCTTTATACATATAGCAAATACAAACAGAAGAAAAATCTACAAGGTGACGGTTTCTTTTATAATAGCAGCCTGCACTGTATGCTTTTTGCGTATAGACTATTTTAGAAGCTTGCTTTTTAATATTTTTATGTTTATATATTTCTTCTTTGCTCCACCCTTTTTCTTTTTCATACTGGTTAATAAAAGGCAAAACGAGTATTAAATGAATATTTTGGTATTTCTTTTTAAGCTTTAAAACTACTTCCGAAGCCAGAATATCAAAACCCCTTGCTCCACCTGAGCCAAAATATAAATAACCGTTTTTTATAAGATTTTCAACAACAGAATATACCTTTAAAAATAAAATGTTATAGTTTTCTTTTATTTCTCTGTGCCCAGTAAAACAGACTGTTTTTTCCCTGCAAACCATTCTATAGCACCTTTTACATTCTATTTATACATAGTTATATACTTATAACATGTAAACTAAAGTAGAAAAAGACCTTGCTTCGGTCAAAGCAAGGTCTTTAAAAATCCAACAAATCTTTTGGTGAAACATCAAGTGCTTTAGCTATTTTAAAAAGCATTTTAAGTGAAATAGGTTTATACATACGGCTTTCTATTGTGCCGATATTTGATGTACTGGTACCAACAATTTCAGCAAGCTGTTCCTGTGTATATGGCGGATTATGTGCTTTGCGGTAGTATGCAATTTTTAAACCTATCATTCTAAATTCATACTCAAATGAGTCGTCCACAATATCACCTCATCTCTGGTAATATTGTAACCGTTTACTGGCTCATTTATTATTTTCTAAAAATAGGTAAATACCTATAAATAGAATATAATAATACTTTATCAGTAGTTAAAAACAAGATAATCCCAATTTTTAATTAATGTCAAAACCATGCCTATTATCAGTATTACATGTAATTAGTATATATGTAATACATAGTTTTGTCAATTAACACCTACAATTAAAATGTAAGCAATAAATAAAAGGAGGCTTTATTTTGGGAGCAAAAGAGAAAAAAGAAATTAACATAATTGTAGGTAACAACATCCGATTTTACAGAGAAAAATACAATTTCACAAGAGAAAGACTCTCAGAATTAATAGATGTTAGCCCTCACTTTTTATATGACGTTGAATGCGGAACAGTTGGAGTTTCAATTTCAACATTCAAAAAAATATGTGATGTTTTAGGTATTTCTGCCGACAGCCTTCTTTGGAGTGATAAAAAAGCAGATGTTTCTTCTATTTCTAAACGTTTAGAACATGTTGACGAAAAATATGTTGATATAATAGACAAATTAATTCAAACTCAGTTGGAAATTATTGCAATTTCTAAAAAAGAAGATAACTAAAACATATTTCACTTTATTGTAAAATCTACCCCTCTGTGCTAAAATTTTATTTATAAATTATTATTTCGGAGGTGGAGTTAATGACAGAAGAAGAAAAAATATTCGCCGGCAAAATGTTCGACCCTCGCAAACAGGAGCTTAAGGATATAAAGCATAAGGCTCACAGTGCCTGCCTGCGTTATAATTCTTTAGACGAATATGACCCAAACAGACTTCCCATAATTAAAGAATTTATAGGAAGCATAGGCAAAGTATATTATTTTCAGGGGCCAATACAGTTTAATTACGGAAGTCATACATTTATAGGTGAAAACTTTTTTGCCAACTTTAATTTAACTGTTATGGATGATGCACGTATTTATATTGGGAACAATGTGTGTTTTGGCCCTAATGTGTCACTTATGGCCACCTCTCACCCTTTAATAGCTCAGGAAAGAATGGGCCTTGATGAAAACGGCAAAACAACAATGGCAGAGTATGCCGACGAAATACATATAGGTGATAATGTTTGGCTGGCATGTAATGTTGTTGTTACAGGCGGAGTGCATATAGGCAATAATGTTGTAATTGGTGCCGGAAGTGTTGTAACAAAGGACATACCGGATAACTACATAGCCTACGGCAATCCTTGCCGACCTATACGGCCTATTACTGAAAAAGACAGCAAAAAACATCTTATACTTGAAGAAGATTTAAAACATTTTGAATACAACTTAAATAATTATAATAAATTTTAAACTTAAAAAGCGCTTTCCTGCTGGAAAACGCTTTTTTCTAACTCTTTCTAACTCTTTTATATTATAAAAAGTTATTAATACTTAAATAAACCGGAAGTCCATTCTTATGCGGAATATTTACTTCACCCATTACAAGTGGTCTTAAATATTTAAGGCCTTCTTCTGAAATATTGTTCTTGCTTTCGTTTATGTATTCTTCTGGGACTTTCTTTTCTTTATTTGCTATTAAGCTAATATCACTTGCGGATAACTCAATTCCGTACACATCGCCTGGTTTTCTTTCACTTGTAATCATAACACCGCTTAAACCTTCAACAGCTGTTTGAAGTGCTTTTTCACCAATGGCAAAGCTCTCGTTAATATCAGTAAGTGAAAGACAGTGCGCAGCGCATCTTTGAAGAACATTAATTTCAACTGCTCTTACTTTTACGCCTAAAACACCTTTTATATACTCAGCTACATGGTTTGCGGCACCACCTAATTGGCCATGGCCAAAAACATCTTTTTTATCAGACTCTGAAATAAGCTTTCCATCTGAAAAACGTATGCCTTCTGAAATAGCAATAACTATCTGTCTTTTTGTTTCCTGTACTTTTTTAATATCTTCAATAAGCTTTTCTACATCAAAAGGAATTTCTGGTATGTAAATAAGGTCTGCCAGTTTGTTTCCGGCACAGTCCTCAGCAAGGCCAGCTGAAAGAGTAAGCCAACCGGCATTTCTGCCCATAATTTCCGCAACTACAATACTGTCCATGTCGTAAACAGCAGTATCAAATGCTATTTCCTTAATTGTAGTTGCAATATATTTTGCGGCACTGGCAAATCCTGGTGTATGGTCTACACACATAAGGTCATTATCTATTGTTTTAGGCACGCCAATAAGGTTTACACCCTGTGGATGCTCCTCTTGATACTCCTTAAGCTTAAGTATTGTATCCATGGAATCATTGCCGCCAATATAAAAGAAATACTTAATATTGTACTGTTTAAATACATCAAATATTTTTTTATAATCATCTGCATTTTCAGCACAGCTTTTAAGCTTATATCTGCATGAACCTAAAAAAGAGGACGGTGTGGTTTTAAGCAGACCCAAATTTCCGTACTCACCTAAAATAGGCTTAAGGTCAACAATTTTTCCTTTAATTATGCCTTCAATACCATTTAAACCGCCATAAATTTTATTAACGGCACTGTTTTTATCAGCCGCGCTGTATATTCCGGCTAATGTAGCATTTATGGCAGATGTAGGCCCCCCTGACTGCGCAATAAGACAGTTATATTCCATTAAAAGCACTCCTTTAATTTCTAATATTAACTTAAATACTTAATTAAATAAATGATACCATATACTATAGTACAATGCAAAGTTTTACGCAAAAAATATAATAAAACCAAAATCAATACATGTTGTGCAAAAAATTTATTTTTTAATAACCTTAAAACACAAAAAGAGCAGAAAATTTTATTAGCTTTATTTTCCGCTCTCTGCTTTAAATTAACTATAGTGCACTACCGCATTAAAATATCAGTTATTTTTAAACTTTTTCTTTCTCTCTGCATCAGATATCTTTTTAGCTTCAGCCTCTTTTTTTGCCTGCTCAATCATCCGCTCTATATCTTCCGGCAATTCCAGTGTTATTTTTCCAAGCTTTCCGCCTCTGAATTCATCAAGTATAATTTTAGCTGTTCTGCCGTAATCTGTAGCACCGCCTTTTAATACAAAGCCTCTTGCCACACCTATCTTGCCAAGTATAGTATGCGGTGTGTCAATGTCTTCAATAACAACTCCATATCTTTTAGGCACAACGGACGGTGCTTTTTCGCTTAATAAGTCAATAAGGCCTGCCGCCAAAGATTCCAAATCAATAATATCATCATTAATAGAGCCTATAAACGCCAGTTTAAGGCCTACTTCTCTATCCTCAAACTTAGGCCACAAAATACCTGGAGTATCCAAAAGCTCCATATCTTTTTTAATCCTTATCCACTGTTTGCCACGCGTTACGCCGGGTTTATCACCTGTTTTAGCTGTTGTTTTACCTACATACTTGTTAATAAAAGTGGATTTTCCAACATTAGGTATACCAGCTATCATAGCGCGTATAGGAACAAAAAGACGGCCTCTTTCTTTCTGCTTTTGTATTTTATCAGCCATAAGCTCTTTAGCCGCCGCCGTAACAGCATTTATACCGCTTCCGTTAATTGAATTAGTTGTAATAACTTTAAATCCCTTTTCTTCGTAGTATTTCTTCCATTTTTCAGTAGATTTTTCATCAGCCAAGTCGGATTTATTAAGCACTACTATTCTGAATTTATTTTTAGCCAGCTCGTCAATATCTGGGTTTTTACTGCTGTATGGTATTCTTGCATCTAATAGTTCAATAACCACATCAACCAAAGAAAGATTTTCAACCATCATTCTTTTTGTTTTGGTCATGTGTCCCGGATACCACTGGATAGCCTGTCCCATATAATTTTTAGCGTCCATATTCATTCTCCATTTAAAAAACTAAAAGCCCGCATGTTAAAATGCAGGCCAATCTGCTAACAGAACAGATAATTATTTTGGCAATTCTATAATAGCCTTTTTAGATTTTCTGTATAAAACAAATCTGTTGCCTATAACCTGAACAACCTCAGAATGTGTTCTTGCGGCTATTGTCTGCGCTACTTCTCTTGCGCCTAAAAGATTGTTGTCAAGCACATTTGCCTTTACAATCTCACGAGCCTCAAGGGCAAGATTAAAAGACTCTGTCAGCTCCGGTGTAACACCGCTTTTGCCCACATGGAATATTGTGTCTATACCGTTAGCCATGCTTCTTAAATACGCTCTTTGTTTACTTGTTAACATATAATGCTCCTTACCGTAAAACTAATACACAAATACACAAAATTATTTGTAGTATATCAAATATATAAAATGTTGTAAACAGTAAAATATTATTTTGTTATTGCTTTAATATTGGCATGAGTTCCCATTACCATTAAAGTTTCGTCTTTTGAAAACACATGGTCAGGCGAAGGCAGAGGGAATATTTCACCGTTCATTTTAATTGCCAAAATGCTTATATTATACTTTGCCCTTATGGATTTTTCTATAATACTTTTGCCGCACCACGACGAAGGAACAGCAATTTCATAAATTCCAACTTCCGGCGTAAGCTCAATATAATCAAATATATTTTTTGCTCCAAATTTAACAGCCAGTCTTTCAGCCATTTCCCTTTCAGCGTACACTACATGGTCTGCTCCATTTCTTAAAAGCAGTTTCCTATGTACGTCACGGCTGGCTCTTGCAATAACAAACTTAGCACCCATATCTTTTAAAAGAACAGTTATTTCAAGTGAATGCTGGAAATCATCACCTATTGCCACAACACAAATATCAAAGTTATTAATACCTATTGACTCAATAAACCTTTCGTCAGTAGCATCGCCAATTTGAATATTTCTAATAAAGTCTGTGGCGTTGTTAGCCCTTTCCTCGTCTCTTTCAATGGCAAGAACATCGTTGCCCTCTTCTATAAATTTTTTTGCCATATGCCTTCCAAATCTGCCAAGGCCTATAATAAGTATGGTTTTCATTTTATCCTCCTTAAATATTAACCTACCTGAATTTTCTCAACAGGCAGTTTTGAATTAACCTTAGCTTTAGGCGAAGCAACAGCCATAAGCACAGTTAAAGAACCTACACGCCCAATAATCATAAGGCAAGCTACAATAATTTTAGATATAAACCCAAGCTCTGGCGTAACACCCATAGTTAAGCCAACAGTTGCCATAGCTGAAACACATTCAAAAACAGCATCTATCATAGGTATGCCCTCCAAATGCGAAACTGTAACGGCCGCAATGCTTGAAATGGCTGTATACATAATAAATATACTTAAAACCGAAGGCAGTACATCACTTTCTATTCTTCTGCCAAAAACTTGGCAGTCTTTTCTGCCTCTTGCCGAAGCAAAAACGCTTAAAAGTATAACAGCAAAAGTTGTTGTTTTCATACCGCCTGCTGTTGAGCCAGGAGAGCCGCCTACAATCATAAGGCATATCATTACAAATATTCCGCCTTCTGTCATTTTTGTAAAATCCAGAGTATTAAAGCCTGCCGTTCTTGATGTAACAGACTGGAAAAGAGAAGTTATTATTTTATCCCAAATGCTAAACCCCTCAAAAGCCGCACTGCCAAATTCCAATACAAAAATACATACAGCACCAATTATTATAAGTGCCAAGCTTGAAGAAATAACAATCTTGCTGTGCAGTTTAAGGTTTTTAAATCTTAATTTATTTACTAAAGAATCTTTCCATACAAAAAATCCTAAACCGCCTATTACTATAAGCAGCATTATAATTATATTTACATACCAGTTTGAGTAAAGGCTTGTAAGTGAAGAATACTGTCCCTCAAAACCCATAAGGTCAAAACCGGCATTGCAAAATGCAGAAATACTATGGAAAACACCATACCAAATACCTTTTATAAAGCCTATTTTAGGGCAAAAATACAGTGAGAGCAAAACTGCACCTGTACCTTCTACAATAAGTGTACCCAATACAACAAACTTTGTCATTTTTACAATACCGCCTATCTGCGGAGCTGATATGGAGTTCTGCATCAAAATTCTTGACGATAAGCCTATTTTTCTGTTAGAGGCAGTCATAAATGCTATTGCCATAGTCATAAAACCTATACCGCCTATTTGAATAAGGCATAATATTACTATTTGACCAAATAAACTCCAATGGGTATATGTGTCAAACCTTACAAGGCCTGTAACACATGTTGCTGAAGCTGCTGTAAAAAATGCGTCTGAAAAAGAGGTAAATCCTTCTTTTGTAGCGAAAGGCATAAACAGCAGAACAGCTCCCAAAAGTATAATAACTATATATCCAAAAAATATAATTTTCATAGGTGAAATATCAGATATAAACTTAGATATTTTTTCCATTTTGAGCCTCCAGCTATACTTTCAAATTTATATATAACTTTTTTTATAGTTTACCTATAACTTATTTACAACTCATAAATAACTTATTCATTATTTATAACTAAAACAGCTTAAGGCTTATTATACCACTTTAATTAAAAAAGTCTATTTTCTTATAAATAATTAATCTTATTTTTATAATGTTCTTTTTATCCTTCTTTATAACATTCTTTAAACCTTATTTTCACAACAAACTTAAAAACGTGCTGTTTTAAACTCAGCACGCTTTTTATTATATTATTTAAAATATTCAAATTCCAGGTCATAAATTTTAACTGTGTCGCCTTCTTTAATGCCTTTTTCCTCAAGAGCATCAATAATACCTTTTTCACGCAGGTATTTTTGGAAGAAAGCAAAGCCTTTTTCTGTGTCTATGTTTGTGTAGCCAATCATTTTTTCTACTCCTACACCTGTAACAACATAATAATTACCGTCGTAAACTTCAATTTTAAACGGCTCATTATCCACTTTAACCTCTTCGTACTCCTCAAAGTCTTCTTCAAAAACTATATCCTGTGGATAATCCCTGAGCATTCTTGCCGCCGCCTCTATAATTTTATCAAGGCCTTTGTTTGAAGCTGCCGAAATAGGATATACCTCGTACCCTAAAGGCTCAAAATGTGCCTTAATACGCTCTACATTTTCAGCTGCTTCTGGAATATCAGTTTTATTAGCCGCTATAATCTGCGGTCTTTTAAGAAGCTCTGGTTTATATGCTTCAAGCTCTGCATTAATTTTATTAATATTCTCTATAGGGTCGCCGCCTTCAATAGCTGCCGCATCTACTACATGTATAAACACTTTAGTTCTTTCAACATGTCTTAAGAACTCGTGACCTAAGCCGACACCCTCACTGGCGCCTTCCACAAGGCCTGGAATATCTGCCATAACAAAGTTTTCACCTTTTTTATACTGTACAACACCCAAATTAGGGGCAAGAGTTGTAAAGTGATAATCTGCAATTTTAGGGTTTGCGTTTGTAACCATTGAAAGAAGCGTACTCTTTCCTACATTAGGGAAGCCTATAATTCCTACATCGGCAATAGTTTTAAGCTCAAGTATAATATCGTATTCCTTGCTTGGTCTGCCTTTTTCGGCATATCTAGGAACCTGTCGTGTAGGGGTTGCAAAGTGCTGATTGCCTCTGCCGCCTTTGCCGCCTTTTATAAGCACCTTTCTTTCGCCTTCTTTTGTAATGTCAGCCATTACTTTTCCGCTCTGAGCTTCTCTTATAACTGTGCCTACAGGTACTTTTATAATTACTGACTTACCGTCTGGACCTGTGCAGTTACGTTTTCCACCATCTGTGCCGTTTTCAGCCACAAAATGCTTTTTAAATCTAAAATCAATAAGTGTACTTACACTGCTGCTGCCCTCTACTATTACATCTCCGCCTTTGCCGCCGTCGCCGCCATCTGGTCCGCCGTGGCTTATATATTTAGCTCTGTAAAAAGAAACTGCACCGTTTCCGCCGTTTCCGCCTTTTATATGCACTTTCGCTCTGTCAACAAACATTAATTATCACCTCGTATAAATCACTATATATATTCTAACCAAATTAAAACGTGAATATCGTTTGCAAGCAGTTATAGAAAATAGAAAAATAAGTTAGAAAAAAGTTAGAAAAAAGTTAGAAAAAAGTTAGAAAAAAGTTAGAAAAAAGGTTAGAAGAAAGCTAATTACATTTTAATTTACTTTTCTATTTTCTACAATACCGCTTTAAACTTAATATTATATTATAAAAAATAAGGTTCCAAATGAGCGCCATTTGAAACCTTAATTAATTCTCAAAATTATTCTGCTGCCTCAGCTAAAGGATAAACAGAAACCTGTTTCTTATCTCTGCCTAATCTCTCATATCTAACTGTACCGTCGATAAGAGCAAAGAGTGAATCGTTTCCGCCCTTGCCTACGTTAAGGCCTGGATGGATTTTTGTTCCTCTCTGTGTGTAGAGAATATTTCCAGCTAAAACAAACTGTCCGTCAGCGCGCTTTGCACCAAGTCTTTTAGACTTAGAATCACGTCCGTTCTTTGTGGAACCAACACCTTTTTTATGAGCAAAAAACTGAAGGTCTAATCTCAACATTAAACTCCGCCTCCTTCGTCAATTATTTTTATATATTGACTGTACTCGTTTTCAACATTTTTCAGTCCGTAGAGCATGCTTTCAAGCAAAAGCTCCACATCGTGATTAACGGCACCCTTTTTAATATCCGGTAAATAAAAATCTATATACCCACCGTTATCATTATCGGCTGAGTAATTAAATTTTTCTTCTGTAAACTCCTCAATACAATTAATAGTATTAATAACAAGCATACTTACAGCTGAGCATACAATGTCGCTGCCTTCTTCTGCAAAGCCTGCGTGTCCTGAGAGTTTAAAGCCGCAAATCACATAATTATCATTCCTGAAAATCTCCGCTTTAATCATAAAAATTAAAGAGTGATTTTGCTAATCTGAAGTTTAGTAAATGGCTGTCTGTGACCGTTCTTTTTGTGGAAACCTTTTTTAGGTTTGTATTTGTAAACGATAACTTTCTTGCCTTTGCCTTCGCAAACAACAGAAGCAGCTACTTTAGCACCCTCAACATAAGGGAAACCAATCTTAGTATCGTTGTCGTCAGATACAACTAATACCTTATCAAATACATACTCGCTTCCTGCCTCTACGCCTAACTTCTCAACACTTATTACATCGCCTTCAGCAACTTTATACTGTTTGCCGCCAGTTTCAATAATTGCGTACACAAGTACACCTCCTCGTAACTTTACTCGCCAAATTCGGTATTACGCCCATTGCGTAATTTCTAACCTCTTTGTGCGGCTTATACGCATTTAAACGCACTATGACATTCTATCAAATAAAACTCTTACTGTCAATACAAGGCATTACATTTTTTGTATTTTTTCGTAAAGCTTTTTAAGCCTTAAATCATATTTTTCGTTTCTGAACCTACTGTATATGTTTTTCTCCACAACAGACATAAGACTTTGCAGACTGTCTGCCGCCTGAACCGCCTTTCCGGCTTTAACACAGAATAAAAGCTGGTCGTAAAGCGCCATAGCGTATTCGTCACTGTCGGCACCGTATAAATTTTTATATATATCAGCAGCTTTTTTGAAGAAGTTTTCTGCTGCCTCATTTTTGCCTAAGTCTACATAAAGCTTTGCTAATTTTGTAATAAGCTTTGCGTACTCAGCTTTTTCACCTTTAAGCTTTAAAAGCAGCACAGCAGCCTCATTATATGCCGAAGCAGCCTCGGCCTTATT
Organism: uncultured Clostridia bacterium; assembly: GCA_944377425.1. Taxonomy (GTDB): domain Bacteria; phylum Bacillota; class Clostridia; order Lachnospirales; family Anaerotignaceae; genus Neoanaerotignum_A. The sequence goes on from CALWEX010000055.1 coordinate 35,478, forward strand.
GGAATTACGCTTCATTATGTTTCCTAAACGTATTAAATCGTTAAGGTATTTAACAGAATTATCTTTAAGCAGGCGCCTTGTGCACACGCTTACGTTATACATTCTTTCAGCTTCGGCACTATTCTTTTCTTTTTCATTAATAGCACCTAAAGTCCATGAAATATCTGCATATAGCTTATTTTCAAACTTACCGCTTTTTTCCATAACATTCTTGGCTTTAAGAAGTATCTCTTTTGCCTTTTGGCTCTCGCCGTTTTCAGTATAAAAAGCACTTATACCAAAAGCCGCTTTTGGAAACATTTCACTTTCTGTGTTCTGCAATACTTTTTCGTAATAAGAAAATGCTTTTTTTGTTTCACCTTTTTGTCCAAAAGCATCTCCAAGTATAACTGATATTTCGTCCGCTGATGATTTTTCTTTATCTTTAAGCACATATTCTGTTTCAAGGCATTTTACAAGCGTTTTTTCCGCCTCTTCAATATCGCCTTTACCAACAAGAAATTTGCCTTTTTCTTTAAGATAATCAGCATATTCTTTTGAATACTCACCTTTTTCGGCTAAAGCATACTGCCTGTATTCCTCAAGCATATCTTCGGCTTTTTTATCATTTCCCACAGATGCAAAAAGCGGCGCAAAACGAATATTATTTTGATTTTTATCAACCATGCCTTCTTTAAGAGCCTGAGCATAAACGCTTTCGTAGCATTCCAAAGCTTTTGCGCTGTCACCTGAATAAAAATAAAAAGCGCTTAAATCAAAACAACTTTTAAAAAATACTTTTCTTGTGTCTTTATAATCGCTGCTTTCTTCACCTAAATACTCTCTTTGGTACTTCATAGCTTCTGTAAGGTTCTCGCAGGCTTCCTTGTATTTTCCGGCAGCATTTTGAATAAGGCCTAAGTAATAAAGTCCCCTAAAGTATCTAGGGTGCAGTTTTCCGTACACCAAACGCCTTATATCAACTGATTTTTGAGCAAAGCTTAAAGCATCGCTGTTTTTGCCCATTTTAATCATTAAATCGGCTAATTCATATAAATTAACACTTACGCCTATATTTTCCGGCGATGATGAGTCTTTTCTAAGTCTTAAAGCATTGTAATACTGCTCAGCAGCCTTGGAATAAAGCCCTTGTTTTTTATAAAGCCCTGCCAGCTTCATAACAGAAGAAATATAAAGAGGGTCATTTTCGCCAAGAGCCTGCTTTCTTATCATTGCAGAAAGCTGATACTTTTCCTCAGCAGCTTTGAAATTTCCCATTTCTTTATAAATATCCCCTGCTGTTTCAGCTATAAGTGCAAAACCAGGTGTAGATGTTCCGGAAACCTGCTTTTTAAACTCAGCCGCTTTTTCGTTGTACTCAATAGCTTTTTCATAGTCTTTTTCCTGCATATAATCAATAGCTATGCTGTTAAGACCATCAGCATAAAACGGGTGCTCACTGCCTATAAGCCTTTTGATAAGTGATATAACTTCTTTATGAAGTTCTACGGCTCTTTTGTGATTACCCATTTTATTATACACTAACGCCAAAGAGCTTAAATTTGTTATATAATCCAAATGAGCTTTATCAAGTAAGTTTTTCCTTACATCAACGGCCATTTGATAAAAATACGCCGCTTTTGCATATATTCTGCTTTTTTCGCAAACAGCAGCTGCATCTGTAAGTGTTGTAAGATAAAAGAAATTCTTCTCTTTAGATACATCATTTAAAACGCTTATAGCCTTGCTGTACAGCTCAATAGACTTTTTATATCGCCCTTTCAAAGCGTAAACTCTTGCGCAGCCAATAACAATATCTGCATAATCTTCTTTAGGATAATCCATTCTGCTCTCTGCCCTTTTAAGCGCTGATTCATAATATTGAAGCGCTCTGTCATTTTTTTCAAGGTCTTCACAAGCACTGCCTAAGTTATAAAGGCTCATTATACAGTCGCTGTCATTTTCGTCAAGCTGTGACTCACGTATTTTAAGAGCCTTTCTGTGGTAAGAAAAAGCCTCTGTATGCTTATCGTCAAGGCTTAAAGCAACTGCCATATTGCTTAATGTATCGGCATAAGATAAAGAGTTTTCGCCTTCTATTTTGCCTCTTATTTCAGCCGCCTGCCTATAAAGCTCAACAGCTTTTTGATGGTTCATAACATTATCATAAGTAATAGCCAAATTATTCAAATCGTTGGCATATTCAAGGCTTTCACAATCGTTATTTTCTTTATAAAGCTTTATTATATCTTTGCCAAGCTTAATAGCCTCCGCAAAATCGGCTTTGTCGGAAGCTTCAAAAAACTTGTTTCTAAGCTTAATTATCTCTCCTATATAGTAACCCATTGGCACCTCCAAATATTATATCTGCCTGGCGTTTAATTTGTATTCATCTATAACAGGCTTTATTATATCATAACTAAAGCCCCTTCTTAACAGAAAATCCTGTAATTTTTTTAAATCTGCGTCTGAATTGAATGTTTTTCCTGAAGTTTTTTTATCAATCAGCTTTTTAGCGTACAGATATTCGTCTATTTCACTGTCGGTAATAGCTTTTTCCGCTGTAGTGCTTTTAACGCCGTAAGACCTTAATTTCTGGCATATTCCATAAGAACCAAGAGGGTTTATTTTTAAACACTGCCTAATAAAAGCCATGGAATACTCATAGTCATTTACATAGTTATATTTCAATAAAAATTCCATAACTTTCTCTATTACATCACAGCTAAAATCACTTTGTTCAAGCTTTTTCCTTACTTCTTTTTCAGTACGCATTTTATATCCTAAATACTTAAGAGCGGTATCCTGCGCTTTAATATATACAACTGTTTCTACAATATAATCATACACACTTTGACTTATTTCGTTTCCGGTTTTAATTTTAAAGTACTCTATATCCTGTGCAATAAGCGAAAAAGCATACTGTCCATCTATATAAACACTGTATTTTCCATTATCCTTTTTTTGCTTTTTAATATCAGTAACTGTCATAAAATCTCCTCAACAGACAAAAGGCGGTTTTTCACGCATAAACTGCAGAAAAACCGCTTTTTATAATTAAAGTGTAAGCTGATCTTCGTTATCAGCCATATCATCAACAGGCTCCTCAAGAATAGGGTCTTTTTCTTCTTCCTCTTCTTTAACCATTGTTGACTCAACTGTCATTGAACCATCTGGCACAACAGCCGGAAGGCCATAAGCCTTTCTTACTTCGTTTTCAACCTCAAAGCAAACATCAGGGTTGCTTGCTAAATAAGCCTTGGCATTTTCACGGCCTTGGCCGATTCTTGTTTCTTTGTAAGAATACCACGCACCGCTTTTGTTTATTATATCAAGGTCAGCGGCTAAATCAAGTATGTCGCCTTCTTTTGATACACCTTTTCCGTAAAGTATATCAAATTCCGCAACCTTAAACGGCGGCGCAACTTTATTTTTAACAATCTTAGCTTTAGTACGGTTTCCTATAATTTCTGTTCCCTGCTTAATAGCATCAGCTTTTCTAATTTCTACTCTAATGGATGCGTAGAACTTAAGCGCACGTCCACCTGTTGTTGTTTCAGGATTGCCATAAACAACGCCTATTTTTTCTCTAAGCTGGTTAATAAATATAACAGAGCATTTTGTTTTTCCTATACAGCCTGTAAGCTTTCTTAAAGCTTGGCTCATAAGCCTTGCCTGAAGGCCAACATGGCTATCGCCCATTTCACCTTCAATTTCTGCCTTAGGTACAAGGGCTGCAACAGAGTCTACAACTATAATGTCAATAGCACCGCTTCTAACCATTGTTTCGGCTATTTCAAGGGCCTCCTCACCGTCGTTAGGCTGGGATATATAAAGATTATTTACATCAACACCAAGATTTTTGGCATAAACAGGGTCAAGAGCATGCTCTGCATCTATAAAGCCTGCTATACCGCCTCTTTTCTGCACTTCGGCAACCATATGCAGAGCAATAGTTGTTTTACCTGAAGACTCTGGGCCATAAACTTCTATAATTCTGCCTTTTGGTATTCCGCCTACACCCAAAGCCACATCAAGGCTTAAAGAGCCTGTAGGTGTAACCTCTACAGTATACTTAACATTGTTGTCCCCAAGCTTCATTATAGAGCCTTCACCGAATTTTTTTTCTATCTGTCCAATAGCGGCTTCAAGGGCTTTTTCCTTATCGGAAAAAGCTTCAGCCTCTGCATTTTTAGCACTTTTTTTATCAGCCATCAGTCAATCTCCTTTACATACAGCATATAACAAACTTATGTTCTTATTTTATCATTTAAACTCGAACATGTCAACTGTTTTGTTCCCTTTCGTCAAGTTCTCGTCTTAAAGCGTCAAAAACAGCATCTACAGTACGTGTACGTATTCTTTCCCTATTGCCTGTAAAATGTAGCTCTTTAGTAATAGTTTTGCCATACACACAAAGACCAATGTAAACAAGGCCAACTGGTTTTTCTTCAGTTCCGCCGCCTGGGCCTGCTATGCCTGTTGTGGAAAGACCTATATCGGTGCCTGCGCTTTTAGCTATTCCTTCTGCCATTTCTGCTGCTGTTTGAGCACTTACAGCACCGTATTTATCAAGAGTTTCTTTTTTAACGCCAAGTCGGCGCATTTTAGCCTCATTGCTGTATGTAACAGCACCTTCCATAAATATTTCAGAAATTCCCGGAACATCTGTAAAAGCAGCTGAAAGCATACCTCCTGTGCAGGACTCACTTACAGCAACTGTTATTTTATCTTTTAAAAGTCTTTGACACATAACTTCCGGAAGAGTTGTTTCTCCTTCACCATAAACATTGTTGCCAAGACGTTTGTAAATTTCATCAGCTACCGGAGAAATAAGGGCATTAGCTTCTTCCTCACTTTTGGCTTTTGCTGTAATGCGAACAATAACCTCTATATTTTTAACATAAGTTGCTATAGTTGGGTTAGTCTGTTTTTCTATTAAATCACGGAGAACATACTCTGTTTTGCTCTCTCCTACTTTGGCAATACGCAGAACACGCGATACAAACATATATTCCTGTTTAGAAGCCAAATATGGTCTAACATATTTTTCAAACATAGGAATAAGCTCTTTAGGCGGTCCTGGAAGCATAACAAGTATTTTGCCGCTTTCGTCTATCATAATTCCAGGCGCTGTTCCGTTTTCGTTGTAAAGCACAATACCGCCTTCTGGAACAAGAGCCTGTTTATAGTTATTTTCTGTCATTTCACGGTTAAGCTTGTTAAAAAAGTCCTTAAGCATTTCAAGGGCTTTTGCGTCCTCAACAAGCTTTTTGCCAAAAATTTTACATCCTGTTTCTTTAGTTAAATCATCGCCTGTAGGTCCCAATCCGCCGGATGTAATAACAAGGTCACTTCTTGAAAAAGCCTCATTTAAAACCTCCTCAAGCCTTTTAGCGTTATCACCTACAACTGCCTGATGATACATCTCTATGCCAAGAGATGAAAGCTGTTTTGAAAGATACTGTGCATCGGAATTAAGTATATCTCCCAAAAGGAGTTCAGTTCCCACAGCTATAATCTCTGCTTTCATTTTAAAGCCTCCTGCTTATCGTCTTTTTTACCTATAAATTTGGCCGCCATGCAGTAAAGGTTTGCCACAGCAACAATAATCATTAACACAATAGAAACCGTTGCAGTTGCTCCTGCGGTATCAAGTATAGCCGCATAATCGCCTATTTCAGTTTTTCTCTTAAATTCCAATATCTGCATAACAACCTATAAATTGCATAATGTAAAGCTTACTGTAAAAAATATAACCTGCTTTCCCAAAGAGCTTTTCTTAAAAAGTTTAAGTCCTATAAAAGGAATAACTATTGCCAGTACACCAAGTATAACACTTACCAGATTATAATTCATATAAACACCCCTTCTAAAAATTATCCCCGAAGCACGTTTATATTTTTAACTATATAGTCCACACCTGATACAACTGTAAAAAATGCCGCAACATATATAAGTATTTCTCCTAAAGCATGGCCGGCAACTCCACCAACACCTGAAAGCACAACTATAATCATAAGCATCTGGCTTACTGTTTTTATCTTACCCCACCAGCTGGCGGCAATAACAATTCCGTTTTCAACAGCAATAAGCCTTAAACCTGTAATTATAAACTCACGGCTTATTATAACTATAACAACCCATGCCGGTATATCTCTTAATGACACCATGGAAATCATAGCGGCTGAAACCAAAAGCTTATCAGCTAAAGGGTCCATAAATTTGCCAAAATTAGTAACAAGGTTATACTTTCTTGCTAAGTGTCCGTCTAAATAATCTGTAAAAGACGCTACCATAAATATTAACGTTGCAATATACCTGTTTAAAGGCTCAGGCACAAGCCCGCTTAAAAGCACTACAACAAAAATAGGTATCATTATAACCCTAGATATTGTAAGCTTGTTAGGCAAGTTCATCTGCATTTAAAACTCAATCCTTTCAATTATAAGCCTCTCTCTTTAACATCACCGTAAAGGTCATAGTCGCTTGAGGCTGTAATAAGAACATTTACAAAATCGCCTGTAAGAAGTTCTTCTTCGCTTTTAACAAACACAAGGCCGTCAATTTCAGGAGCATCTCTGTAGCTTCTTGCGCAGTAAATGTTATCGTCAGGAAGTTTGCCCTCAATAATAACTTTAAGTTCTTTTCCTTCAAAAGAACGGCATTTTTCCGCCGATATGTTCCTTTGTATATCCATTATTATGTCTTTGCGTTCCTGCTTTAATTCCTCGCTTATCTGTCCATCCATTTTAGCTGCCGGAGTGCCTTCTTCTCTTGAATATGTAAACACACCAAGCCTATCAAAGCCTATATCCTGTATAAATTCAGCAAGAGCACCAAACTCCTCGCCGTTTTCCTGAGGAAAACCTGTTATAATACTTGTTCTTATGGCAATATCAGGCATAGCCTTTCTTAATTTTTCAACTTTTTCTTTAATAAGCTTTGCTGTAGAACGTCTGCCCATTCTTTTAAGCACACTGTCGCTTCCGTGCTGAACAGGCATATCAAGGTAGTGAAGTATTTTCTTTTCACTTGCCATTACTTCTATTGTTTCATCAGTAATGTTTTCAGGATAGCAGTAAAGAAGTCTTACCCACTCAATACCATCTACTTTGCAAATATTTTTAAGGAGCTCATCAAGAACACTTTTGCCGTAAATGTCTTTTCCATATACAGCCGTATCCTGTGCCACAAGTATAAGCTCTTTTACGCCCTGCTCTGCAAGAGTTTTTGTTTCCTCAATAAGGCTTTCCATGCTTCTGCTTCTGTATTTGCCTCTTAAGGAAGGTATAACGCAGTATGTGCAGTGGCCGTCACAGCCTTCAGCTATTTTTAAATAAGCATAGTGTCCTGCTGTTGTAACAACTCTGTTTATACTGTTGTTTTCATCTTTCATTACTTTATCAAAATCACCTAAAGTTTTAATTTTCTTCCCCTCCAGTACAGCTTTAACAGCTTCAACAATGCTTTCGTACTCGGTTGTGCCAAGTATGGCATCAACCTCAGGAAGCTCGTCAAAAATTTCTTTTTCATACCTCTGCCCAAGACAGCCGGCAACAATAATAGCTTTGCAGTTTCCTGTTTCTTTCAGCTTTCCTGCCTGCAAAATAGTATCTATGCTCTCCTCAAGGGCATCATTAATAAAACAGCATGTGTTAATTACTATTACATCTGCTTTTTCTTCTTCCTGAATAATGTTTATACCCTCTTTGCGGCATAAACCCAGCATCACCTCACTGTCAACAAGGTTTTTATCACAGCCCAGCGATATAAAGGCTAAATTAGCGTTCAAATGAATATACCTCCAAATTATTATTTTAATTTTATTTCAAACTATAAACGGCATGAGAGGCACTGCCCACATACCGTTTAATAAATGCCTATTTAGTTATTTTATCATTTTTATGTGCCGAAAACAATATAAAGCCCTTTAAAACATACATTACTCACTTTGCTGGTTTCTGTTTTTGTATTCCTCAAAAGATGAATACAAAACTTTTCTCGGCTTGCTTCCTTCTTCTGGGCCAACAATGCCCATTTTTTCCATTTGCTCCACAATTCTAGAGGCTCTGTTGTAGCCTATTCTGAACTGTCTTTGAAGCATTGAAACAGAAGCTTTTTCTTTGCTTATAACAAGCTGAACAGCTTCGTCAAAGTGCTCGTCTTTTTCTTCTCCATCGTCATTGTTTCCGCTCGGTACGGCCGATGTAATTTTATCTATAACATCACTGTCGTAACTTGCTTCACCGCCGTCTTTAATAAAGTCAACTATGTTTTCAACTTCTTTATCTGTTACAAAAGCACCCTGTATTCTAACCGGCTTAACCTTACCCATTGGATAAAAGAGCATATCGCCTTTTCCCAAAAGCTTTTCAGCGCCTACACAGTCAAGTATTGTTCTTGAGTCAATACCCGAAGAAACAGCAAAAGCTATTCTTGATGGTATATTGGCTTTAATAACACCTGTAATAACATCAACCGACGGTCTTTGAGTAGCTATAATAAGGTGCATTCCTGCTGCTCTTGCCAGCTGAGCAAGTCTGCAAATAGAGTCTTCAACTTCGTTAGGTGCCGCCATCATAAGGTCAGCCAACTCGTCTATAATTATAACTATCTGAGGCATAAAGTCTGTTTCGCCTTTTTCCTTTTTCATGGCGTTATAGCCTTTTATGTCCCTTACATGACATTCTGCAAATGTATTGTATCTTAAAAGCATTTCCTTAACAGCCCAGTTTAAAGCACCTGCCGCCTTTTTAGGGTCTGTAACAACAGGTATAAGAAGGTGTGGTATGCCGTTATACACACTAAGCTCAACAACTTTAGGGTCAACCAAAAGCAGCTTAACTTCTTCTGGTTTAGCCTTATAAATAATGCTTGTTATAATTGTGTTTATGCACACACTCTTTCCTGAGCCTGTAGCACCGGCAATAAGAAGATGCGGCATTTTAGCAATATCAGTTACCACACAGTTACCGGCAATATCTTTGCCCAAAACAAATGTCAATTTAGATTCGGCATTTTTAAATGCATCACTTTCCAACACTGTTCTTAAATATACCGACTGCACTTCTTTATTAGGCACCTCAATACCAACTGCCGCTTTGCCCGGTATAGGGGCTTCAATTCTTATTCCTGTTGCCGCAAGGTTAAGTGCAATATCGTCTGAAAGATTTACAATTTTGCTTACCTTAACGCCCTGACTTGGTGTAAGCTCATAGCGTGTAACAGTTGGGCCTTTATTTACCTGTATAACCTTGGCCGAAACACCAAAGCTTTGGAGAGTATCCTCTAATTTTTTGGCGTTTTCTATCATATCAGCCTTTGTTTCACCACCAGTATAAATTGGTTCTTTGCCTAATAAGTCAATAGGCGGAAAAACATATTCTTTTTTTGGTTTTTCAACTTCTTTAATTTCGGCTTCTTTTGATATCTCGCTTTCAGCTTCTTTCAAAACTTCTTTTTCATTTTCTTTGTTCAGCTCAGAATTATTTTTTAATTCATTTTCTGTTTCATTTAAAGCTTCATTTATTTCTTCAGCAGAAGTTTCATCAAGCATATTTTCGTCACCGCTGAACTCATAGCCTTCTTCATTGTCATTTTCTTCTATTTGCGCTACCGGCAACTCATTTTCTGCTACTTCTTCCGCTTCTTTATTTTCTTCTTGAGCTTCTTCAGCTTCCTTCTGGCTTTCAACTATTTCAGTTTGACCAAAAGGTACAGAAATTAAATTGTCATTAGAGCCTTCGGCAATATTTTCATTATTATTTTCTTCAATTATATTATTCTCGTTCAATTCCGGCTCTTTTTCCATTACCTCAGGTAAATCATCAAACACGCCGAATATCGCCGGAGCACTTTCTTCCTGCTCATTTTCGTCTTCTTCTGTATTTATGGCGCCTATAACCTCTATAAGTTTTTCATTGGCATGAAGGCCGTTTTCTTCGTCATCTTCCGGCACTTCACGGCAGAAATCATATATATCCTCTTTCTTTTCTTCTTTCTTAGGTTCTTCTTTTTTTTCGAAAACAACAGCATTTAAAGCTGGTAAATCGCTGTCTAGGCCTTCATCGCCGTTTATTGTAATATTAAAATTGCCTTTTTTGTATTTATGTACTTTATTTTCAAACTTTGCATTTTCTATTTCACGCTTTTGAGCGCGTTTTTCTTCTTTAATGCGTATATTTTCAGCTTTTGCCTTAATACGTGCTTCTTTAACTCTTTTTCTTTCACCAAAATAATCAGCGATATTCAAAACACCTGTAACTGCTGATTTTCCTGTTGAAAGCATAACAGAAATAACCATAATAGCCAAAAGCACAATATAGCTTCCCCAGCCTAAAAATTTATCTAAATAATAGGCCGTAATTCCGCCAAAAACTCCGCCGTTTACCCCTGTTGCATCGGTATAAAAATCCGATATTCTTTTAAAAAAGCCAACATCAGCAAATGAACCGCTTTTTTCAGTTATAAGATGGAAAAAAGCTGCAAATGATATTAAAAACAAAATAATGCCTGTAATTTTAGCACCTGTAAAATGTCTTTCTTTTGCAAAAAGGTACCAAATAGCAAAAGCTGTTACAAATATAGGCAGTAAAAAAGCGCTTATACCCAGCAAACCTTTAAATATGCTGTTTATAAATTCGCCGAATATACCCATTACAGACGTACAAAGGCTCAGCAGAACTATTACTGAAAGTATTATAAGAATAATCATTATTATTTCTTCTTTAAGAGTGTCTTTTTCCGGCTGAGATTTAGTAGAAGTACGTGAATTTTTAGTTGATTTGGAAGCATTACTTTTGCCGCTTTGTTTTGTTCCGGTTTTTGATGTGCTTTTAACGCCGGATTTACCGGAATTTTTAGCTGCTGATTTTACAGCCTTTTGCGAAGAAGAAGTCTTTACCTTCTGTTGAGCCATTTACTTACACCTCATTTATAACTTTTATAACTTATCTCAAAATTTTTATAACTTTTTCTAGCTATTTTATAACTGATTATAACTTAATTTGAAAATTACCCATTAAATTAGTATACCATTATTTTTACATATTTGCATAGATGTTTTAAAGTAATGCCTTTTTACCTAATACACCAAAAAGTATTTTAAAACCAAAAAGACAGCCTAAATTAGACATACAATATTGTTATAATAAAACTACTATGCTATACTTTTGAAATGATTAATCAAACCATTTAAGGTAGAAAGGAATTAGAAAATGCCAGTAAAGACAAGAAAAACAGAAATTTCAATGCTTAACATACTGCTTTGCCTTATGGTAATTTTTATACATGTATCCAGTGCGCCTGTTTCACAGCTTAATAAAGAAAGCTTTCAATATATAACTGTAATGGTACCTTGGCGGTTAAGCGCATTTGTTGTTCAGGGCTTTATATTTTTAAGCGGACTTAAGTTTTTTATAAAAGGAACCGAAAACTTTAATTATGCCGATTTTATTAAAAAACGTATTAAAACAATTATTATACCGTACCTTATTTGGGTAATGGTGTACTATGTTTATTTCTGCGCTATAGGCTATTTCCCTTTTAGTATAAAGGATTATATTATTTATGCAATTAACGGCTCAATAGTAAGTCCATTTTATTTTATTGTGGCAATAGTGCAGTTTTATGTCCTTATGCCTGTTTGGATAAAACTTTTTAATATTATAGACAGTAAAATTTTATTACTGATTTCATTTGCTATAATGATTGCAGCAAAAAAATACCTTCCTATTCTAATAGGAAATGAGTTTTTATATTACGATAGGATTTTTACCACATATTTATTTTATTGGATTTTAGGCTGTGCTGCAGGACTTAATTATAATAGTTTTAAGAACTTTGTTTCTAAAACACTTCCATTTTCGGCGGCAGCATTTGCAATAATTGCGTCAGCCAATATATATTTCAGCTTGCAGTCATTTGCTTATGGCAGGTTTGTACCATTTTTAGAAAATCTGCATGTTTTATACTGTATATCGGCTATACTTTTTATATTTGGCTTTTTTACAATACTGTCAAATAAAGGCTTGGAGCTAGGCGGCTTTTTAAAAAATATTGATGCTGCCAGCTTTTATATATACCTTTCCCATTGCTTTATTATGAACATTATAAATCACATAATAGAGCTTTGCGGCGTATACAGCATAGGTGAGGCATATTTAATACGCTTTGTAACCGTTTATTTTATTACAATAACGCTTTGCGTTTGCTATATTAAATTAAAGAAAAGAATACTTTTACGGAGGTAACAAAATGCAGAACATACATAAAAAAATAGGCATTATAGGCGGCGGACAGTTAGGACAAATGATGATACTTGAAGCAAAAAAAATGGGATTTTATATAACTGTTCTTGACCCAACACTTCACTGCCCTGCTCATACAATAGTTGATGAACATATTGTAGCTGATTTTGAAGATGCAGAGGCTATAAGGCTTTTAGCTTCAAAGTCCGATGTAATAACATACGAGTTTGAGCACATAAACGCCAAAGTTCTTGAAGAATTGGAAAACGAAGGTAAAAAAGTATATCCAACAGCCAAAAGCCTTGAAATAATTCAAAATAAGTTCTCACAAAAAACACTTATGCAAAAAGATAATATACCTGTTCCAGAATTTATGGCTGTAAGTTCACCAGAGGACATATTAAACGCTGGCAGAAAATATGGCTTTCCTATGATGCTTAAAGCCTGCACAGGCGGATATGACGGAAAAGGAAACTATGTTGTAAAAGACGAAAACGACTGTGAAAACGGATATAATGCATTAGGCGGCGGAAGCCTTCCTCTTATGGCTGAAAAGTTCTTCCCATTTGTAATGGAAATCTCTGTTTTAGCATGCCGCTCAATTAACGGCGACATAAAGGTATACCCTGTTGCCGAAAACATACATAAAGACAGCATATTGGATAAAACACGTGTGCCTGCCGCTATAAGCGAAAAGACCACCGAAAATGCTATGAACCTTGCCAAAAGGGTTATGGAAGTATTTGAAGGCGTGGGCATGTTCTGTGTTGAGATGTTTGTATCTAAAGAAGGAGAAGTTGCCATAAACGAAGTAGCCCCAAGACCACATAACTCTGGCCACTATACAATAGAAGCCTGCGTAACAAGCCAGTTTGAACAGCATATTCGTGCCGTAAGCGGCCTGCCTCTTGGTGACCCTTCACTTATACGCCCTGTTGTAATGCGCAATATATTAGGCGAAGAAGGCTCAGAAGGCTATTCTGTTGTAGACGGTGCTGATGAGTGCCTTGCAATACCTGGCGTTACACTGCACATTTATGGCAAAGAGAAAAGCAAGCCTAAACGTAAAATGGGTCATTTAACAGCAACAGCCAAAACCCTTGAGGAAGCTGAAAAAAATGCCGATTTAGCTAAGTCTTTAGTAAAAATACATGGCTGAAATAAAACTCTGTATTTTAAATAGTATTAACTCAAAAGCTGTAAAACGGTATATGCCGCTTTATGGCTTTTTTGTTTTGTATATATTTCTTTACAAACATGAACAATATATCACATTTTAAAAATATACTATATTACACAATTTTATACAAAATTCCTTTCGACAAAAATATACATTCAAATCATTATTACCAGCAATAGCCAAGCAACGAAATATTTGTTAAAACAGACAATTATTTTTATATATTTCGCCGTTTTAGAATACACTTTAAATAAACAATTATATAAAAATATAAATTTCAATATATTAAATATTCATAAATAAATATATAATACTAAACTTATTGTGTAATTGTACGATATATAAATATACAGAAAACTTTGCTTTCTTACATAAAAAGTGTATTTTCCTGAATCGAAGGGGAGTGATTAGGTTATGGACTTATGTAATAAAGTAATATCTCGTTTTTTTGTTTCATCCAATAAAGAACAGCCTTTAAATGAATCTTTAGAGGAAACTATTTGTAACAGCATAGATACTAACTCCGGGTTTGAAATTATATTTTCTCCTGAAAATGATATTTGCAGGCTAAGAGATATTTATTATGATAAAAGTCAATCTGACACTTCTCTTTGTTTAAACCCTCTTCCGCAAAATAGCGATTGTTTTCCGTTTAATATTGAAAACATCCAATGCGAGCTTTCACTGCTTAAATTAGCTATTTCGGTAGAAGCAAATAAACGCTTGCGTAATATGCTTATAAATAGTGATAAATATGCAGATTTGGATGAGGAAGTGTTTGTGCATCGTACCTGCAATAATATGGTGGCATGGATAATGTTTTTTCCGCCTTCTGGCAATGGCAAAAGCATTACTCTTTCTCAAATAAACAATGCCTTAGAAGATAAAAAAATAGTTTATGGCATAAATACTGAGCTATTAAATTCACTGCCAGAAAACCACGACAGGTATTTTAAATTATATGTTGTAGCCTTGGGCACACCTGCCGTAAACGGCAAAGATGGCTATGTTGTAGACCATTATCCTCGTGAAATTAAAAATGATATTGATGTTGACGAGCTTGCACAAGCCGATTATATTACATTAAATCTTGTGCTTAATATTAAATGTGGCGATGTTATTTGTGATATTGTACCGCCTACAAAAGGTATTAACGGCTGCACAATTACAGGTAAAACAATCCCTGCACTAAACGGAAGCGACCCTGAAATTCCAAAAGGCCGTAATACAGAAATATCACAAGACGGCCTGCATCTTATATCAACACATATTGGTCATGTTGAGTTTTCTGGTAACGAATTTCAGGTCAACCCAATACTTGATATTGAAGGAAATGTCAATCCATTAATTGGCAATATTAATTTCCTTGGCGATATACACATTCATGGCGATGTATGCTGTGGCGTTTCAATACGTGCTACAGGAAATATTCAGGTAGATGGTGTTATTGAGGCTTGTATAATAGAAGCAGGCAAAAACATAGTTGTTTCAAGCGGTATTCAAGGTCAAAACTCTGCTATAATAAAGGCACACAAATGTGTATACGCAAAATACCTTGAAAACTGTAAGGTTTATGCCAAAGAAGATGTATATGCAGACTGCATAATCGGCTGTAATATATATAGCAATGGCAGTATAAAAGCAACTACCGGCAGAGGCGCCATAATAGGCGGTACTATATGTTCTTCAAAAGAAGTATTAGCTAACTCTATTGGTTCTAAAACTGAAAAAATAACATCTGTACTTTTAGGCGGTCTTCCATGTGATGATTGTGAACGCCAAGAAATTATAGAAGAGCTTAAGGAATTAAATTTAGAAATTCAGAAGCTTGAAACAGCACCTGATACAGTGCAAACCAGAACTGAAATTTCAAAGCTTAAGCTTAAAACATACGTTGCTAGAATGAAACTTGAAATAATTGATAAAGACTTAAGAAATGCGCTAAATGAACAAACAATAAAAGATAAGCGCTGCCTTATATGCGATTCTGCATATCCTGGCACAGTTGTATCAATAGATTTTAAAGAGTTTCACATAAATCGCATAGAACAGAACTGCAGAATAGGTATGCTTAACGGCTGTGTAGGACGACTATAAGTTTAGTTTATATAACCTAAAAAAGCTTATTTTGCAATGTTTATTTTATTTTGACATGCTACCGATTTTGACATATTATAAAAACAACCAATCCTTTAGAGTTCAAATTTTATTATGCATCAATTTAAGTAAGCCTAATATTTTTGAACCGCAAATATTGAAATTGTCAAAGTCTAAAGATTTGTTAACTGCTTACAAGCACCATATTTAAAGTTTAACAAATTAAAGCAAAACATAAATCAATAGGGGGTTGTACTTTGGGCTTTCTTACAGATTCACAAATACAGGAACTTTGGGATAAAGTTATACAAGATATAACAGAGCATATATCAAGTGTTCAGCTTTATAAACAGGAAAATGCTCTTTTAGGTGAAACCTATACCCTTCAGACTACATTTGAAGGCGGATATAACGCCACTCTTTTCCTTTGCGCAGATACAGCACTATTTACTCGTTTGGCGCAATGTGTGCTTCAGTCTGAAACAGTTAGCCAACAAGATGTTGAAGATTTTGCCAAAGAGTATTTTAATATAATATGCGGTCAAATAGTAGCTAAAATATTTCAGACCGCTCATGTTTCATCAAGATTCAGCATACCGGATGTATGCACAGGCCGCAATATACCGCATGATGATGGTAAAATACGGTTCGTGCTAAATTATACAAGCAGCTGTAACGATGGTATACAACTGATTCATCAAAATTCATCTTTAGAAAAAAGCATTGTATAATGATTTTCAAGAAAAGGAGAAAATGAATATGGCTAAAAAAATTATGGTAGTTGACGATTCAAGAATCGTGCAGTTACAATTACAAAATATCCTGTCAGATACTGATTACCAAGTTATAGCATGCTGCCAAAATGGCGAGGACGCGCTTAAAATGTATGAAGAAGTAAAACCAGACTTAGTAACAATGGACATACTTATGCCAGGAATGGACGGCTTGCAAACAGCCCGTCTGCTTCTTGAAGCTCATCCAAAAGCACGCGTTTTAATGGTATCATCACTTGCTTATGACGACACTATAAATGAAGCAAATGAAATTGGAGCTAAAGGTTTTGTTTATAAACCATTTGATAAAGAACAAATAATAAGCTCTATGGACAAAGCTTTCAGTGAAGCGTAATTTTTTATATAATAAAAATTAAATTTATTTGCAATTAACTAAAATGAGTCTTTTTATAAGGCTCATTTTTATATTTAAACTATTGCTAAATTACATAAGCAATATGGCAATTAAATTATGCTCAGACTTCACAGAATACTTTAAATATATATTTTTATAATAACAAGCCATTTTTACAATAATAATTATAAAAATATTCCCTACCTGAATTTTTTACATTGTTTTATATATTGTAAAAATTTTATGACATATAAAATATTCTACATAATGAATAATTGATTTATATTCATTTGATGTATATAATCAGATTAAAGACAATTTTAATTTTTGTATTCTGTGTAAAGACAAATCTATTAATTTTTATGGAGGTACCTACATGAATATAAGCATATTTGATGTTACTGGTCCTGTTATGATAGGCCCTTCAAGTTCACATACTGCCGGAGCTGCAAAGCTTGGCAGAATAGCAAGGCTTATTGCCGAAAAGCCTTTTAAAAAAGTATCTTTCGGTCTGCATGGCTCTTTTGCAGATACCTATAAAGGTCACGGCACAGATATTGCACTTGTAGCTGGTGCACTTGGAATGTATGAGTACGACGAAAGACTGTCACAGGCTTTTGAAATAGCCAAAAAAGAAGGCATTGAATACGAGTTTTATAAAACAGAACTTGACGACATGCACGAAAACTCTGTAAAAATAACATTTACTTTTGACGACGGAACACAATGCAACGTTTGGGGCTCATCTATAGGTGGCGGACAAATAAAAATAGTTAGAATAAACGAGTTTGATACAGAATTTAATGCTACAGCCCCTACTCTTATAGTAAACCAATACGATAAAAAAGGCGTTATAAGCAATATTTCAAAAGTACTTTTCGACTGCAACATTAATATAGCTGTCATGAAGCTCAGCAGAACAGCAAGAGGCAAAAACGCCTGCACTGTAATAGAAACTGACGGCAAAATACCAGAAAACGTAGTAAATACACTAAGAGGAATAGAAAATATAATTAGCGTTCAGGCAATAAACGTGTGATTTAGGAGGTCATATATGAGTTACAACAGTATACAAGAGCTTTTTAATTTAGCTGAAGAAAGAGATGTGCCTCTTTCACAGATAGTGCTTGAAACAGAATCAGTTTTAACAGAACGCTCTAATGAAGATATATATAATGAGATGGAGCGCAGATACGAAGTAATGAAAAGCTCAGCTAAAAACGCCCTTTTTGAGTCTAGAAAAACAGCTGGCGGACTTATTGAAGGCATAACCAAAACACATTACAGCTATACGCTTAAAGGCGATACTTTAAGCGGTGACTTTATTAATAAAGTAATGTCAAGAGCTCTTTCATGCAGTGAGGTAAATGCGTCAATGGGTAAAATATGCGCTGCGCCTACAGCAGGTTCATGCGGAATAATACCAGCAGTTGTAATTTCTCTTGAAGAAGCATTAAACCTTCCTAAAAAAGATGTACTTGATGCCCTTCTCAGTGCTTCCGGAATAGGTGCTGTAATAACCAAAAATGCTACTGTTGCCGGAGCTGAAGGCGGATGTCAGGCCGAGTGCGGAGTAGCCGCAGCCATGGCAGCCTGTGCGGCAGTACAGATGAAAGGCGGCACAAGACGCCAGTGCATTAATGCCGTATCAATAGCTTTAATGAATGTTATGGGCCTTGTTTGTGACCCTGTAGCCGGACTTGTTCAGGTGCCATGTGCCCAAAGAAACGCATCTCAGGCTGTAAACGCAATAATAAGCGCAGATATGGCTTTAGCTGGCATGGAAAGCATTATTCCAGTTGACCAAATAATTGATGCCATGTATAAAGTAGGCAAAATGCTGCCTATGGAGCTTAAAGAAACAGCAAAAGGCGGTATTGCTCATACACCAGCAGGCAAGGAAATATTCAATAAAATATTTGGAAAATAAAATATATAAAAATTAAAGGCCGTAAATTCGGCCTTTTTTTATTTAAACTCGTTATCAGGTTATTATAATTATTTTTTGTTAGTCTGTTTTAAAAACCAACACCGAACATCGTATAGCCTTATTATTCCTTAACTAATTCAGGTGCTTTAACAGCATTCCTTTCAAAAACTAATCTAAAAAGAAGTCTTACAAAAGGCCCTGCAAAAAATATCTGCCAGAAAAAAGCCATAGGAAAATTCATTGCTATTGTTTGAAACCAAGTACCAACAAATCCACTTTCAGCAATATTTTTAAATAAAAAAGTTGCTATAAGGCTCATTGAAGGACACATAATACATACTATCATTGAAGAAATAGCAAGTATTATAAAAATAGGCTTATCTACCCCTGGTGTTACAATACGCATAGCCAGCATATGAGCAAGTTTGTCTACCACTAAAAGCTCCAGTACAAATGCTACAGGCCACATAATTTTTAATTCACCAAAAGCCATAATAAATACTTGGTTCGTCATACCGCCAATATTAAGAGAAATGTTATAACAAATCATGGCGTAAACCATTACAAAGGCCATAACGGCTGTAAAAACGATATTTTGAAATCTTGTTTTAGGCATAATAGAATCTCCTTTACATTAATAACTGAGCAAAATCATTATGTGTTGTTCGTCATTATAATAAATGTTCGTTTCCAATTAATACCAAAGATTCCGCAATATTTAATTTACTATAAAATTTTACCAGAATAAAATGATTTATGTAATAGTTACAAATTCCGTTTTTTTATATAAAACACCAAATAAAAATAATCATTTTTAAGTATATATTGTATTTTTTAATTTGTTTTATAGTATAAAATAACCAAATAAGCTTATTAAATGAATCAAAACCACCTGTTGAACGAGTGATTTGAACATCCACTACAAGTGGCTATCTCATGTGTTGGCACTCTTAAGAGTGCTAACACAGCCTTACAATCACACTATTATCTCTGCGACCCCCTAATCGTGTGGGCTATTTTATTTGCACTTTTTCTTCGGCATAACCGTAAACGAGTAAATGTATTCTTTCAGACTGATTTGTTCATTCATTATATCTTCTTGTAATTGATTATTGATATACTCTCTAATTGCAGTTTCATATTTTCCTACTGTATCTATATAGTATCCTCTGAACCAGAAATGTCTATTTCTATACTTATATTTCAAATTGGCATATCTTTCAATATCATAAGACTGCTTTTAATTTTCCATATATTTCTTGTCTGCGGTATTTAGGTGAAAAAACTATATGATATTTGCATCTCCATTTTAAATGTAATAAACTTTTAATGTCTTTCATGACAGAAAACTCCTATGCTTGTATTTGTGGTTTAGCATAGGAGGTTTTTCTATTTACTAAAGTTATTTTTTATCCTCCAGTTTAACTTTTTTTGGGGGGATGTATTATGCCTATTCAGCGGCCAAGCTAAAAACACACCGTATGGCTTTTAAAAATCTGTACGGTGTGTTTTTTTATGTTCTTACATATACTTAAATATCATTTTATATTTTTCACAAAGTTCATAAGCATGGTTGCAACTTGCGCTCTTGTAGAATCTTCAAAAGCATCCAATGTATTTTCACTTGTTCCGTTAATAATTTCCATACCAGCTGCCCAGCGCATAGCCTCAAGTGCATAATCACTTATTTTGTTGGAATCCACAAACTTACCTAAGTTACCTTTTGCAGAAGTATCATATCCCTTTTCCTTTGCATAACGGTAAAGCATAGATGCCATTTGTTCTCTAGTAAGAGGATCATTTCCGCCAAAAACAGCATTTCCATATCCATATACAATATTTTTTGAAACTGCCCAGTCTGCTGCTTTTTCATACCAAACACCTGGTTTTACATCGGAAAATCCTGAACTAAAGTCAACTTCTGGGCTGCCCTCCAAATTCCAAAGCATGGTAACCATCATGGCACGTGTTAAAGTGTCATCAGGTGCAAAAATATTTTCATCTATACCATACATAATGCCATTTTCAATACAAAAATGAATTCCGTCATGATACCATTTTTCCTTATCCAAATCTAAATACGGATCCATAACACATGTTTCATCACGAGGACATTCATCTGAAACCGTTTCTTCTTCTGCTGCTGTTTCATCTTCTTCCGCATCTTCTTCTTTTATAAAGTCAACGGATATAGTTACACTTCCATTTGGCTGTTCAAAAGTATATGTACCGTCTTTATTATCTGTCAAATCAATTTTGTTGCCGTTACGGTCTGTAACTGTAATGTTTCCAACTACATATCCATCATCTGCATTTGGAGTTATAGTTACTTTGCTTCCTACTTCTGGATAATTTGTATTTATTGAAACACTGCCATGCTCGTTTTCTTCTATAAATGGATAATATGTTTCACTTTCACTTCCGCCACCAGAAGAACCTCCCGAAGGCTTGTCAGGCTGCGTATCATACCCTATAGCATAAGTAGAAAACTTCATGGCATAGATATGAATAAGATTATTTGCTTTATCTAAATAAAATGTGCCATCTTCAAATGCATTTAACGGTTTTAATGTTAATTCTTTAAAAGCTTCCGCACCATCATGGTAACGGTAAACAGTTATATTATATTTATCCGTAAAATCAAAAGGAACAATTATTTCCAATACTTTTGTATTGTTAGTACCAAAATTTTCTTCTGGTACATCATCTACAACTTTTATCAGCTGTAAATCAATATATTCCAAAGTTTTTCCTTCTGCTTGATTTTTAATTGCTGTCTGCTCCTGCTTAAGCGCAACATCTGCATCAGTACTATTTGTGACATCTTCTTTTTCTTCTACTTTCAAAATAACAACAACTTTTTCTGTTTCGTCTCCATCTTGTGCTATTTCATCTAAACCGCCAACTGTTGCTGGAAAACTGCCTGCTGTAGTATTATCTACCACAGAATTCTTTTCCCCCTTTGGCATAGTAATATTTTGTTCTGTTAAGTCATCACCATCTACTTCAATTAAAATTGTAACTGTCTGCTCCCCAATGTTCACAACCAGATTATATACACCATCTGGTACTCCAACAAAAGAATAACTGCCTGTACCATTAGAAACTGTAATTTCTTGTGATATTTTCACTTTTCCATTTTGATAGATAGAAATCGTTCCAGTCCCATCTTCACCTTTTATAACTCCTGAAACAGAATACTCCTCCTGCTGAATAACAGAAACAGCTTCTCGCCAGTAAATAAGCGTACCAATTGTATCTCCATTTTCTACATAAGGTTCAAAAATTGCATCTTTACTGAATTTTCTGCTTCCCCCCAATAAAGCATTTACAGCTGACTTTGCATCTTCCTCTGTAGATACAGATGATACATAGTAAATACCTTTATTATTGCTTGTTTCAGAACCTGTTTCTTCAATACCAATAAATGTACCTCCGTTTAGTATTATATCAGTCTGCTGTGGCATATATAACTGCAAAAATCCAAAAGTACCGTTTTCAATCGTAAGTCCACCGCTTTGATAACTTATAGTTCCATTTAAAGTTCCATTTCCGGTAATAGTAAGTTTTCCTATTGAATCATCAGCCTTAGATGAAATGGTAAGATTTCCATTTACTTTATGACCGTTTAAATCCAATGTAATATCTTTTGTACTGTCATCAAACACACCTGTTTGTTGCAAATCGGTATAATCCTCCAGTACTTTAATTATACTTCCAGAAGGTGCCTGTTCAAATGCCATTTGCAAAGTTGGGTAATATGTTACTGTTCCATTAGGCGCTGTTGATTCTAGTACATTCTTTGCCCAATAAGCATACAGTGTTATGTCTTTATCAAACCATACTTCATCACCAGGCAGATATGAATCAGTTTCAGTCTGCCACTTAATGAAAGTATATCCTTCTTTTTTCATGCCTTCCGCAGAAGCAATGGTAAAATATTTTCCTGTTGTGTCAGTTTCTGTTTGTGCTTCCGGCACACCAGTTACTCCGTCTCCATTTCCGTTATATGTAACTGTAATGGAGTTTGTTGTAGAAAAATCCAGCTCTGCAATATCAGCTCCTTCAGCATCTTCCTTGACCTGCAAAGTATACTGTGTATTTATTGCTAAATCGCTAATAGTAAATGTTCCATTTTCATCTACTAAGGCTTTATTCCAAGTATAACCATTGTCAATGCTGTAAACTAAGTTATCTGTATTTTCTGCTTTGACTGCCACATTTACAGAAGTTACATTGGCCTCAATAATTTCAATTTCAGGAGCAGGAATTGCTTTTATAATTTTTATATAGTCATAATTGCAATATCCCCAATCAAATGGTTCATACTCAACTTCTTGCTGCGTATATGCGTTTCTTGCAATAATTTTGCAATTATTATAGTTACTTGTATCCGGCGCCGTTGTAGAGGCATATTTTTTATCTGGGGAAGTTAATTTTGAGCCGCCTTCTAAAATTACTGTTCCGCCATTAACCTTAAAATAACGAGGGGGCAATCCCTGTTCAGAATTATAAGATGTATCTATGTATACACCATACCCCTTAGTAGTGCCCTCTCCGTTTAGATAAACTGTTCCGCTGTTTACTACAAGCCCTGCGTCACCTTCTGTAAAGTTTGTTGCAAATCCACAGCCATAGGCATCTCCGCCTAACAAAGATACCCCTACTGAATAAACATCCAGACTGCCGGAACCTTCTATTGTAACTACACCAGTTGCAAAAATGCCGTCACTATAGATAATATTAGAATCAACATAATAATTATCAAACTTAATTGTGTTTTCTCCTACCAAATTGATGTTTAAATCACCGGTAGAAAAAATTACAGCACTGTGATATAAATCTGTATAGCCTGTGGTTAAATATGCATTATTTAACGTCAAAGTGTTGCTTTGTACATCATAGCTAACACCTTTTACTGCCGTTTCAGCATTTTCCGGTGTAATTTCTTCGCCATTTACCCACAAATCTATATTCATAGTTGCTGGTGTTGTGAAATTTAAATCTTTGCTTTTTTGTGTTAACTCTATACTATTTTGGGATACTGTGCTTACTGACTCAGTATATTTCTCATTCAGCGTTTCAGCCACCACCTGCAGCGGAAACATAGTTGCGCACATAACAAGAGATAGTATTATGCTGATTACCCTGCTTTTCATTCAAGTCTACTCCCTTCTTAATTATAATATAATTACATAACCTAATTAAAAAATCCCCCCTCCACAATTTAGCATTTTTTTATAATTCAATAAAATATTATAACATTATAAAGAATTGAGTAATTAAACTTCTCGAAATACTCATTTTATCTTTCGAAATTGACAAACCACATTATTATCAGTATTTTAATTAAACACAGTATGTAAAAAGTTATTAAAAGCAGGTTGAAATATAAATTTATAGCAGATAACAAAAATACTACACTTAAATCTTAAAAATAGTATTAAACCATTAACTTTTACTGTAAATTGTGGCATATTGCAATTAGAATTTGCTTTTTCTTAGATTAGAAACAGAAAATACCAAACAAATTTTCATTATAGGCAGAATGTATAAAATGCCCATTTTATCAATATTGTTAATATACTGGTACAATGGGCATTTTATAAGTTCTCCGCCTAATTCAAATTTGAACTGCAAATATTTTTATATAAAACAATAAATTTTACATTTTGAATTTTAAGTATGCATCAGTTTTTAATGCGTTAGAACTTTTATGGGTATTCCAAAAATTTCCAATAATAATCCAAATCAAAAACTCTACTAAGCATTAATATTCACTAAAATCTATCAAATTGAATTTTGTTTAAATTGTATAGGCATAAAAAATATCAGATTACTGAAATGTTAGTTCTATGCTTATCATGTTTATCATTAAACTCGTTCTTTACAAAAGAAACGATAGTATTCATCTGCAATAGCCTTACGCTGCCTTATACGGATAGGTACTATTGTACCATCTTTTAATATAAAATCTTCCTCAACATCTGCAATATATCTCATATTTACTAAAAAACTTTGGTGGCACCTTAAAAAACGCTGATCAAGCATATTTTCTAAATTACTAAGTTTTTCTCTGCTTGTAAGCACATCTCCGTCAGAAAGATGGATATATACATTATGATTTTGGCTTTCAATATACACAATTTCATCTAAAAACAAATATCTCTTTCTGCGCTCACACTGAATACAAACTCTTGGTCTGACATAATGTTTTAAAAGACGATATAAAACATCTTTAAGCTTATCTTTCTTTACAGGTTTAAGCAAATAGCCAAAAGCATTTACATCATAGCTTTCAAGAGCAAAGTCAGGAGATGCTGTTAAAAATACTATTGGTGTATTTATATCATTTTCCCTTATCTTTCGTGCTGTTTCCATTCCATTTATTCCATCCATGTAAATGTCAAGAATAACCAAATCAAATTCAGACAAGTTTTCTTCCATATCCATAAGGAGAGCTTCTCCTTCTTCATATTGGGTAATATTAAATTCCCATTTTTGTTCTTCATTTTGAATAGAAGTTAACAAAGACTGTATCATATTTCGCTCATTATATAAATCATCACAAATGGCAATACGAATCACTGCTATCCCTCCATCATAATTACTGTGGAAAATACTTAGCTTTATCATATGCTATTAATTAAAAATACATAGTTTTACCACTATAATTATGAAATTTATATTTTACATACTTATTTTTTATATGATAATATCTAAAATTGTTCAGTTTAAAATAAATAACAACACTTTTAATAAATATTATTTACAAACAAATACATAAACATAATAATTATATCATATTTATTAAATTATATACAACATTTCACACGACGCATATAATTACCATTACTAAGTATAAAATTAAAACATTTGATTATCCAAAATACAAATCAAACAATTCCTACCCAGAATATAATATCTTTTTAAAACAAAACCTAAATTATTATAAAAATTCATTGATTAACATATCCAAAAGTAGATATAATAAAAACGACATATTTTAACACAGCTAGGGAGCACTTTACGGAAAAACCACTTATTGATTTGCCTAAAATTGTTATTGATGTACTTGGTAGAATGGGCAAAAGCTAATTGGCCATTGTGAAAGGATAACTTATATGACCATGCTTTATGCCCAGCGCTGCGGTAAATTTACAAACGAAGAAATCTGTAAATTAACTTGGACTGCGTTGTTTCACGATATCGGTCTGCTGCATAATATAGAGCATACTCCTTGGGATGATTCAGAATCAGAAAACAAATTTTCCCATTCAGAATACGGGTACTTATTTTTAAAGAAATTCATTCCATATCTGGAATATGCAGTCATTGTACGTTATCACCATGCGCCACGGCATGTTATAGACGAAACTGACGAGCTTTCTTCTGATTTAAAACAAATAGTTCGTGTAATAAAAACAATCGACCAAATAGACCTTTCCTTTAAGTATTTTAGAATCCCAAGGCAAACTTGATAACAATGATTGGCAAATCATGAAATCCCACGTAACCATTACAGAAGAAATATTAAAAAACAGAGTAAACAAAGATATTTTGGAAATTGCCATTAGACATCACGAAACATTAGACGGCACAGGTTATCCAAAACAGTTGACTGGTGAATTTATAACAAAAACCCAAAGAATTACTACAATCACTGTTATCATAAGCGCTTTATCCGAAGAACGCAGTTACAAACAGCCTTTTTCCAACGAAAAAATACTTAGTATATTAAAAGAAATGGGCAAAAACAATAAAATCTGCAGTGACATTTTAAATACAGTGGAACAAAACTATGATGTCATTATTCAAACAGCAAAATCAGTCAACAGAGAAGCAGTAGAGATATACGACAAAATTATGCATGATTATAAACTGGCCTGTAAACTAATCTGATTTTATTTTCTTCATTTATTTTATTATAATTGAAAAATAAATTCATATTATAATCCAAAAGCAAAAACTATTCTTATGGAAAATCTGCTTTGATATGCAGTATTATTTTCATGCCTTTAAATGAATAGCTATGTGTATTTATAAAAAAGCATAATTTAATTTTAAAAAACACAAAAAATGAGTCCCTTGGGTTTTATATTACAATAATTTATTTTATCACATAAAAAACCAGACATTACAATCAGTCTGGCTTTTTGTTCATTGAGTTTCTGTTTCTGTTTGTTCTTTGTTATATTCAAAATAAATTACGCTTATTTCAGCTTCCACATTGCCTTCTTTGCCTTCGCGGATATTAACTGAATCAATAAAGCAAGGTATATGTCCTGTATTTATTTGTTCTAAAACTTCTTTAACATCTTCATAACTGCTGCATGAAAAAGGTATCCCTGCCCTACGCTCCACAATGCCGTTTTCGTTTTCCTTGGTGCTAAAATTAACTGCATATTGGTTTGTCTTAGATAGAATATGATTTAACTGAAAAATGACATTTTGGATATTATCATAGTATGGCATAGCCTTTCGGCCGCTATCCTCATTTTGCAGCAAAACCAGTTCTTTTTGCATATCCTGCTGTTTATCAACCATTTCCTGAAGCTGTAAAATTGTTTCGTTTTTTTGAACAATTTCATCCTGCAAGTTTTTTACCTTTAATTGGGTTGGTTGATAAAAAAGAAGCACATAACTGCTAATGGCTGCTAAAATCAGCAAAACAACCAGCAAAACACGTTCTCTTATAGTCAGTTTTCTCATGTCACTGTGCACCCCCTTTAGATACATCAATAAGAATACTCACATCAACCACATTTTTGTTGTCTTGCAATGAGTAAGCCGTATCTACACTTGTTTTTTTCACAATGGGAGATTGCTCTAAAGATGCCACAATTTGTGCTGTTTCATCTAAAGTAACATTAGTAAATGACACTAAAACTTGATTTCCCTCAATTGAAATTTCTGAGATTTTAGAAGCTGAACGTATTTTTTCATCAATCAAATCCAAAATTTCAAGCCGGTTCACAAGCTCCAACTCTTGCTTTGTCGGCGAATATCTCGTATAAGCTTCCAAAGTTGCTGTATATTCTGTTAAATAGGCCGTATCTTCAACTATTTGATTATCCAGATTTTGAGATACTTCCATAAGATTATTTACATACATTATTTTATCGTATATAAGCACTTTGGATATACCTAAAAGTAAAACAACAACAAACAAAATATAAAGAATAGCCGTAACAGGTGCAGTAGTTTTATCCACCTTATAATATAAGTTCATTTCCTTTTTGGTTGGATACAGTACTTTTTTCTTTTTGAAAAGCTGGCTGATATCGGTATTTAAGTTCATGTTTTTAACCTCCCTTATTTAGAAAAAGTTATGGCTGCCGCCCGTAAACAAACATTATACAGATTTTGATACCCGTCTGTATGTGGCAGCAACTCCGAAACAGGGAGAACAGGCAGTCCAACTACTTCTTCCATAACCTTTATCAGCTGTGGAATTTCTCCTCCGCCACCTGTAATATAAATACCTGTCAACTGATTTTGACGATATGTAAAGTGATAAAAGTTTATTAATTTTAATATTTCAACAGCAATCCGTTCATAAACTTCTATACATCTTGGATGTTCCAGTACTTCCATATAATTATTTCGTTTATAAGAATTAGCAAGAAAAGGGTCAATGTTAAGCAAATCTCCAATAATAAAATCCAAATCTCTCATCCCTGTATGAACCTGACGAGTAGCATGTATTTTGTCATTATTTACAATAAACACTCTGCTGGAAAGCTGTCCTAAATCAATAAAACAGTACTCTTTTTGAGTATTTTCATTTTTAATGTTGCGCTGAGTAAGTTGTATATATGCCATTTCCTGCGGCAGTATATTTTTAAGAGAAAAACCAGCAGATGCAAAAATTTTGATATATTCCTGTATTTTTTGTTTTTCTGCCACAGCCGCCATCATAGTAAGCTCCTTGTTTTCCAATTCAGCGTCTGTTGCTTCCATTTCATGGTTTTCATCTTCACAAATGGCATAGTCACAAAAATATTGATTAGTTTCTCCATGTATAAAATCGTTAAATTCATATGGTAAATTTAGCATAAGCTGGTCAATTGTCATATAAGGCATTTTAACCAAACGGCAAATCACTTGGCTAGGCGGCAGAATCAAAGCCGCTGGCCCCTTTGGCAAATGCAGCTGTGATTTAATTTTTTTCAAAAACGCTGAAAATGCATTTGGCATAGCAATAATATCTTCTTCCATCATGTGTTCCGGCATAGGCACTTCATATAGGTTTAACGTCCCCTGTTTAATTGCTGCAATTTTTAAACTACTGTTTCCAATGTCAAAAGCTGTTTTTATGTTATTCATAAATAAATCCCCCAAAATTTAAAATAGCAATGACTGATACCATTGGAGAAACCTTTCTCCAAACAAAAACACTAAAAACCATGCTCCAGATAGGAATGGCCCAAATGGAATTTCTGCCTGTTCATCTTTGTTGGATATGAAAAAGAAGTACAGCAAAGCAAGCACACAGGCAATAAAAATCAAAAGAAGCATTTCAAGCCAAGACATATACATTCCTATAACGAACAGGAGCTTTATGTCGCCACCACCCATGCTCTCCTTTTTTAGTATATAATCCATTCCTATGGATATAAACAGCATTGGTACCGAAACACAACAAGCACCAATTATAATCTGCAAAATTCCATTTACAGTAATCCCTTCAAAAAAAACAAAAAAGAACAACCTATTGAGCAACAACACCACAAGAGCCTTGTTAGGTATGATGTGTGTTTTCCAATCAATTATTGTAATAGTAAACAGAACGCAGGAAAATATAGCATACATTATAAGTGAACTATCCATATCAATTTTTAGCCCTAGTGCCAAAAATACCAGAGCCATTACCAATTCAGACAAAAGACATTCTTTAGGAATTGGGTGTTTGCAGTATCTGCATCGCCCTTTTGACACCAAAAAACTGATAATTGGAATTAAGTCCCGTGGTAAAAGCACATGGCCGCATGTATTACAGTGTGACCTGCCATGAAATGGAGATTTTCCATCAACTAAGCGGTCTGCCAAGCAGTCTAAAAAACTGCCCATTACACTGCCCAACAGAAACATCCAAAATATAATATATAATTTGACAAATAAATCCCAATCCATTTTTATTACATCCCCTGTAAACTGATTTTGCATAAACCCAAAAATTTTTGATTCTATGCAAAGTAAGTTTTATTCCGCCGCCAGAACCACTCTCCTGACGGCGAAATAGGAAAAGCAAATCAATCGTTTATATCATGAAGTTCACTATCTTTGCCAGTACCAGAAATGTCCCAACTTAATTCTGGTACCAATGTGCCGCTTTCATCTTTAAATGTTACTATAATGTAATTACCTTTATGATCGCTGCACTGACCATAGCCATTAACCACACCACCATCATCATCACCTACTAATTCACCAGCTTCTGCATCATATTTAAAACTACTGGTAGCTGTTATTGTGTCATCTGTCATATATTTAATCATTGCAGCGGCTTTGGCAGCTCTTTCATTGGCTTTATCTGTGGCAATTTTTGCATCTTCCAAATTTGATGATACCATAGGGATAGAAACAGCAACCAATATAGCAATAATAGCTACTACAATGAGCATTTCAATTAATGTAAAACCGCCAGATTTTTTCAATCTTTCTTTAATTTTCATAAATATCCTCCTTTATTTCATACCTTTTGGAATTTATTTAAAATTATATTTCAGTGGGAGTGGCCACCAAAAACACATTACATAGCACCATAAAGGCTAAACAACGGCAAATAAATAGACGCCAAAATACAAACTACAATCACAGCCATAATGCATATAATAATAGGCTCCAGCAACGAAAGCGCTCTGGCTGATAATGTATCTACCTCATTGTCGTAATACTCCCCCTGAACTTCCAGTGTATATTCCATAGTACCAGTAGTTTCACCCATAGTCGTCATATGAACCAGCATAGGTGGCAAGTCCTTACAATACCTCATACAGCTGCCCAAAGACTTGCCTGACTCCACACTAGGAATTATATCTTGCAGTTGGTGGGACAAATGTGCATTACTCACAGAGCGTGAAGCAATATCCAAAGCATTTAAAATTGGCATACCGGCAGAAAGCATGGCCGACATAGTATGAGCAAACTGGCTAGCTGATGTCATAACCGTAATTTTGCCAATAATAGGTATGGCTAATTTAGCTCTTGAAAATTTTACCCGGCCTTTGGCAGTATTGCCATACAACCGTAACAAAAACCCAAGCAAAGTAATTATACAAACTACTATCCACAAATACTTATTAAAAAAGTTTGAAACAGCAATAACAATTCGAGTAGGCAGAGGCAATTCCAATCCCATAGAAGCAAAAGTTGCCGAAAACGTTGGTACAGCGTATGTCATAATTACCATAATTACCATTGCTGCAACCACCATCAAAAACGCCGGATATACCATTGCGCTGGCAGCCTTGGCACGGGTTTTTGTCATTCTGTCATAATATGTACTCATACGTTCAAAGGATTTGACCAAATCTCCTGATTCCTCACCGGCTCGAATAGTTTCAATAAATGTCAGCGGCAGAAAGCCCATACCCTCCTGAGAAAAGCTGTATGCCAAGCTCCAGCCATTGGCAATATCTTCGGATACTTTCATAAGCATTTTTTTTAAAACCTTATCAGAAACCTGACTTGCCACCAAATCCACTGCCTGTACTAACGGCATACCGGCCTTTATGATTATGGAAAACTGTTTACACATTAAGGCAAATGACTTCCAATTGAGCCTTCTGAATTTTTGAAAAGGGTCTTTAACAGACTGCTTAACTTCATCTAAACTAAGAACAATCTCGTAGCTTTTGCGGATTTGAGCCACAGCATCATCTCTGCTTGTGGCTTCCACAACGCCCTCTGCCACATCGCCATTGGCATGCAGGGCTTCATAATGATAAGCTGGCATTTTTCACCCTCCTTATCGCATAAAACCACGCGGCGACTGGGCAGACGGCATTATACCCTTTTGCGGTGTTAAAGGGGTATGTGCTGCTTCTTCATATGTTTCCAAAGAAATAGTGCCATTGCGGTATAAATTTTGCACTGCACGTTCCATAAGGATGTTACCAATGCTGCCGGTTGTTTGTATGGCATTTTGAATTTGCGGCGTTTTGCCTTCACGAATCAGGTTACGAATGGCATCATCTGTTTTCATAACTTCACAGGCCAAAACACGACCCTGCTGATTTTTTCTAGGCAAAAGCTGTTGTGATAACACAGCTTTCAAAGTCATAGAAAGCTGCAATCGAATTTGCTGCTGTCGCTCCGCTGGAAAAACGTCAACAATACGGTCAATAGAATCAGCAGCAGAATTGGTATGAACCGTTCCAAATACCAAATGACCAGTTTCGGCGGCAGTTAATGCTGTTTGGATTGTATCCAAATCCCTCATTTCTCCTACCAATATTACATCTGGGTCTTCCCTAAGTGCCGCTCTCAGTCCTGCTGCAAAGCTCATGGTGTCCTTTCCGATTTCCCGCTGATTAATGATACATTTTTCCGGCTGATAAATATATTCCACCGGGTCTTCCAGTGTTAAAATATGCAGGCTTTTTGTATGATTAATGGTGTTTAAAATAGCGGCCAATGTAGTTGACTTTCCTGAGCCTGTTTCGCCAGTAATAAGTACAAGACCCTGTTTATACTGGGTAAATTCCTTTACCACATCAGGAAGCCCCAGTGTTTCCAGTTCTGGGATTTTATCCTTCAAAAGACGAATAGCCGCAGAATAATGACCCTGTTGCCGAAACAAATTGACCCTACAGCGCACGTTAGATACAGTAACAGCCATATCAATTTCGCCTACAGCTTCTAACGTTTCAAAATTTTCGCCAGCCAATTCCTTAGCAATCTCTCTGCACTTTTTATCGTCCAAACATTCCTGCTCTATATTACAAATAACACCATCAACACGATATTTGGCAGGAAGGCCAGCTACTAAATGCACATCTGAAGCACATTGCTCATTTGCTTTTTTTATGTATTCCTCAATACCAATCATTATTCTCTCCCCACTACTCGTAAAATTTCTTCTACTGTTGTAACCCCATTTTTCACCAAATCAGCACAGTTTTCCATAATAGGATGAAATGTTGATTTACTAACGGCTTCTTCCATTAGAGCCAGCGAACGGCTGTGAATGGCACGTCTGATTTCCGGTGTCATGGTTAATATTTCAAAAACTGCTGTTCTTCCACGATACCCTGTCTGAAAACAGTCAGAGCACCCTTTACCATGATAAAATGTATACTGGCCATCTAAAGGAAGACCTAATAATTCCAATTCCTCCTGAGAAGGGGTATAAGACTTTTTGCAGTTTGGACAAATTTTTCTGACCAAGCGCTGAGAAATAATGCCTTGTACAGCACCTGAAATAAGATAAGGCTCTACACCAATATCCAAAAGTCTGTCTATTGATGACAGGGCATCGTTTGTATGTATTGTGGTCAAAACCATATGACCTGTCATAGCTGCACGCATAGCAATTTCAGCCGTTTCACCATCACGAATTTCTCCCACAGCAATAATATCTGGGTCTTGACGCAAAACAGCCCTTAGGGCATTGGCAAAAGTCAAATCAACTTTTTCATTAATTTGTACCTGACAAACACCGTCAATATGGTATTCCACAGGATCTTCCAAAGAGATTAAGTTTACTTCTTCACTTTTTTTGTAATTAATCATGGTATACATAGTTGAAGTTTTACCAGAGCCTGTTGGGCCTACCACCAGCAAAACGCCTTCTTTGTGATTATCCAAAAGACGCAAAAACAAGTTTTTGTTTTCGCCTTGCAAACCAATGCCATCAATGGAAATAATATTTGTATCACGCCTAAGCAGACGGATAACAATTTTTTCACCAAAAATAGTTGGAATAGAAGAAACACGCAGGTCAATTTTTTGATTTTGAACAGAAATATTAATTCTACCGTCCTGCGGAATATTTTTTTTTGCTATATCCATTTGTGCCATAATTTTAATACGAGAAATTACTGACATCTGTAATTGTCTTGGCACATCAATTATTTTTCTTAAAACTCCGTCTATTCTCATACGGATTACAATTTTTGAACTTGTTGGTTCCAAATGAATATCACTGGCGTTTTCTGTATATGCTCTATCAATAATTGAATTAACAAGTCGAATGGTAGGTGCAGAAT
Source organism: uncultured Clostridia bacterium (assembly GCA_944377425.1). Lineage (GTDB taxonomy): Bacteria > Bacillota > Clostridia > Lachnospirales > Anaerotignaceae > Neoanaerotignum_A. Next base: position 69,258 of record CALWEX010000055.1, read on the forward strand.
TTTCATCATCGTCATCACTTGCAATTTGCAGATTATCACCTACAAAAATAGGTGTTGGTATATTTTGGTCACCTACCAAGTCCTTACGCATATCTTCTATGGCCTTCATTGTACCTTGATTGCTGTACAAATTTTGAACAGCCCTTTCAACAGCACTTGCTGTGGCAATCATAGGAATGACTTGTTTTCTTGTAGCGGCGGAAACTTCTTCTATAGCCGAAAAATTCAGTGGGTCTGCCATAGCCAGATATAATTCCGTTCTATTTGCCTTGACAGGAAGAACATTATATTTTTTAGCGATGCCCTTTGGTAAAATCTGAGACATTTCAGAAGATATGCTTTGGGCATTCAGGTCAATAAATTCCAACCCCAACTGGGTCATCAAAGCTTCAATCACCTGTGATTCAGTAATGATATGATTTTCTCTCAGTACATCACCAAGCCTTTTACCATTCTTCTTTTGCATTTGCAATGCTTCCTGCAACTGTTCTTGTGTAATGGTGCCATTACCCACAAGCAAATCGCCTAATCTGGTATATTTCATGTTCCATTTCCCCCATTCAAGACTCATTTAAACAGCCGATGTCAAACTTTGTTTCGGCTACAGCACCTGTTTTGCTTTCAACACTAACAGATACATGGAATATTCCTCCGGTATCAAACAAAATTTCCAAATCCGTAATTTGATAATCACCATTACCATATGCACCAGAAGATAGCATAAGTTTTTCTTTTGCCAATAACTGCCCCTCATCACTAATTGAAATTGTGGTGTTTTTGCCATAACTCATACTAGTGTAGCGCTGCAATACGCCTCTATCGTCCACAACATCTCTTGCATAGCGCAGCTCATTTGAAAGTGTATCGCTTATAGTTGAAAGCAAAAGCTGGGTTTCGGCTTCAGATGTTATTTTGTTATAACTTTCCTGCGCCATAAAAATACCAGTATAAAGGATTAAGGAAAGCAGAGATAATATAGCAGATGCTGCCAGCATTTCCACCACTGTCAAACCCTTGTTTCGTACTTGTTTGCGAAATAATTTGCATTTTTTCATATTATTCAGAAATTCCATATGAATACATTCCTTCTCCGCCATATAAGTGGATTGGCACCTCAGTTTTATTCAAACTTTCTTTAATCAACACTTTAGCATCTGGAAAAGATAAGGGTATTTGTTTAGTTTCAGCCTGACTGAGAGTTTCATAAAATGTTTCATCCACAGCATCTGCATTTTTATTGATAGTTGCAGAAGCTGCAACACCACCCATCAGCATAGAGATAGAAATAACACAGACCAAAATAGAAGCAATTACCTCAATTAAGGTTTCACCCTTTTGGTTATTTAATTTGCATTTTAAATTTTTCATGCTAAGCCTCCATTGTTATTCATAACCGTCTACGGTAATCCAGCCGATTTTCCATTGCATAGGCTCTGTTTTATATGTTCCCGGTGTTAATAATGCTGAGAGAGTTGGCTTTGTAACTTTAGGTGTAATTTCTGCCAAAATTTTATAATTATCTAAAGAAGCCTCCATCTCAACAGCATATGATTCAACTACTTTAAGCTCCACCTGAATAACACTATTATCTATATTTGTCCCAGTCTGTGTTTCTATTTCTATGGTATGCGGCATAATGATTGTTTCTTTTAGATTTTCAGCAATCACATCATCTGGTTTTGTGTTTTTAATTTCTTTGGCAAAAAGACTGTCAAAGTCACTTTGAAGTATATCTGCCAAAATGCCGCTATAACTGCCTTCTTCTTGTATTATCTTTTTCTTCTCATAAATATCAGGCCAAGTACCCTCTATTTCCACAGTATAGCTATAGCTCCCAATATAATCGGACTTATTTAAATCATCACAAATCAGCTGCACTGCTGAAGAAAGAATTAAATATTTTTGATGCTCCTCTTTATTGCTGTTGATTTTTCCTGCATTAGAAACCGAAGACATTAATATGGAAGAAGCCACCATGGAGCAAATTAGAAAAAACAGAAGCGCCAACAAAAATGATGCGCCACGACGGCTTTTTAATTTTTTTAAAATGCGCTTTGTCATACAATTCTCCTTTTCACTCCATAGTGGCCTTTATTTAGCGCTATTTTTTTAAAACAATCTGTTGATTTTGCCACATTGTATGGACACTGCCTCCATACAGAAACCTAAATTGCATTCTGATTTCAACAGCCATCTCATTAACAGGCGGTGCATTTAATTCCAGCAAGACCGTATCACTTGTTGTGCCTTCTGGCCAAGGCTCTGCCCAGATATATTCTGTATATTCCGACATCATTTCAAAGTCTACAATTGAGATGTCATTAATATTGCTGCCATCTACTTGTATTGAAATACTTTTACTGGTATAAGTGTAGTTTTGTTTTTCCTCATTAGCTCCAAATGTAACTATAATTGGATTTAAAGTAATATTAGGCTCAAGTATTTGTAAGGATACCACACTGCTTCCCGGATAAGTTACACCGTTATAATAATATTGATAAGACAGGGTTACTTGCGTAAATCCCCTTTGACCTAAACTTTCAACTAAAAGGCCATATCCATTTTCTTTTGTCACATCTGCACGTTGCAGCATAGTGCCGTCATATTCCGCTGTAATTTCGTCCATAGTGATATTTGCGCAAAGTGAATCCGGCAAGTTAACTCCGGCTAAATCTTTTAGTTTCAAATCCATAGTAGCCGTTTCATTTTGGAACACAATAACCGGCAATGTTTCGGCCATTACCTGCAAATTGGCAGAAATATTGACATCAATTGATAAACTATATGTTTTTCCATCAGGTGTGGTATAAGTTACATCAACTTTTGTATTTCCACTTTTTTTGGCAACTACTTTAAGTGTTTGCTTACCTTCACCAGCTGGAGTTAAATAAGCGTCCGCAATTGTCTCATCCTCTACTTTTTTCTGCCATGTACCGGTTGAATCCAGATTAGATAAAAACAGTGTTTCTGTACAGTTAGAATTTCCATCTTTTTCTTTATAGTCTGCAAACAAATCCAGACTTATAGGCAAAGCGCCATTTTCCCGTTTGATGCCCGGATAAACCCAATCGCCATAATGCACATTGGCCTTTCCACCTTCTACCAAATCACTGCTTTGTGTTAAAATAGTTGGGAAAGGATAATTTTGTCCCAGTAAATAGTTTGATGTACCAAAACTGTAACGGCCATCAATTGCAGCACCAGAAGAAGATTGAGTTGTAATTTCGCCAAAGTTAAAATTGTTGACAAAATTTTGGAACACATCATTTCCTATTGACAAGTCTTTGTAGGTACATACTTGATTTATATTACGGTCAATAATTTTTTTCTTATTTTCTTCTGTTTGATTATTGCTTAAAACTTGATTTAAGTAATAACAGTCTTTATATGTACATAAAGATGTGCCGCTGGCATTTGAGATTTCTCCCAAACCTCCAATTACAAACAACTTTGAACTTGTATTCAAACTTTCTGTACTCGGAAGTGTTACAAAGCTGTAGCATTCTTTTATAGTTGAAGGATAGTCTGTAACAACAGCATTATTTGCCCTAACATTGCTTTGTATCACCATTCCATTTGTAATAGTCAAAGTTTTCATAAAGAAACCGCCTACTAAACCGCCAATGTGAACCTTAGTATTCAGATTTTCTATATTGTTGCCAACTAAAATTTCCCCACCAGCATAGCATTTAGAAATAGTTTTTTGGCATGAGCCTACAAGCCCACCAACACGAACATTTCTAGATGAATTACTATGTTCAAAATTAATATAGATATTGGTAACTGCTGTACATTTTTCCAAATTCAAATTACAGATACCAACCAAACCACCAACGCCACCACCGCCAAAGGCGCAGGCTTTATTGTTGTCGTTGATATTATATCCAGCCACTGCACAGTTCTGAATACTTCCGTTACTGCCAACTGTATTTGCTGCCAGCCCCACAATGCCGCCCATAGCATACCAATTGTCTTTTTCGTTTTGTGACTGTATAACTCCTTTTCCATCAGAAGAGTACAAAATGATATTTTTCAATTCAGCATCAACAGTAAGTCCAAACAATCCTGTAGTATTAATGTCACTTGTGGTAATTTCTAAGTCTTGAATAGTATAATCATTACCATCATAATGGCCGCCAAACCAGCCAAAAGCCCATGATTTTTCAACGCCACCTTCTACCACAGTATCTACAAACGCAGCAATAGGTGTATATTCAACATCTTTTCCATACAGGTCATGAGTTTGAAGCCAATAAAAAGATTTTTGGAACACAGTTGATGTTTTTGCATTAACATAAGAAAGGAACATAAACTCTGTTTCATTTCCTTGGATAGGCGCATTTCCAGATGCATCATTTTCTATACTTGTAACAGTGTCCATATTTTTAATATTCCAGTTGATAAACTGCAACTGTTGGATAGAACGAACCTGATATGGATTTTTATCTGTACTGCCTGGTGTTTCCAAAGGCACAAACTCATTACAAGTAAAGTCATTAAAATTATTTTTTACATAAGACATAGAATCAGCAAAAAATGGATTTAGCTTAAACGAAACCACAGAATTTCCACTATACAATGTCCATGTTCCAAATGGTACTTCTTTGCCATTATGCGCCTGTTCTGTTAAATATAATCCACTTCCCAGACTTGTTGCATCTGTATTCCATGTATGGTAAGAATGGAATATATATTCATCTGACACCAATTTTTTAAGGTTTTCGTTGGCCGTTTCATTTTCTTTTGAAACGCCATATTGAAAATCTAAATACCTCTCATAGCCAATATTTGTACTAATAAGTGAAGGTTTAATGTTGCTTGTATGGAAAAAACCATATCCGTATTCTTCTATAACTACGCTATCGTCATGTGCAGTAGATAACGTAGAATCTTTTGTGATGGTTTTTGAATCCAAATTCACACCAATGACACTAAAACGATAAGATTCATGGCCATCTAATACAGTTTTTTCCCAATAATAAATGCCCATGTCACCCAGAGCCATATTTTTTGGCCAGCCGCCATAATGAATGTTGTTTCCTTGTTGGTCTGTCACAACTCCTGGATAAGGGTAATTTTCTGCCGGCTCACCATAAACCTGTGTTCCATAAGCCATACCCAGCTGTGAAATATCTGCACTTTCCACCTCTCCGGTAAACATGCTCCAGTTTACTGGTTTAGCAGAATGGTCGTTATATTGAGCCGTATAGTTTTTATCATTGTAAGCGAAATTTCCGTCATTTAAATATACGCAGTCAGTGGTAGCATCTTTGCTAAAACCAAAGCTTTCCGCCCCACCTTCAGTATCAATAGACATAGCACAATAACTTTTAGTAATAATACCCTTATTTTCTGGAGCAAAGCCTGTAGCAACAACATCGCCATACCGTGCACGGGAAGCTCCAACAGAGCCCACGCAATAGCTTTGTTCAATAATGCCGCCAATATTGTTAAGTCCAACAAAGCCACCTACATAGGCGTTAGACATAGTTGCCGCTGCCATAATGCTTTCAGCTTCTGCCGAACTGCGTTCTATGCTTCCTTGGTTTAAACCAACCAAAGCACCTAAATAAACTGTGCTATACTGGTAACTGTCTGCTTCCATCCAAACTCCAGCAGCGGCACAATTTTCTATGCTGCCGCCATTATAACCAACCAAGGCACCAGTATATGTAGTTTTGCTGCTACTGCCGGATTGAATTATGGTTGTTTTTGTATTTTCATCCATTATATAAACAACATCTTGTATTACGCCGGTGTTATATCCAAACAAACCTATATATTCATACTTTCCATCTGTTCCAGATGTATTAACTTTCACTCCGCTTATAATATAGCTGTTTCCATAATAATCATTCCTAAAAGGACTTTGGAAAGAAATGCCAATAGGGTCTTGTACTCCTATTTTGTCCTGGAACAAGTCATAGCCGGAATATATGGAGTAATCCAAATCCAGCTTCTGGGAAAAATAATACCGATGGTCACTGGCATAATAAGTATCAAACTGACTCAAATTGTACAGATGTCTTGGAGTTCTTAATTCTACTGTCAATCCTTCCGCCAATTCTTGAGGGTTTGCAGTTGATTCATAAGGCAATATTGCATTGAAAAAATATGCAAAATGTGGGTTATAGTAATAAGATTTTTGAGCCGAATCCTTTTCTATTGTTATTTTCTGGTAAAAATCAGGCGAAGCATAACTACTGTTAACAATATTATCTGGCAGAGGCAAAACATAGTATGATTCTATTTTGCCTGTTATTTTATTCTCTGCGGTTACTTTCAGCATGTCACTTGCTGCATATGTAATTGATTCTGTGTTAGTTAAAATTCCTCCTGTTTGATATGTAATTTTTAATATAATATCAATTCCTTGAGTAAACTCTGTTCCATGGTAGGCAACGCCATATCCATCTTTTATTGGTTGTTTATCTTTCAAAGAATCCAAACCGCCGCCGCCAACGCCATAAGAATATGTACCATCGCCCTCATCATATTGTTCAAAATAGACCAGGCTTCCATTTTGAAACTGTGCGCCCCAATCACCAAAATGCTCCATATTTTTTAAACCTGGATATATGAATACAGAAAGTGATAATGTAGTCTGCAAATTATACGGTTTGGTTCTAAGAGCGTCTTTTTCCTCAAAAACATTTGAGTCAAACATATCAGCAATCTTATCCAAGTCTGTTAATTCCTCGTATGAGCGGCCACACTCAGGATTTATATTTACAAAATGGAATAAATCCGACTCCAAATAATAAACATTATGGTATATGCTTGATGTTTCGCACAACGAATAATTAGTAACTTGGTTGTTAGATGTAAACAACATAGCGCTATAAGCATTGTTTATATCAGCAGTTCCTTTGCCCAAGCACAAACCGGCAGCTTTACCGTTTGCTAAACTTTCAATAAATCCCACAGCATATGAATTAGAAATCTGAATTGTGCCAGATATACTGCCAATAAGACCAGAAGCAGATTTTCCTTTTAAATAAGAAGCTGCATAGGACTGATTTATGCTGGTATGTTCTGCCTCACCCACAAGGCCACCAATGGAAAGTGTACTGCCTTCTATAAGTGTAGCTGCAAAACTGTTTGTCACTTCCGAATTTGATAACCGGCCTGCCAGACCACCTGCCTGTGCTCCGGATTTGATTTTATATTGAAAACCTTTTTCACTATCACCCAAAATTTCTCTCAAATTTGTGGTATGCTCTGATGTATTTTCCCAATAAACCTGGCAATTTGTAATTTTTACAAACTCTCCTTCCCCAAGCAGAGCCGCAGCTGGGTAAGAAGCATTTTTCATGGTAGTATTAACCAGCTGTATATTTTTCAATTCTATATTTTCTTCTGAACTGCCATATAACTGGCTGAACACTCCAGAAGGCCTGTCTGTTGCCAATTTTGATGTTAAACCAGATATTTTATAGTTCTGCCCATCATAGCTTAGTAAAAATTCATTATTAATAGGCTGAAATTCATATTCTGATGCAGCTTGAATATCTTTATTTTGCAATGCATTAGTTTTATCCGATGATACATGAGAAAAATACGTATCCAAATTTTGAAGATGCCGCAAATATTCTATATCTGCTGTATTTGTAGTAGAACTTTTTGCAAACAGGCTATTGTCCTGTGCAGTTTTTTGTGCACCGTTTACCTTAAGTTCTCCTGTATATCCCACTGCAGCCTCTATTGTAAAATTATCACCTAACATAATATTTTCATCTGAAAAAAGGTCTTTAAATTGTTTGCCCTCTTCCAAAGAATCTAAAAGCCAAGTGGACGTAAAGGTATAATAGGATATTCCTTCCTGTTTATCATTTTTTTGTGCATTGGATTCATCCAGAATAATTTCATTACCTTGATAATTAAGTTTTATTTGAATAGTCACTTGTTCCTCTTGACCCATTGTATACAACAGTCTCGGAATCCAATAGGTTACTTCTGCTCTCAAGGTATCTTCGTTATAAATATTTATAACTGGAGTACGCAAAGAAATTGTGCTTCCACTTTCAGCCGATTCTCCGCCATAATAACCAATCATAGGGGAATTTTCCATACGTTTTACCTTTTCTTCAGCTCTCCACTTGTCATAAAAATTTCGAAAATTACCATCTACGGGCAAATCTTTTTCAGCATAAAAAGTATCCATTATACTGCCGCTTTCCGGCTCATAAACAATATAAAAATCTCCTTCCCATAAAAGAGGTTCTATAGTTTCTTTTGGCAGAAGTTCTTCAATATTCTCATCAGAACAGTGAATGAAATACGCTGTTATTTGAATACTTCCTTCGGAATTAGGTATAACCTCAACAAATTCCATTTTATTACTATTATCAGATTTAATTACATACTGTTCTAAACACTGGCTACCTTTAAGTAAAATAGCTCTATTTTGAGCTGCAATGTATATTTGTTTTGCAGCATTGTCCAATTCTGTAATTTTCAGTTGTTTTCTGTATTTATTAATACAAATAACAGATACAGACAGCAATATTACTATGATAATAACCGTAACCAGCATTTCGACTAATGTAAAACCTGATTGATGGCTGCGTATCTTTCTCATTCCTATCCCTCTTCATTTATTCTGCTTTGAAACAAGCCACGTTTCAAACAACATTTAGTTTTAATCGACCCTTTTCATTTTTCTTAATAGTATACAAAACCCCATCAGCTTCTTTATAAATTTCAGCCAATGTATACTCTTTTTCCGTATAAATACCACCGACGGAAAGTGTTGAATGTGCCAATGGGTATTCTGCTTGAACCATAAAATAATAGGAATCAATAATAGCTTGAACATTTTTTTCGACAGCAAGAATACCATCACAATCAGAAATAAAAATCACAAACTCATCTCCGCCTAAACGATATACAACTTCTACCGATTTGTAGAAAAACTTTTTCATCAGCTGTGCCACATATTGCAACACAACATCGCCTTGCTGATGCCCATAAATGTCATTGATATTTTTAAAATTATCAATATCGATTATAAAAAACATGCAGTTCTGACATTTTTTTAGGCGCAGTTCAACCTGCTCCATACCTGCTTTTCTGTTCAAAATTCCAGTAAGAGCATCTGTTAAAGCTTGTTTTTCCAAAATCTTCTTTGCTGTAACTTGGCTGGAAATATCAACAAGGATACTAATAATAGCGGCTCTATCATTGGCATCTACAGTCAGCCTTCCAATATCGTGAACCCAAAAATAATTTCCATCTTTTTTCTGTATGCGATATTCTATCTCATATTGATCGCCAATTTCTGTGAGGGTATCCAATAACATATTTACTTTTGCCTGATCATCTTCATGTATACTGTTTATAACCATGCCATTAATATTTTTATCGAATTCCTCATAAGAGTCATAGCCCATCATAGAAAGCATTTTTTCATTTGCCACAAAAAGCGGAAACCCTTCTTCCATATAACCGCCAACAATCCCTCCTGGCATTAACTGAGTCATAATATTCATCAATTCCTGACCGGTTTGTTTATTAATTTGGTTCAGGCCTTGAGAAATAAATTTCATAGGAAAATACTCCCCATCTTCTTGTTTTTGGCTGGCTTCAGATGCGTGGAGAATATCAATAATATATTTGTCATTTTCAATATGCATTCCCACTGTTAAGCGCATACTATATAAAACCTGAATTCCATCATATGTGGTAACATTCACTCTTAATTTACAGTAACAATCCCAACCATTTTCTCCCCTGGTGCGTTGGAAAAAATCATCTATTTCATAAATAATCGGGTTGGGGATTTGATGTATTTCTTCATTAAGAAGCTTTTTAAATTCCTCTTTTCCTATAGCAACTTCATTTTCTCCGGTCCCAATACTGAAAACTGTGTCAGAAATAAGCTCTAATGTTGCTTTCACGCTTCTCTGCTTAAAATAAGCATCAAAAAAACGGATCAACACAGAATAAACCTCTGTAGATCTTTCACACGAAATTTGGTTTATATTATTTTCTGACATTAACTACCTCCTTGCTAAAAATACAATCACGAAATATCACTAATCAATTTATATAAGCTAAGCAATTCCATTGGTTTGAAATAGTAATATCCTTGAATGACATCACAGCCAGCCTCTTTAATGATTTCGTTTTGTAGTTGTGTTTCAACGCCTTCCATACAAACCTTTTTACCAAATTTATGGCAGGCATAAACAATACTTGAAATAAAATTCTTTTTTTCCTCTGATACGGACATTTCTGTCAACAATGATTTGTCCAGTTTAATCAGATTGAACGAATATTGTAAAAGCATTCTAAAAGATGAATATCCACTGCCAAAATCATCTAAAGCAATCTTAATATTCATTTTATGGCATGACTCTATAAAATGTTCTAATTTTTCCTTCTGTTCATCCATAAAATTCTCTGTCAATTCAGCAATCAAATTAGAGCCATCAATTTGATATTTTTTTAATGTTTTTTCCATAAAATCCAAAAAAGTATCATCATAAAGCTGTTGCAAACTTACATTGAATGTAAGATAAAACTTTGGAGCATAAAACGCAGTGCGCGAGCAGGTGCAAACCGCCTCTTCAAATACCCATTTACCCACAATGTTAATTAAATTTTCTTTTTCTGCAATTGGAATAAATACTGATGGTGGTATATCTTTTCCATTACACTTCCATCAAAGCAAAATTTCGCCGCCGACAATAGAGCCATCTTTTGCAGAAACAACAGGCTGAACTACAATTCTGAAATTTTTCATTCCGTTTAAAATGTCTTTCATAAGTGTCAATGAAATTTCTGACATTTGTTTAATCTGACAGATATTTTGGGCATAGTAATCAATAAAAAGTTCTCCCATATTCTGTTTTGCAACTCGAAGCAAAGAAACTATATTCTCCACCACGTCTTCAGGTGTTAAGGATTCACAAGGATACTCCATCACACCAAAAGCACAACAGTGAGGAAGGTCTATTCCATAGCGATGATAACAATCTTCTATAATTTTTTTCATTTCTTGGATTAGGTTTTCTGTACTATCCGCTATCCTGCTTGTATCTACAATGGCCATACACCGCATTCCTTCTAAACGATAAAAATCCATTTTCCAAGAAAGCTTTTCCATCAATTCTTCTGCAATATTTTTTATTAGTTTATCCACATAGTTTCTGCCCCTAGTACCGTTTATTTCTGCAATATTACTGAATGTAAAGCCAATAAGCAGCTGTTTTTCCTCGTTTTGCGCGTATTCTTTTAGGCGTATGTATGCTGTATGTTCACGCGGAAAGTTTGTCACTGGATCAATTACAAAAAACTCATCTTGATGTGTTACACGTCCAGAAAAAAACAATGGTTTCGTTTTATCTTCATTCCATTTTAAAATACCGTAACATCGAATCCAAATCTTTTTGTCGTATATGTTTTTCATCTGATATCTAAGGTCATGAACTGTCCTTTTTTCTTTAATCATATTGGATAAGTCCTGCCAAAATAATTCCTGAAACTCTGGTGTACTGATTCTTTTTGCCCAATGTTCCAGCAAGCCTGAAACAACATTGCTGGCAAAACCAAAATCTTCTTTCAAGTTGTCTGATATATAGAAAATATCCTTTTGCATATCACCAAAATAAAAATAACTTGAAGAATTTTCCTGAGAAATTGATTTAAATAGCGCTTCAGCGTCAAAGTATGCTGTTTTGAAGAATTTATTAAACTCAGTTTGGGATTGAAGCTCTACCAAATCGGTTTTGGATTTTTTTTCAAATTTATCAGACGTAAGTTTAGGGTATTTTTTATAGTAGCAATTCTTATCCAAATACATTTGTTGATCTGCCTGAGAAATCAGTTTTTCCACACTAATGGGTTTTGTATCGCTCCATGCTTTACCAACAGCAATATGGTTTTGACTTTGATTTACAGCATCTTGAAGTTTGACAAACTTTTTATTAAACTCCTCTTTTTCACATTCTGGATAAAGAACAATAAATTCATCTCCGCCCATTCTGTAAATCATATCAGTTTCAAGTGTAGAACAAATAAGACTGTAACAATCACAAATCAGCTTATCACCTGCCGCATGTCCTAAAGAATCGTTGACCCGTTTTAAGCCTGTAATGTCGCAGAAAATTACACCTAAAGAGTCCTCATTAAAATTCTTACTGAATCTGGCAATAGCATTTCTATTCAAAGCACCTGTCAACTGGTCATAATAGCTAAGTTTATTCAAAAGCTTCAGCAAATCCCTTCTTTTTAAAAGAGAAGAAGTAAAATATCCAATGACTTTAATTAAAGACATAATCATTGACATCATGTTAGGGTCTGGATTATCAACACCAATAAAACCTACAATCTTGTCTTCTACCACTATAGAGCCAACAGCAAGGGTTGAAATATCCTGCGGCTTTAGTGTTGCGTAGGCTGCTGGGTACTTTGTTCTAATTTCCTCCAAATCATTTATAACAACAATATTATTTTCCTCAAACTCCTTAATCCACCAGCCGATAGATTCCAAAGGTTCATTTTTAAGAATCTGCTTTTGCGGCGTTACACCTTCTGCACACCATTCATAAGTATTACTTGTCTTATCCCCATCATGTATTTCAAAAATATAAGCTCTGTCACAAAGAAATGTTTTACCAATATATTCCAGCAATTTTTCTATTGCTTCTGTTGGGTTATTGGTAGAAAAAACCTGATGCAGACATTCATTTAAAATAGTTTCATTACGAGCATAATAATATGGTGCAGTATTTACTACTTCAGAATCAATGTCAATAGCAACCTCAATCCTTAAATCTCTACCCTCACATTTTACTAAACTGTCTTTAATCAAAAATCGTTTATTTAAAATAGGGTTGGCGTGTTTCCAAGATATAAATTCATTTTCTTTCAAAGATTGGTTTGTGCAGAAGGAGCATGGCTCATTAAAACCTTGTAGCACCTTATAACATTTTTTCCCTTTATAGTCTGCATGACTTTCAAACCCTAATGAATGACGCAGATGTGCATTCATATAAACGATTTCATAAGATTCTATGTCCGAAACATATACCATTTCATCCATTTTTTCATAATGTTCCCAAAAACGATACATATATTTTCCTCTCTTCGGTAATCAATCTTATTAAGTACATTATCTTGCATTTTTTCAGTTAGGAATAAAGCAGATATAATATAAAAACAGAAACCTATTTCTATTTACTGTAAATATAAATAATGTTATATTTATCTATGCTCTTACTGCATTTTTCACAGTAGAAAAACTCCAGAGCATTTTAAATTTTTGAGTAAAAATTACCCATATAAAAAAAAATATATTTTTTTGAAATTCCATTTAAGGTCTTTATAAAATCCAAAACCCCAATTTGACTAATCGTAATCCAGTATATTCGTATCATTAATATCAAATGAGCGTTATGGAACACCATTTTACAGAACCTTATATATATGTTTTTTATAGTAAATGTCTATATTCTGTCTTTTTGTGATACTGTTTTAGTCCGCTGCATAATAGCTTAGTCAAATTAGCATTATTTAAATTAAGTATAAATTCAGAAATGGCATATCCCCCCTTATTAGTAGGATTTTCTATGTAATTTTTATTCTATTAACCAAGATGTCGTATCTTTCAGTAAGGTGTTGGAAACTGAAAAGAGGTAATTTATATTTTATAAGCAACTGTGGTATTTTTTATTTATATTTCAAATCTATTCCTTTTAGAAATCTATAATACACAGTTCTTTCTTTTCTTGGTTTTGCACTAGTTCTCTGCTACAATCCTCTTGTATAAATTTACTGGCATATAACACCACATCTGCCAAACCTCTTACAGAGAGCAGTGGCATATTTATGATAAAAATCAACGTTGCACTCAGCAACTTCTTTTCACGCAAATTCCTCCTTATTTATTTCTGAAAAATTACTTTTTTATATATTTTATATCAAAAAATAAAAAAGTTTTTTAATTTGTCAAAATCCTCCGTTTTAAGTACATTTTTATCAATAGAAAAATAGACTGAACTAACCATACATAATGCCAAATCCAAACAATAATTCATTTCATCAAAAATTTTATGAACTATACTTACTTCCTACAGTTACTAACATTTGTTGCTTTTTTGAAACTACACAAATAATAATTCCAAAATTTCCCAAAGAAAAAGAGTGGTAAAATATTACCACCCTTTTTTTGGAAAATTATATATATTAAACGATTGCTAATATGAAATTGGCTTTTTAAAACAAAGGCAGAACAACACAAACAGAACAAAGCCCGTTTTCAAACCTATAATTTACATACCCATGGTAGATTTCACATACATTTAGTATGCTTAATATGCCAATTCCCTTATTTTTTGGAATACCATCAACTAATTCCAAATTTTCATCGCTAGTATTTTCGCAAACAATCATAAAACGATTGCAATTTATTGCAAAATATAGTGCCACCATTTTATTTTCATTGGCAGACTTTTCACTGGCATTCAAAGCATTTTCCAGTATATTACCAAGCATTGAAACTATGTCAATGTCTTTCATTTTTAAATCATCTTTTATTGGACATTTTACAGAAAAAGCAATGTTTTTTTCCTGAAACCGTGTTGCATAAGACGAAATAATATTGTTGATAACAGCATTTGTACAATATCTTTTTTGAGATAAACTTAAAACTGCTTTATCATACTCCTCAATATAATCTAACGCCGCTTTTGGATTTTTTTCATCAATAAGGTTTGCTAAATGCATCATATGATGTCTTACATCGTGGCGAAACTGACTGTTTTTCTCCTCAGAACGCTCATAATTTTTAATTTGGTCAAGCAAAAACTTACTGTGCATTTTTACCTCATTGTTTTCCGCACATTTGTTCATAAATATGATGGTGTAAATCATAATCACATATAAACCAACAGTTACAACTAACAGCAGCAAAAAAATAACAATGTCATAATCATGATAGCTCCACACGTTTGTTCCAACAGCCAGCCATACACTGTGAAGGCAAAAAAACAATGTACTGACAGTACATAACGGAATCCACTGATTTTTATCATAAACACGGATTTTTAAAATATTATTTTTTACCAAAAATGCATATGGAATAAGTGCTCCAATATGAAAAAACGTCCTTAAGCAGATTCCTATCAAATAGTAAGGCGTCTCTATTGGAGAACTAAAACAAGACGCAATCAAATAAGCCAGATTATGTGCAATGCAGAAAAAAATATAGTATGTAAAAATTAAAAACAGCTTTTTAAAAAAGTATCCCTTTGACAGCAGAAAAAAACTGGCGCTGACAACCACAAACGCTATAAAAAAGAGAATCTTAATCTTCTGAGCTGTATCACCGTCATATACAAAGCAAAAACAAATGCAACAGAGCGCAGACAGTACAGCAATAACTAAATAAATACATTCAGATAAGCGTTTGTTCAATTTATTGTCATATAAGTTAAGACACCATAAAGAATGTCCTAAAAAAATCAGACAAAGCCCAATCATATTGTATGTCGTCACTCATACCCCCCCTCTTTTTTTTGGCATAAAAACTTAAGATCTATTTTTAACAAAAAAATGATAATAGGTTTCAGTAATTAGCTTGTGTTGACGAACATGAATAGGTATTTTGGCCCCATCAATTAAAATAAAATCTTCTTTTACATTGGCAATATAATCCATATTTACAATAAAGCTTTGATGACATTTTAAAATCCCCATATAACACGGCTTAAAAGCAGTCCAACTTTTCTCTGAATGGGAAAATATTATTATCTGAAGTATGGATATACAAATTATGTCCATTACTTTCTATATACATAATTTCGTCAAGATATAAATACTTTTTAGCTTTGAGATTTAATACAAATTCTTTTTCTCATTCGGCTAGAGAACATATTATTTAATATTAACTTGAGTCTTTTTTTAGAAAACTGATTTAGCAGATATCATGTAGTATTAAAATCATAGCTTTCCATAGCAAAATTCGCCCAACCTGTTAAAAACTAACAGAACATCTTTGTGCTTTTTCTTATTTTTTGCTGTTTGCATACTATCAATTCCATTAATATAAATATAAAGAAAAATTAAATCAAAATAATCTTTTTCTTCTTCTAAATCATAAAGAAGAGCTTATCCTGATTCATTTGTAACAATTCTAAAATTCCATTCCAATTCGTTGTTCTTAATGTAAAAAAGCATTGACTTCAAATTTTCTCTTTAATTAATGCTATCATCATAAGTGCTATCGAAATCACAACATTTCCCCTGAACCAAATAAAAACTGCAAGATAATTCTTATCTTGTATTTTTTGTTTTTTATTTCAAACAGCAATTAAACTCAAAATCAGATAACCTTTTTGTTTAAATAACGCATAACATTTTTGCAAAATATTATACCCCATTCAATAAGAAAGAACAATACTCTTACAAAACAGATGCTAAACAAAAATTATATATCAGCATTAAAAATATTATTATCTGCCAGGGTTTTTGCAAATAAAAACAGAGTAAAAACCAAAATTTTATATAATATAAAACTAACATTTATAAATATGGTTCAATAAAGCAAACACAAAACTAGAATAATTTTGTGAATAGTAGTCTAATTAAAAGCGCTCATAAGTTATAATAAACAGTTTAAATTTTCTGATGCAAAATGAATTTTATGCCTTTATTTATATTTGCATGTCAATAACAGAAATACTTTTACTGCTTTAACTGTGATATACATTTAATAATAAAGCCTGCCTTCTTATTCATATAATTCTTAATAAATAGTTGCATATATGTTTAGCTTACTGTAAAGGCAGAACAATGCAAACAGAACAGATTCCGTTTTCAATTTTATAACTTACATGTCCATTATATATTTCACATACATTTAATATACTTAATATGCCAATACCCTTGTTTTTTGGAATACCGTCAACTAATTCCAAATCTTCATCACAAGTATTTTCACATACAATCACAAATTGATTGTTATTTGCTGCAAAATAAAGTCCAACTGTTTTATTTTCATTTATAGACTTTTCGCTGGCATGCAAAGCATTTTCCAGTATATTACCAAGCATAGAAACTATGTCAATGTCTTTCATTTGTAAATCATCTTTTATTGGACATTTGACAGAAAAGGGAATGTTTTTCTCCTGAAATCGTGTGGCATAAGACGAAATAATATTGTTAATAACAGGATTTTGGCAATATCTTTTTTTAGACAGGCTCAAAACCGCCTTATCATACTCCTCGATATAATCTAATGCTGCATTTAGATTATTTGAATCAATAAGGCTAGCCAAATGCAGCATATGATGTCTTACATCGTGGCGAAACTGGCTGTTTTTCTCCTCAGAACGCTCATAATTTTTAATTTGGTCAAGTAAAAACTGGCTGTGCATTTTAACCTGATTGTTTTCTGCGCATTTATTCATATAGTTTATTGTGTAAATCATAACCACATACAAACCAACAGTTACAATTAAAAGCAGCAAAAAAATGACAATGTCGTAAGAATGATAGTTCCACACGCTTTTTCCAACAGTCATCCATACACTTTGCAAACAAAAAAGCAAAACACTGACAGCACATAATGGAATCCACTGTTTTTTATCATAAACACGGACTTTTAAAATCTTATCTTTCACCCAACAAATATAAGGAATCAATGCACAAATATGCAAAAGTGTTCGTATAGCAATTCCCATTAAATAATAAGACTCCTCATCAGAAGAAAAGAAACGTCCTACAATCAAGTAAGACAGACTATATATAACACAGAAAAAAGTAGCATATGTAATATATAAAAATACTTTTTTAAAAAAATATCCCTTTGAGAGCAGAAAAAAACTTGTGCTGACAATTATAAATGCTATTGAAAATAGAATTTTAATCTTCTGATATACATTACCACCATCAATAATACAAAAACAAATGCAAAAGAGTGCAGACAATACAGCAATAGATAAATAAATGCACTCAGATAAGAGTTTGTTAAACTTATTGTTGTATAAGTTAAAGCACCATAATGAATGTACCAAAAAAACCAGGCAAATCCCAATTATATTGTATACTGCCATATATATATCACCTTGCTATTTTTATACTAACAACTTATTTTTTACAAAAAAACGATAATAAGTTTCAATAATAAACTTATTACCACAATTCTAAATAGAGGTTTTATTTAATTGGTTAAATTAAAATATTTTCTATATATGTAACATAGTCCATAATAAATTAACTAAATTAAATTATAACATAACTATAAAAATTTATCTAACATAATTCCGATTACTATGCTCATAACCAATAACAGTTCCATTTACAAAACAATTAACATAAAGAAACTTTGCATTGTTTTTTGCTGTATAATTTATTTAAAACACATTAAAGCAAAATAGATTATTTATATTTATACCATCAAGATATATCTTTTGTTCAGTATTTTTTATAAATTATGCTGTTTTTTTATTTTTTCATAATCAGCATAAGGATTTTAAAAATTCTGCTATGTATGATAATTTTTATTTTATATCCAAATTTTCATTTACAAATTATTATGCCTTATATATTATGAAAGATAAGTATCTCCCTTAAAACATTTTACAACTAAAAAAACATATCATCACAGTATTTGCGATGATATGCCTTTTTTATAATTTCTCATTCTTCATTTGAGAAGCTAAATACAATTTTTTCTTTCTTCTGCGAAAAAAGAAATAAATAATTAAATAAATGGCTGTACAAATATTTCCTCTGCTCATTAAAGCCAAAGCTGTAGGTAAATCATGGATTAAAATACTTAAACATAAAATAACACAAAATGAAATCCCGGGTAAAATCAACCCGACCCATGGATTTTTCATATTGCTTAGAAATCCCTGTAAAACAAAAGTCCCAGCAAACACCAAAACCATGGCAGAAATTGCAGCTAATATAAAAACTAACAAAACTACCAAAGATATGAATGCCATATTATTTTACTCCCTTTGTTACGTCATTTGTATTTTGGAAATTAAATTTGCCAAACACAAGCTAATTTTTAATATAAATGCAAATATTTTTCTATAAATTCTTTGCGAAAACAAGAATATTAAAATTCCTTATATCTTAAAAAATAATTAACCCCTTGTTTTTTAAACTTTTGAATTTTATTTACTCTTCTAATCTGCATAAGGCATTAAAAATATGCCGCATATTGATAATAACTTTTAATTTGTCAGTTTATTAAAACAGTAATACCAACTTAATAAATTGAATTATTTATTTTAAACTGAATGTACCAAGCATCTCATTAATTGCTGTATCTACATTAGTCGGTGCTCCAATATATCCGCCTATCTCAATAAGCATAGACCCTTCTGATAGAGGTATTACATAAAATATTTGCATCTGTGTAATACCGTCAACATCATTTTCAATATATATACATTGTGTTTCAATGCTATCTGCACCAAAATAAGTGTTTTCAGCCTTCAATCCATCTATACCGGACTGTAAAATAAGCCCATCTGTTAAAGCCTGAGAATCCATATCATCATAACGTATAACAGATATATATACCGGTGCATCAAGTTTTTCATCGGTATTATAGGAGAATAAATCTCCCTCACCAGTATCATCTAATGTAATTACATCTGGGTTGTACATAATACTGTATCCCTTATCACTTTCAAACTCAACAGGCTCTGCCTCTTCAGAAGGATATTCAGATATTTCTTCTGATGTATCTTCTTCTGTGACCTCCTCAATAGCGATACTTTTATCTGTATTAGCACTTGTTGCAGCACTGCTGTCTGTTTTTTCTCCGCAGGCAGACAATAATATACATAACATAACTGTTAGTGATAATACTATATTTTTTTTCTTCATAATTTATCAGCCTCTTTTAATTAAATACAAAATTAGTTATCTTCTTCTAACCTAAGAACACTCATAAACGCCTCTTGCGGCACTTCTACACTGCCCACCTGACGCATACGTTTTTTACCTTCTTTTTGTTTTTCAAGAAGCTTTCTCTTTCTTGAAATATCTCCGCCGTAGCATTTTGCCAAAACGTCTTTACGCATAGCTCCTACTGTTGTTCTGGCTACTATTTTGCTTCCTATACTTGCCTGAATAGGAATTTCAAAAAGATGTCTTGGTATTTCTGTTTTAAGCTTTTCACAAATCTTGCGACCTCTTTCAACAGCTGAGCCTTTAAACACAATAAATGAAAGTGCGTCTACTAGCTCTCTGTTTACAAGTATATCAAGTTTAACAAGCTCAGATTCCTGATAGCCTTCAAGGCTGTAATCAAATGACGCATAACCGCGGCTCCTTGATTTAAGCACATCAAAAAAGTCATATATAATTTCGTTAAGAGGTATATGGTAAATAAGCATAGCCCTTGTGTCGTCAAGGTATTCCATACTTTCGTAAACACCACGCCTCTGCTGGCAAAGCTCCATTATAGCCCCTATATAATCTTTAGGCAGTATAATTTCGGCTTTAACAACAGGCTCCTCCATTTTAAGTATCCTTGCAGGGTCAGGCATATTGCTTGGATTGCTTATTTCCATTACAGTTCCGTCTGTAAGATAAATTTTATATATAACACTTGGTGCTGTTGTTACTAAGTCAAGGTTAAACTCTCTTTCAAGTCTTTCCTGTATAATTTCCAAATGCAGAAGTCCCAAAAAGCCGCATCTGAAACCAAAGCCCAAAGCAACTGATGTTTCCGGCTCGAAAAACAGTGACGCGTCGTTAAGCTGAAGCTTTTCAAGAGCGTCTTTAAGCTCTGGATATTTTGCGCCGTCTGCTGGGAAAATACCACAGTAAACCATTGGGTTAGCTTTTTTATATCCAGGGAAAGGCTCCGGTGTAGGGTTGTTGGCCTCGGTAACAGTATCACCTACGCGTGTATCTGCCACATTTTTAATACTTGCTGTAAGGTAGCCAACATCTCCGGCTTTAAGCTCAGCACAAGGCACAAGCTTACCCGGATTAAAATATCCAACCTCTACTATTTCAAATTCCTTACCTGTAGCCATCATACGCACTTTTGTACCCTTTTTAACTGTTCCGTCAAAAACACGCATTATAACTATAACGCCTTTGTATGGGTCATAAACAGAATCGAATATAAGAGCTTTTAAAGGTGCGTTTTCATCACCCCTAGGTGCTGGTATATCTGTTACTACTCTTTCAAGAACTTCTTCTATATTAACACCATTTTTGGCAGAAATTCTTGGCGCATCCTCTGCCGGTATGCCTATAATGTCTTCTATTTCTTTAATAGCCATTTCCGGGTTAGCACTTGGAAGGTCTATTTTATTAATTACAGGCAAAATTTCAAGGTTATTATCTATAGCCAAATATACATTAGCCAATGTCTGCGCCTCAACACCCTGTGCCGCATCTACTATAAGTATTGCGCCTTCGCAAGCCGCAAGGGAGCGTGAAACCTCGTAATTAAAGTCAACATGGCCTGGGGTATCTATAAGATTAAATATATATTCCTCGCCGTTGGAAGATTTATGCACAAGCCTTACAGCCTGTGATTTTATTGTTATTCCTCTTTCCCTCTCAATATCCATGTTGTCAAGTATCTGTTCCTGCATTTCTCTTTCTGTAAGAAGGCCGGTTTTTTGTATCAGCCTGTCCGCCAGTGTACTTTTGCCATGGTCAATATGCGCCACTATACAAAAATTTCGTATTTTCTCCTGTCTTGATAAAGACATGTACTTTCCTCCAAACTTATAAATGTAAATTAAGGCATAAGCCGTTCTTATTGTACTATATCTGAATGATTATAACAAAAATATCAGTTTTCTTCAAGGCTGTTAAAAAGTGCCGCCGCAAAAACATCAAGTGAGTTTTCCGCTTCCTGTAATGTGTTCTGCTCATTACCTAATTCCAAAAGAAAAGAACAAGGCATGTTGTTTAAGCTGTATCTGTAAGGTTTAATATATATGTTTTTCATAACTGATGGCGCCAATACATCCATTGAGTTTTTAAGTGCATAGCTGTAGGCTAAATTTTGGGTTATATACGGATTTTCAACGCCAGCGTCACCTTTTTGTCCGTTTTCATTAAGAGCACATACCCCGTTTACAAGCATAAGCCTTGACGCTTCATTTCCATTATAATTTACAGTATCTTTTCCATTGCTTCCGGCACTGTCACGGTGTATATCAATAATAACTTTAATATCCGGATATTTGTTTAAAAGCTTTTGAATACCTTCTCCGCTTCTTTCATAGCTTCCGTCTGTTGTAACTGTTCCATCTACATTATCATATACCGAAATATCGTGGACTACTCCCACACCATAGTTTTCGGATATAATCTCCGCCAGTTTATCCCCTGCCTCTTTAACTGTTCCGCTTGTGCCTCCATTGCCGTCGGAGTAGCTTTCACTTGTGTGGGTATGTAATATAAGTATTTCAGGCGTGCCGTCTTTTTTAAATGCTACTTTTTGAAAATTATTAATCAAATTATTTGTGTCAAGAAGCCCGTTTTCAATATAAGCCCCACTTTCTACTGAAAAAACGCTTGCTCCGTTATATTCCTGATAGTTATTGTTATTTTCATTAAAAGATATATGGTTTTTAACTCCGTATAAAATTATAATAGCGCCTAAAACTAAAAAAGTCTTTTTATTTATTGTAATGCCTTTTTGTCTGCGGCTGTATGTGTATTTTTTTCTTGTGTAGTTATTACGGCCTGTCCTGTTTTTCCTCTTAATATGAATAGGTAGCTTTATTGTTTTAAATAAAAGCATTTTACCGCCTCCGTTTTTTGTTTTCAAATTTTAGTATAAGCTGTATACTATATATTAAAGGAGGCGCAAATTTATGAATACTGTTGATATTATTACTAAAAAAAGAGATAAATACACTTTAACTCAAGACGAAATAGAATATATAATAACAGGTGCTGTAGACGGCTCTATACCTGATTATCAGCTATCAGCATTTTTAATGGCGTCTTTTATAAACGGCCTTAACGACGAAGAAACTTTTTATATTACAAAAGCCATGCTCCAAAGCGGCAAAATACTTGATTTTTCTGATATTCCTGGAATTAAAACCGATAAGCACTCTACCGGCGGTGTTGGAGATACCACAACACTGATACTTGCTCCTGCTGTTGCTTCTTTAGGAGTGCCTGTAATTAAAATGAGCGGCCGCGGCCTTGGTTTTTCCGGCGGCACAATAGACAAGCTTTCAGCAATACCAGGCTTTTCAACTGAAATTTCTATGGAAAAAGCCAAAGAATTAGCTAAAAAAAGCGGTATTGTATTAATGGGTCAAAGTGAAAGCATTGCCCTTGCGGATAAAATATTTTATTCCCTGCGAGATGTAACTGGCACAGTTGAAAGCACAGCACTTATTGTAAGCAGTATAATGTCCAAAAAATTAGCAACTGGAAGTGACGCCATAGTTTTTGATGTAAAATGCGGAAGCGGTGCTTTTATGAAAGATTTACCATCTGCCCGTACACTTGCTGATGATTTAATACAAATAGGAAAAAAATTCAACAAAAAATGTATTGCTGTAATTTCTTCTATGAGCCAGCCTTTAGGAAATTATATAGGCAACAGCCTTGAAGTATACGAAGCCATAGACGTGCTTAAGGGCAAAATAAAAGGCGATTTAAGATACACATCTTCTATTTTAGGCGGTGCAATGCTTATGTGTGCAGGCAAAGCAAAGGATATAGAATCCGGCGCAAAAATGATAGAAGAAGCCATTGACAGCGGCAAAGCACTTAATAAATTCAAAGAACTGCTTATTAATCAAGGCGGAAATCCAGATATAATAAATGATTATTCGCTTATGCCTCTTTCTAAATACAGTTTGGATATTTTATCCTCTAAAGACGGCTATTTAAGCTCATTTAACACACATAAAATAGGCCTTACTTCTGTAGAAACTGGCGCTGGAAGAAAGCAGAAAACAGACAACATAGATTTAGGCGCTGGCATTAAACTTAACTGCCGAATAGGCGATTACCTGAAAAAAGGCGATGTTGTAGCAACTATTTATTCCAAAGACGAAACACGACTTAAAAATGCCGCCGATATGTTTAACAGCTCTTTTGAGCTTTCAAACAATAAACCGGAAATACCAAAGCTTATACTGGACATAATAGAGTAAACAAAGGAGCGATGTATATGAAAAGAGCAATTATAATAGTTCTTGACAGTGTGGGCATAGGCGAAATGCCTGATGCTGCAAAATATGGTGATGAAGGCAGCAACACACTTGTTAATATAAAAAAAGCCCGTCCTGAAATGGATTTAAAAAATCTCTGTAATCTTGGCCTTGGCAACATAGACGGCAAAGAAATAGAAATTTTAGGTAAGGTTGACTCTCCTTCCGGCTGTTTCGGTAAAATGGCAGAAGCTTCTAACGGCAAAGACACCACAACAGGCCACTGGGAAATGGCAGGCATTATAACAGAAAACCCTTTCCCTACATTTACAAAAACGGGCTTTCCTTATGAGGTAATGCGTAAGCTTGAAGAGATAAACGGCGATATGGGATTTTTAGGAAATCTTGCCGCTTCTGGTACTGAAATTATAAATATATTAGGCGATGAGCATGTACGCACAGGCTTTCCTATTGTATACACATCGGCCGACAGTGTAATGCAGATAGCCGCCCACGAAGATATAGTTCCTGTTGAAAAACTTTATGAAATATGCCAGAACGCAAGAAAAATACTAACCGGTCCTTACGCTGTGGCAAGGGTTATAGCACGGCCTTTTACAGGCACAAGCGGAAATTACACCAGAACAAAAAATAGGCGTGATTTTTCACTTGAGCCAACAGGCGAAACAATACTTGATGTTATATCATCAAAAGGTGAAGATGTTATTGCCATAGGAAAAATTGAGGACATTTTCCAGCACAAAGGCATAACTTTAGCTGACCACACTACAAACAATAACGACGGTATAGAAAAAACAATAGATTATATTAAAAAGCCTTCCAATGGCCTTATATTTACAAACTTAGTTGATTTTGATATGGTTTATGGCCACAGAAACGATATAGACGGATATAAAAAAGGCCTTGAATATTTCGACTCAAAACTGCCTGAAATTTTAGACGCACTTAATGATGATGACATGCTTTTTATTACAGCTGACCATGGCTGTGACCCTACAACAGTAAGTACAGACCATTCAAGGGAATATGTGCCTATATTATGTTATGGCAAAAAAGCTAAAAGCGGAGTAAACTTAGACACAAGAAGCACATTTGCCGATTTGGGAAAAACAATTCTAGAATACCTTGAAATAAAAAACAGCCTGCCGGGAACATCATTTCTTAATGAAATTATATAAGGAGAAAAACAATGGTTGAGCGAATAAAAATTAAAGAAATAAACGACTCCCCTGCTAAAGGCATGTATATAACAAAAAAAGATGCTGGAATTATGCTTTTTTCGTCTGCTGTTTTAATTACACTTATTGCTGTTAAAACAAAAATTTCTACAGTTTTAAAAATGCACTATCTATTAAAATAAGCCCTATGACTAAAAAGAATAAAATTATTGCGGTTTGCAATTTACTAAAGTATAATAGTTTTTAGTATTTTCACGAAAGGACGAACATTATGAAATTAGGTATCGTAGGACTTCCAAATGTAGGAAAGTCAACATTATTCAACTCTATGACACTTGGAAAGGCTGAGGCAGCAAACTACCCTTTCTGCACAATAGACCCTAATGTAGGTGTTGTTGCTGTGCCGGACAAACGTCTTGACAGGCTTACAGCACTTTATAACTCAGCAAAAACAACACCGGCTGTTATTGAATTTGTAGACATTGCCGGCCTTGTAAAAGGCGCAAGCAAAGGCGAAGGTTTAGGCAATAAGTTTTTAAGCCATATCCGCGAGGTTGACGCTATAGTGCATGTTGTGCGCTGTTTTGAGGACGGTAATGTTGTACATGTAGACGGAAGCGTTGACCCTGTTAGGGATATTGAAACTATCAATCTTGAGCTTATATTCTCAGACATTGAAATACTTGAAAGACGTATTGCAAAAACTACAAAAAGCCTTATGGGCAACAAATCACTTAAAAAAGAGCTTGATGTGCTTAAAAAGCTTCAGGAAGGCCTTGAAAAAGGTATATGCGCAAGAATGATTCCTTTTGACGACCCAGACGACGCTGCTTTTGTAGACACTCTTGACCTGCTCACATCAAAGCCTGTGCTCTATGCCGCAAATGTAGCTGAAGATGACCTTGCTGATGATGGAGCTTCAAACGAAAACGTACAGGCAGTACGTGAGTATGCTGCAAAAGACGGCTCAGAAGTATTTGTACTTTGTGCTAAAATAGAAGAAGAAATTTCAGAACTTGACAACGATGAAAAAGAAGAATTTTTATCAGCTTTAGGCGTATCTTCCAGCGGCCTTGATAGACTTATTAAAGCCAGCTACAAGCTCCTTGGTCTTATAAGCTACCTTACATCAGGTCCAGACGAAACAAGAGCATGGACTATTAAAAACGGTACAAAAGCTCCTCAAGCTGCAGGTAAAATCCATACAGACTTTGAAAGAGGCTTTATCCGTGCCGAAGTTGTGGCATTTGACGACCTTGACAGACTTGGCTCAATGACAGCTGCAAAAGAGCAAGGTCTTGTACGCTCAGAAGGTAAAGAGTATGTTGTAAAAGATGGAGACGTAATACTTTTCAGGTTTAACGTATAAAAAACATCAATATTTCAAAATGAAATATTATCTCCTATTATTTGTTCAAACATGTTATAATTTGTATATATGCACAATTTTTTATGAACAAAATTCTATTTAGAAAAATACAGCGACTGTAATATAATCTACTTAAAAGTTGTAAAATATTATTAAAAGGCAAGTGGCGTATTTATGTAATGGGGAGTGATTTTTAATGGTACAGTTAGAAACATTTGATTACAACGAGCTCATTAAACATCGTGGCACAAAAAAATGCGGTTTTCATGAGATAGGCCTTAAACCTGATGGCTCAATGATGAAAATCCCTTACGTTATTGTTGTCGGTGAGGAGGAAGGTCCTACTTTGCTTATGGATGGCGGTATCCACGGCGACGAGGTAGAAGGTGCCGAAGCTATAGCAAACGTATATAACGAGCTTGATCCTAAGAAATTCAAAGGCGTATACATTGGTATACCACACCTTAACCTTGAAGGCTTTAACATAGGCAAACGTGTTGCAAGCTCAATAGACTATACTGCTGCTGACATGAACCGCGTATTCCCAGGCGATGATGTAAGCGGCAAAATAAGCACAACAATAATAGCAAAATACGTTAAGCTTTTTGTAGAGTACGCTGATTATTGGGTTACATTCCACAGTGGCGGAAATACACTTTATCTTGAGCCTATAGCTTGCTATACAAATACTAAGTTAGACACTGTATTTGGTTCTTTAACTTATGATATGGCACGCTGCTTTATGACGCCTTACCTTTGGAGATGCAATCCAGGTGCTAGCAAGGAAGGCAGTACAGCTACAATGCGCGGACTTTCAGAAGTTAAGAAAATTGCGTACATATGCCTTGAAATGGGCGGTAATGTAATGTTCATGAAAGACAGAGAAAGAATTTACAAAATGTGTCATGACGGTATTAAAAACCTCCTTAACTATTTAAAGATGACAGACGGACCTGTTCCTGAATTCAGAACAGATACTATAGATGTTGACGTTGATTACCTTCACATTACCCATGGTGGTATTTACCATCCTACAAAATATATATTCGACCGTGTTAAAAAAGGTGAAGTTCTTGGCTATGTTACAGACATATTCGGCAATAAAATTGATGAAAGAACTGCCCCTTATGACGGCATAGTTGTAGGCACATGGACACCACCTGTTATTCAGCCAAGAGAATGGTGCTGCCTGTTTGGTAAATTCCAAGACGAAGAATAATAAATATAAAAAGAATCCCTGTTAAATTAAAACTATTCACAAATAAACGGAAACAGTATTTAAGTGCTGTTTCCGTTTTTTATATAAATAAAATAAGCCATCGGTTTGAAATGCACCCCATTTGTTAGACAGTATGATATACTAAATAACAAATGGGGTGATTTTTTATGCCAAAAGGAATAGCAAACAAAAAATATACACCTGAGTTTAAGAAACTTGTTGTTGAAACTATG
>CALWEX010000056.1 GCA_944377425.1 uncultured Clostridia bacterium
ACTTAAAGTGGCTGCCTGAAATAGTGATGCGATGACAAACCCTCAGAACCCCTTTAGGGGTCAGCAAGTACTGACCCTTATAGGGTCTGAGCAAACCACTAGTTCACTAGTGGTTATGATTTTTAATATAAATTGTTTTCATAATTCTAGTTACTGCAATGATTGTTTTAAGCGATAATTATTTTAAATAACAAGCTAATAATAAAATCAAATTTTAGTCGTCAACCCAGCAGTCTTTTTCTGAAAGTATACGAGTGAAAATACGGCCTTGGTTTTCTTTATTCTTAGCTTGATGGAATTTAAATATCATTTCATTGTCTTGTGAACCTTTGCCTATAATTTCAACTTTGCCTTTTGTGTTAGACATTGCATAGCGCACACATTTTCCGTTTCCGTTCTGTATGTTTTTAGCTTTCTCAACAATTTCATATCCTTTAAGTAAAGGAACTTGGAACTGGTTTTTAACACCTGAAACAGGTCTGCATTGGAAAATATAATAAGGTACAATACCTATTTTAGTCAGATTTTTTAATAGTGCACCTAAAACTTCGGGATTATCATTAATGTCTTTAAGGAGAACAGTTTGGTTTTTAATTATAAGACCAGCTTGCTGTAAAAGTTTAATGGCTTTTATTGATTGAGGAGTAATTTCGTTTGAATGGTTAAACTGGGTTGAGATATAAATTTGCTTTTTGCTACAGTATTTTTTTAATATTTCAAGCAATTCGCTGTCGTTTATAATTCTCTCAGGAAATACAACAGGTATTTTTGTTCCAAAACGTATATAGTCAAGATGTTCTATTTCTGAAAGATTTTTAAGATATTTTTCAATTACATCGGTTTCAAGCATGAATGAATCTCCGCCCGAAATTAAAACATTTGATATTTCTTTATGTTCTCTAATATAATCAAATATTTTATCTAAATCTATAGCTATTTCATTGGTAGTTGCTCCAACCATACGCTTTCTAAAACAATATCGGCAATACATGGCGCAACAGTGTGTTGATAAAAGAAGGGCCGTTTGGCTGTACTTATGCTGAAGGCCTTTTATAACAGTGTTGTCGTTTTCTCCGCTTGTATCAAAGCTTCCATCCAAGTCCATTTCGCTGAATGAAGGTACACTCATACGTCGAATGGGGTCATTAGAATCATTTTTATCAATTAAAGATAGGTAATACTGTGGTATTGATATTGGGTATTTTTCAAGTATTTCTTCAATCCTGTTATTGATTTTAATATCAGGAAATACTTGAGCAAGTTCTGCGGCTGTAGTTAAATTATTTCGCAATTCTTGACTTAAATTCATGTCAAATCACTTCCAATCTTTTTTATTTAACATAATTCTACCATAAATTGGTATATATGTAAAACTAAATGAGAGTTTATTAAAAAAATTAATAAAAACGCAATAAAATATTTACAATTAGATTTAAAAATTGTGTAATTTTAAAGCTTGTTAGTATATTTATATTTTGTATATGTGAAATTTTTATATGAGTTAAAAAGTTACTTTATAATAGAAATAATTTTTTATTGGAATTTGCGTAAAATAATTTATATTTTTAAACAAAAAACCGCGAATAATTCAAAGACAAATTAATTCGCGGTTTAATTTATAAATTTATGATTATTAGTAAAAGTTTATTTGTATTATACGTGGTCTGCCATATAAAGAAGAAGGTCTTCTGTAGTGTCCCAACCGATGCAGGCATCAGTAATTGACTTTCCGTATACACCACCGTCAGGCTTCTGATTGCCTTCAACTATAAAGCTTTCTATCATTACACCTCTAACAAGAGAGTTAAGAGTGGAGTTCATGCTTCTGCTGTGAAGGACTTCTTTTACAATTCTTGGCTGCTCTGAGTAAATCTTTCCTGAGTTGTTATGGTTTACATCCACAACTACAAAAGGATTCATTAAATTACGTTTATAGTACATATCAGCCAAAAGCTCAAGGTCTTCATAATGATAGTTAGGAAGGCTCTGACCGTGTTTATTAACATAACCCCTTAATATTGTATGTGTAAGAGGGTTGCCGTGGGTTGAAACCTCCTCGTTTCTATACAGGAAAGTATGGCTGCTTTGTGCTGCGTGAACTGCGTTAAGCATAACTGATAAATCGCCGCTGGTAGGATTTTTCATGCCAACAGGAAAATCAATACCACTTGAAACAAGTCTGTGCTGCTGATTTTCAACAGAACGCGCACCGATTGCTATATAGCTTAATATATCGTGCACAAAAGCATAATTTTCTGGATAAAGCATTTCGTCAGCTGCTGTAAGGTGTGTTTCGGATATTGAACGGATATGCATTTTTCTTAAAGCCTCAATACCTGCAAGAATATTAGGGCCTTTTGTAGGGTCAGGCTGGTGAAGCATGCCTTTGTATCCGTCACCTGTTGTACGTGGTTTATTTGTGTAAATTCTTGGAATTATAAAAAGTTTATCTTTAACCTTATCATTAATTTTAGCTAAACGATATGTATAATCAATTACAGCGTCCTCATCACTGGCGGAACAAGGTCCTACTATAACTACAAATCTATCGTCTTTACCTTCGAAGATATTTTTAAGTTCCTCATCTCTTTTGGCTTTTACCGCTTTAAGCTCCTCGCTCATAGGGATAGCGGATATAAACTCCTCTGGAGAAGGAATTGTTTGAACATTTATAAAACTCATAAAACACACATCCCCTTTTAAAATGAAATAAGAAATTGAAACGCTTTATATTGAAAAAATAAAGGTTTCAATGTATACTATATAAAATATTGGTTGGTTTTGCAACACTAAATTTTTAGGGAGAGATGACATATGTCAGAAGATAAAAAAATAATATTCAGCGGTATACAGCCTTCAGGCTTTGTTACATTAGGAAACTATCTTGGTGCTCTTAACAACTGGACTAAACTTCAGGATGAGTATAACTGTCTTTACTGCATAGCTGACCTTCACACAATTACAGTAAGACAGGACCCTGCAAAGTTTAGAAAAACAGCAAGAGAGCTTTTAATGCAATATATAGCTGTAGGTCTTGACCCAGAAGTTAATATTATGTACTACCAGTCACATGTTCATCAACATGCGGAGCTTTCTTGGATTTTAAGCTGCTTTACATACATGGGCGAGCTTCAAAGAATGACTCAGTTTAAAGAAAAGAGCCAGAAACACAGCGACAATATTAATGCTGGTCTTTTTACTTATCCGGTTCTTATGGCATCTGATATTCTTCTTTATCAAACAGACCTTGTGCCTGTTGGTGAAGACCAGAGACAGCATCTTGAAATTACAAGAGAAATTGCCAATAGGTTTAATAAACTTTATGGTGATGTATTTAAAATACCTGAAGCTTACATTGGCAAAGTAGGTGCAAGGGTTATGGCACTTCAGGACCCTACAAAGAAGATGTCCAAATCAGATGAAAACAAGAACAACACAATAGCTATTATGGACCCACCTGAAGTTATAATGAGCAAATTTAAAAAAGCCGTTACAGATTCAGAAAATGAAGTTAGAATGTCTGAGGACAAGCCAGGCGTTAGCAATCTTCTTAATATTTACTGTGCTGTTACTGGCTATACAGTAGAACAGGCTGAAAAAGAGTTTTCATCTAGTGGATACGGCGACTTTAAAAAAGCTGTTGGTGAGGCTGTTGTTGCTAAACTTGAGCCTATACAGAAGAAATTCCATGAGCTTGAAAACAACAAGGACTATATTGATTCAATTATAAAGAATAATACTGAAAGAGCATCATATCTTGCAGACAAGACATTAAGCAAGGTTCAGAAAAAAATTGGCTTTACACCAAGAGTAAGATAAAAAATAATTTTATTTAAAGAATTTAAAGCGGAGCATGTAAGTGTTCCGCTTATTTTCTTGTAAAAAATTACACTGAATTACATAAAGTTACATTATTTATAATAAATACCGATAAAAATATTTTCTATTAAAAATATGGTTGTATAATTTGACTAAAATATTATAATTTTGTGTTAAAAAGAAGGATATTTATTACATATATAGAATAATATAGTTAAGGTTGTTTGCATTGCATATTTACTATATGTTATAACTTCCTTACTAAGTTAACAGTTTTTAATAAAATATATTCATTTGGGAGCTGATGTAATATGAGAACTTATCAAACAGGTGAAGTAAGAAACATTGTCATTTTGGGCCACAGCGGCTGCGGCAAAACAACTGTAACAGAATCAGCGCTTTTTTATTCCGGAGCTACTAAGAGATTTGGTAAAGTTGGCGAAGGAAATACAGTTAGCGATTACGACGCTGAGGAGATAAAAAGAGGAGTTTCCATACAAACATCTGTAGTACCAGTTGAGTGGCTTGATACTAAGATTAATTTTATTGATACTCCTGGTTACTTTGATTTTGTGGGAGAGGTTAAATCCGCTCTTTTAGCAGCAGATGCGGCCCTTATTGTTGTTTCCGGTAAATCAGGTCCGGAAGTTGGAACAGAAAAGGCATGGGATTACTGCGAGGAAATGAAGCTCCCAAGAATGATACTTGTTAATCAGATGGATGATGACAATGCTGATTTTAATAGAACACTTGGCCAAATGAGAAAGAAATTTGGCAAGGCTATAGCTCCTTTCCAAATTCCTTTAAGAGATGATGATGGAAAATTTATAGGATTTATTAATTGTATAGAGCGTTATGCTAGAATAATTCAGGACAGCAAAGATGGAAAAATACTTGTAGATAGCGAAGTTCCTGAAATGATGGAAGGCGAAGTTGAAAGCTTAAGAAATATGCTTGTTGAAGCAGCCGCTGAAAGCGATGACGAACTTCTTGAAAAATATTTTAATGATGAAGAGCTTACTGAGGAAGAAATTTACAAAGGCCTTCATGTAGGTATTTTAGCTGGAACAGTAGCACCTGTTCTTTGTGGCGCTGTTACACTTGGTTATGGTATTAAAGTTCTTATGAACTGCATAGTTAAATACCTTCCGCCTTCAAACGAATGCAGACCTTCTGTTGAGTGCGAAGATATTAAAACAGGTGATATAGTAGAAAGAAAATGCGAGCCAGCAGAACCATTTGCCGCAATAGTATTTAAAACAATATCAGACCCTTATGTTGGCCGTCTTAATCTTTTTAAAGTTGCAAGCGGTGTTATTAAAAAAGATATGACTATTTACAATGTACAAAAGGATACAGAAGAAAGAATAGCTCATGTATATGTATGCAAAGGAAAAGAGCTTATAGAAGTACCTGAAATTCAAGCGGGGGATATAGGTGCTCTTTCCAAACTTTCAAATACATCTACTAATGATACACTTACAGTAAAAGATAAGGCAGTTAAAATTGAAGGAGCTGATTTCCCAGCACCTGTTCATGCAATGGCTATTAAGCCTAAGGGAAAAGGCGACGAGGATAAAATATCAGCTGCTCTTGTTAAACTCCGTGAAGAAGACCCTACAATTAAAGTTGATGTTGACAAAGAAACTAAACAGACACTTGTTTACGGAATAGGCGAGCAGCATCTTGACATACTTTTAAGCAAACTTAAAAACAAATATAAAATTGAAGCTGAGCTTTCTGAACCTATAATTCCTTATAGAGAAACAATTAAGGCTAAAGTTGAAGTTAGAGGCAAGTATAAAAAACAGTCTGGTGGACATGGACAGTTTGGTGATGTACTTATGTCATTTGAGCCTTTGGGTGACCTTTCAAAATCTTATGAGTTTGAGGAAAAGATATTCGGCGGTTCTGTTCCTAAACAGTACTTCCCAGCAGTTGAAAAGGGAATACAGGAATGTGTTTTAAGTGGTGTTCTTGCTGGATACCCTGTAGTAGGACTTAAAGCAGTCCTTTTAGATGGTTCTTACCATCCAGTTGACTCAAGCGAAATGGCATTTAAGATGGCTACATCAATGGCATTTAAAGAAGGTCTTACAAGAGCAAAGCCTACAATACTTGAGCCTATTGTTCACATGGAAGTTGTAGCACCTGAAAAATACATGGGCGATATTATGGGCGACATAAACAAAAGAAGAGGCCGTATACTTAAAATGGATCCTGAAGGCAAGAATATGCGTATAATTGCTGAAGTACCGGAATCCGAAATATTCAAATATTGTACTGATTTAAGGTCAATGACACAAAGCCGAGGAGAATATTCATTCTATTTTGAAAGATATGAAGAAGCTCCGGCGGAAGTACAGCAAGCCGTTATAGACAAAAAGAAGAAAGAAAAAGAGGCTTGAGACCGCTATTAAATTGTGATCTGAATTGTTAGCACAATGAATTAAGCTGTTTGTATTTTGAATTTTTTTTCAGTACAAACAGCTTTTGTTTTTTATATAGTGCTGCAATATTCATGTGTCCACGGTTAGCAAATTAATGTTTGTAAAATATTGACATTGCTGTTTTAAGTTGGTATTATTATAAAAACTGAATATAAATTAGGGTGGGATGTATTTATATTCAGTTATGCTATTATATTTTTATATGAAGGGGAGAATTTTTATGACAAATGCAACTAAGCAAAAGATTGGTTTGGGTGCTACGTTCTCTGTTGCGTCAGTTTGGTTTACAACCCACGCAGGCGCAGGCTTTGCTACAGGTAATCAGGCTTGGCAGTACTACGCAGTATACGGTATTCCGGGAATGATATTCCCGCTTGTATCCATGGGATTACTTGCTCTTGTTCTTAGAGAAGTAATGATTATGGCCCAAATACTTAACACAAGGTCATATGGCGATGTTATGAAATATGCATATAAACCATATGACAAACTTTATGTACTTTTTGAGATTTTCTATTATTGTATTGTTCTTGCGGCTGTAGGCGGCGTTATTTCATCGGCAGCTGGTATGATTCAAGAAATTATACCTATGCCTACAATGATTGCTACAATTATAGTCGGAATTATACTTCTTGTACTTATTATTTTTGGTGCCGACCTTGTTAGACGTGTTGCTACAATACTTGGTATTTTAATTATAATTTCTGGATTTACAATTTACATAATTGGTTTTTGCAGTAAAATAGATGTTTTAGGTGCTACAATAGCTTCAGGCTATGCTCCTTCAGGTTGGCTTAAACCATTATGGCAGTCAATAGTTTACTGTGGTTTCCAGTGCGTTGCTATTCCTGCTATGGTTGCTTGCTGTGAACATCTTAAAACAAAATCAAGCATTAACATGGCTTCTTTCTTAGGCTTCCTTATGAATGGTTTTGGTGTTGCCCTTACTGTTTGGATGCTTATTGGTTACAGAGATGGACTTATTGCTGGTGGAGCAGACGTATTAAAACTTCCTACACTTTACGTTTGTGAGCAGCTTGGAATTCCTGTATTATTCTATTTCTATAAGATTTGTCTTTTCTGCTGTCTTATATCTACAGGTGTTTCTTGTATTTTTGGTATTGTTGTTCGTTTTGAAAACGTACTTTTCAAAAATGCACAGGGCATTATGGGCAATATAATGTCAAGACGTATACTTATTACTGTATTCTGTATTCTTTTATGTATGGCTATATCTTCATTCGGCCTTACTGCTATTGTTGCTGTAGGATATAAATACTGCGGTTACCTTGCTATTGTTATTTGTGTTATTCCATTCCTTACTATTGGTTATAGGAAAAACAAAAATGACCTTAAAAACGGCAAGAAAGGTATTCTTATCGACTAATATAATTATTAGTTAAAATATTTAAAAACTGAACAAATTATAAAACGGGTAATAAGCTTTATGCTGTATTGCCCGTTTTTTATGTATAAATTATTATTGAATAAAGTATTAATAAATATTTTCGTTTGTTTAATTTGATTTTTAGCCAATGGAATTTTTAAATAATTATTTGTATGAAAACATTTCAGATATTATATTTAAAATTATAGTTGCATGTTGGTTTTATGCTGCGTTTTTATGCCAATATTGCGTATATGCTTTTTTGTGTTATAAATTATTGTGTAGTATTTTTTCAACTGAGTTAAATAATATTGAGTTTAAATGTTGCAAATAGAAAATTATTGGTATAAAATGATTCTAATAAAAATTTTGAGGTGAGATTATTTATGGAACTGTCAAGAAAAATTATGAGTATTAGACCTTCTGCTACACTTGCGGTTACAGCTAAGGCAAAAGACCTTAAAGCAGCAGGTAAAGACGTAATTGCTTTTGCAGCTGGTGAGCCTGATTTTGATACTCCTGAAAATATAAGGCAGGCTGGAATTGATGCTATTAACAGCGGATTTACAAGATACACAGCCGCTCCAGGAATTATTGAGCTTAGAAAAGCTATTTGTGACAAGCTTAAAAACGACAATAATATGGAATATGACCCAAGCCAGATTATAGTATGTAATGGCGCTAAACATGCTTTGGCAAATACTTTTATGGCAATACTTAATGATGGTGATGAGGTTATAATACCAGCGCCTTTCTGGGTAAGTTATTCAGCTATGGTTGAAATAGCTGGCGGAAAACCTGTTATTGTATATACAAAAGCAGAAAACAACTTTATGCTTTCTAAAGAAGATTTGGAAGGAGCATACACAGATAAGACAAAGGCTATTGTTCTTGTAAGCCCTTCAAACCCTACAGGTATGATAGCATCAAGAGAAAACCTTCAGGCTATAGCAGATTTTGCTGTAGAAAAGGACTTGCTTGTTATTGCTGATGAAATATATGAAAAACTTATATACAATAAAAACAAAAAGCATATAAGTATTGGTTCATTAAACAAAGAAATTTTTGACAGAACAATTACAATAAATGGTGTTTCAAAAAGCTATGCTATGACTGGTTGGAGAATTGGTTATGTTGCTGCACCGCCTGCTGTTGCTAAGTGCATAAATGTTATTCAGTCACACATGGCATCAAACGCAAATGCTATTGCGCAGAAAGCCGCTCTTGAGGCGATTACAGGCCCTCAGGACAGCGTTGAGCTTATGAGACAGCAGTTTGAAAAACGCTGTGATTATATATTTGAAAGAGAAGAAGAAATTCCTTATATTTCAGCTCTTAAACCGGAAGGTGCTTTCTATCTTTTTGTGGATATTTCAGGCACATGCGGCAAAAAATATAAAGGAACAGAAATTAAGAATGCGGCAGATTTTGCTACACTTCTTCTTGACAATAAACTTACAGCAGTTGTTCCTTGCGCAGATTTTGGTATGGAAAACTACATAAGACTTTCATACGCAATATCTCTTGATGACATCAAAAAGGGTATGGATAGACTTGCTGAGTTTGTAAGTGAACTTGAATAATTAAAACATTGGCTATGTAAGTCAATTATAAAATAAAGCCGTATTTTCTTTATTGAAAACTACGGCTTTTTAATTAATATATATCTTATTTTGAATTCTAATTATTTTATAAAGAATAAAATGTTTAGAACACCTTAAAATTAGTATTTTATATAACTAAAATGAAAAGTACTCTATTAGCTTTTATGCATTAAAAATGCCGCTGATTTTTAGTGATTAAGTTAAAAAATTTTTGTTTGTTCATTTAAAAGCCAGTCAAGCTGTAGATTATAAAAGTTAATATAAAATAACAGGGTAGAATGCGTTGTTTTTGCGCTTTATTCAAACAAATTAAAAGTATTATATGACTGTTCCTAAAAGTAGTAAATTAATCTAAGTTTAAAGGAGAAATAAAAATGGACTATGAGGTAATTGACAGCCAGCTGAAATATGATGGCAAAGTCTTAAAAGTATACAGTGATAAAGTAAAGCTTCCTAATGGTGCCACAGCAACAAGAGAGAATGTAGTAAGAGGTTCAGCGGTTGCTATGATACCTGTAGATAATGAAGGTAATATGTATTTTGTGCGTCAATACAGACATGCGGCTAAGAAACTTGTTTTAGAAATACCTGCCGGAATGATTGAAAAAGGCGAGGAGCCAAAAATTGCCGCATATCGAGAGCTTGAAGAAGAAATAGGCTTAAAAGTTGGAAAACTTACATTTGTTTGTGATACTTACATGGCTATTGGCATTTGCACAGAAAAGGTATATTTCTATATTGCTGAAGATTTAAAGCCAGGCAAGTTAAATCCGGACCCTGATGAAATAATAGAAATTGAGAAATATACTGTTGATGAAGCTTTAAAAATGATATTTGAGGGTAAAATAGAGGATGTAAAAACAATGGCTGGAATATTGGCTTATAAACAATATATCTCATGTAAAAGTGATATTTGATTTTTTAGAAAAATAATGTTATATTTTATACTAAAATAGCAAATGTATAAATATGCATTATTTAAAAAGTTATTTAAGGATTGGAGAATTTTACATGCAGAAAATTTACACAAAAGTTACTGATAAAATGAATTTTTTTCAGGGTATAGACCCTACTGAATTAGCTGAAAAATATGGCACTCCGCTTTATGTTTATAACGAAAGGATTTTAAGACAAAGATGCCGTGACCTTAAAAACCTTGTTAAATACCCAAATTTTGTTGTTGACTATTCAGCTAAAGCAAACTCAAATTTAGCTTTTCTTGAAATAGTAAAATCCGAAGGCCTTGAAGTTGACGCTATGAGCCCAGGTGAAATTTATATTGAAAAATTGGCTGGATTTGAGCCAAAAGAGATATTTTATATATGTAATAACGTTTCAGCAGAAGAAATGCAGTATGCTATTAACGAAGGCGTTGTTATAAGTGTTGACTCACTTTCTCAGCTTGAGCAGTATGGTAAACTTAATCCAGGTGGGGAGATAGCTGTTCGTTTTAATCCTGGTGTTGGTGCAGGACACCACGAAAAAGTTGTTACAGCAGGAAAGAAAACAAAGTTTGCTGTTGACCCTGAGTTTATACCACAAGTAAAAGAAATTTTAAATAAATACAATTTAAAACTTATTGGTATAAACCAGCATATTGGTTCACTTTTTATGGATGGAACTGCATTTGTTGAAAGTATAGGCAAACTTTTGGAAATTGCAAAACAGTTTGATGATTTAAAATTTATTGACATGGGCGGCGGTTTTGGTATACCGTATAATAAAGAGGATGACCAGCCAAGCCTTGACCTTAATGATTTAGGAAGCAAAATTGATGAAGCTCTTTTTAAATTTGCAGAGGAGTATGGAAAACAAGTTACATTTAGAATTGAGCCAGGAAGATATATTTCAGCCGAATGCAGTGTTATTTTAGGTACTGTTCATGCTGTAAAATATAATCATACTCATAAATTTATAGGTACAGACATAGGATTTAATGTTCTTCAAAGACCTATTATGTATGATTCTTATCATGGTGTTGAAGTATTTAGAAAAGGCGATAAAAAATCCGAAAATA
The DNA here is from genome assembly GCA_944377425.1 of uncultured Clostridia bacterium. Lineage (GTDB taxonomy): Bacteria > Bacillota > Clostridia > Lachnospirales > Anaerotignaceae > Neoanaerotignum_A. The sequence goes on from CALWEX010000056.1 coordinate 11,278, forward strand.
CAGAAAATGTAACTGTTGTTGGAAATATCTGCGAAAGCGGAGATATTCTGGCAAAAGATAGAGTTCTGCCTGAAATATTTGAAGGTGACACTTTATGTGTGCTTGATGCAGGAGCTTATGGTTTTTCAATGGCTTCAAACTATAACAACAGATTAAGACCGGCTGAAATTCTTATTCGCGAAAATAATGACGTTGTGCTTATAAGAGAAAGGGACGAGCTTAAGGATATTAAACGCCATATGATTTCGCTTAAAAAATATTGATTGTTTTTAAGTATAAGGGGGAAATGAAATGGATACACCTATGGAAATTAGAAACAAGCTTTTAGCCGAAAAGCTTATTAAAAACTTTCAGAAAAGACATATGGAGGCTTACTACTGCCCAACTAAAGAAGAAGCTGTTAAAAAAGCCCTTGAGCTTATACCTGAAGGCAGCTCTATGACATGGGGCGGCTCTATGACAATAAGAGATATGGGTCTTGTAAAGGCACTCCATGAGAAAAATTATGATATATTTGACAGAGATATATGCACAGACCCTGAAGAAAACCAGAAGGCTATGAGAAGAGCTTTTTCTATGGACTGGTTTATTACAAGTGCAAACGCTGTTTCAGAAGACGGACAGCTTGTAAATATTGATGGTTTAGGTAATAGAGTTGCTGCTATTACATTTGGACCAAAGAACGTACTTTTTGTTGTAAGCCTTAACAAGGTTTGTCAAGATGTTGAGTCAGCTGTTAAAAGAGCAAGAAGCACAGCGGCACCTATTAATGCTGCAAGGTTTGAGGATATGAAAACACCTTGCAAAGTTGACGGAACATGCCACGACTGCAATGCTCCAGGATGTATTTGCAGCTGTATCCATATATTAAGAAACAGCAAAATTGAAGGCAGAATAAAAATAATTCTTGTTGGTGAAGAATACGGATATTAATTTATAAATAAAAAAGACTTCCTGAGCCGTTTAAACTACGGTTTATGGAAGTCTTTTTATATTCAATGAAAATAAATAAGATTTGTAGCCCAGAAGCTAATCTTTTAATTGGTTTTATAAAAAAGCAGGAAGTTGTTTTGTTTGAACAATTTCCTGCTTAATATTTTTATGTTTTATGCACTATTCTTATTTAGCGCCATGAGCTAAAATTTTCTTAAAGTTGAGCTTAAAGAGTATTGATGTACAAAGCACAGCGCCTGCATCGGCAATAGGTTCTGCAAGGAAAACAGCAAAAACTTTTTCAGGATGCGTAAATAATGAAGCTATTTCGGTAGGTATAAAATTAAGTGCAAAAGATGGACCTATTATTTTTGGAAGTATTATTATAAGTGGTATTAATAAAATTATTTTTCTTAATATAGCCAGAAAAACGGATATTTTTGCTTGGCCTAAAGCTATAAATGTCTGTTGACAAGCAGTTTGGATACCGAAAAACAGTGTTGTACCCATATAAATTCTTAAAGCCCATTTTGTTACTTCTATAAACTGCGCATCTGATGTAAAAGCTGATATTAGTATCTGTGGGACTAACATTACAACAAGCCACAATGTAAAAGTAAATATAAAGCAAGAAGCAAGGACTATTTTAAATGCCTTTCTGACTCGGTCATTATTTTTAGCACCAAAATTAAAACTTATAACTGGCTGACAACCTTGAGTAAGACCCATTACAGGAAGCATTGCAAACTGCATAAGGCTTGAAAGAATAGTCATAGCGCCTACAGCAGTATCTCCGCCATAAATTTGAAGTGATGAGTTAAAACAAACTGTAATAAGGCTTTCTGTAGACTGCATTATAAAAGGAGATACACCAAGGGAAATAACACCTAATGCTATGGCTTTATCAGGTATTATATATTCTTTTTTAATTTTAAGTGTTGTTTTACTTCCTGTTAAAAACTTAAGTACCCATATGCATGATACAGCCTGAGAAATAATAGTAGCCAATGCTGCTCCCTGAACACCCATGCCAAAAAGATATATAAATATAGGGTCAAGAATTATGTTTAAAACAGCACCTATTACTGTTGTAGCCATTCCGGTTCCGGCAAAGCCCTGACATGTTATAAACATATTTAAACCAAGAACCATTTGAACAAATATTGTGCCTATAGAATAAATAGTAAGATAATCGACTGCATAGCCTATAGTATTTTCACTTCCGCCAAAAATCATGAGCAGATTTCTTTGGAAAATAAGTATAAAAGCTGTAAGAAGTACGGAAATGATAACAAGAGTTCCGAAACATGTGCCTAGTATTTTTTCAGCACTTTTATAATCGCCTTTACCCATTTTAATTGCAGCTTGTGGTGCTCCGCCCATTCCTATAAGAGCGCTGAAAGCTGATATAATCATAATAATGGGAAATGTAACACCTACACCAGTAAGAGCTGTTTTGCCAATTTCAGGAATATGGCCTATATACATTCTGTCTACAATATTATAAAGCAGATTTATAATTTGAGCCGCTATTGCTGGAACAGCCAAACGGAATATTAGAGCACCTATACTGCCTTGACCAAGGTTATTTGTGTCTTTTTCCATTGTTGTTACCTCCTTGTGTTAATATAATAAATTTTCATTAAATTTTAATATAAATATAATTATAGTTTGATTTCTATTTAATGTAAAGCTATACAATGCTTAATACTGCAAGGCGAAAGTTAATTGTATTGAATTTTTGCATAATATATGGTACATTATTAATGTGCGACTATGAAATTCGGGGAGGAATTTTAATGTATAAAAGAATAGTGCTTAAGCTTAGCGGCGAGGCCCTTGCGGGGGACAAACCTGGTGTTAAGTTTGATAATGATATTATTAGAGGCATTGTTTTGCAGATAAAAGAAGTAATGAAAAAAGGCACAGAAGTTACTCTTGTTATAGGCGGCGGAAATTTTTGGAGAGGAAGAAGTGCCGACCATAACATGGACAGAACAAAGGCTGACCAGATAGGAATGTTAGCTACTATAATGAATGCTATTTATGTAGCTGATTTTTTAAGACAAGAAGGTGTTGGCGCAGTTGTTCAGACTCCTTTTAAGTGCGGAACAATGACAGAGGAGTTTTCAAAGGATTTAGCTTTAAATCACTTGAAAAATGGTGAAGTTGTAATATTTGCCGGCGGTCTTGGTCACCCTATGTTCTCAACAGACACTATTACAGCTTTACGCGGTGCAGAGCTTGAGGTTGACGGATTGTTCTTTGCTAAAAATGTAGACGGTGTTTATGATGATGACCCAGCTAAAAATCCTAACGCAAAGAAAATTGATGAAATTGCATGCGGTGATATTATAAAGAATAATTTAAGGGTAATTGACCTTACAGCGGCAACGCTTTGCTTTGATAATAAAATACCGGTTGTTATTTTTGGTCTTAATGATGAAAACAGCATTATCCGGGCTGTACGCGGAGAAAAAATAGGAACTGTTGTAACAGTTGATTAATTTATAATACAGGAGGAATTAACTATGTCAGAAAAAGTAACATTATATCAGGAAAAAATGAATAAAACACTTGCAAACCTTGAAAGTGAATATGCTACTATAAGAGCAGGAAGGGCTAATCCTCATGTACTTGACAGAATAACTGTTGATTATTACGGAACTCCAACACCTATTAATCAGGTTGGAAATATTACTGTTCCTGAGCCAAGACTTTTACAGATACAGCCTTGGGACGCAAGCATGCTTAAACCTATTGAAAAAGCAATTAATAAATCTGATATTGGTATTAACCCAAACAGTGACGGAAAGGTTGTAAGACTTGTTTTTCCTGAACTTACAGAGGAAAGACGTGCTGTATTAGCAAAAGATGTTAAAAAGAAAGGCGAAGATGCAAAAGTAGCCATTAGAAACATAAGACGCGACGCTCTTGATACATTCAAAAAACAGGAAAAAGCTCACGAAATTACAGAAGACGAGCTTGCAGACCTTACTGATGAAATTCAGAAGATTACAGATAAAAGCATTGCTGAAATTGATAAAAAGAGCGAGGCAAAAAGCAAGGATATTATGTCTGTTTAATTATAAGTTTATAACAAAAGTATAAATTTGCCCCTCAAAGAGGGGCATTTTCATAATTTATATTTTAGGAGAGGTAATTTATGTTTTTTAATAACTCTAATAGCTCAAAAGACGATTTTGATATAGATTTGAATAATGTTCCTCAGCATATAGCCATAATAATGGATGGTAATGGACGCTGGGCTAAAAAACGCGGACTTATTAGAAAAATGGGCCATAAAGCTGGTGCTGATACTCTTGAAAAAATTTCACGCTGCGCCCAAGGTTTGGGTGTTAAACATCTTACCGTTTATGCTTTTTCTACTGAAAACTGGAAAAGAAGTGATGAAGAAGTAGCAGGAATAATGGACCTTTTAAGAAAATATCTTGACGAGCATATTAAAAAATGCAAGAATGATAATTTCAAAGTTAATATGATAGGCGACCCTTCAAGGCTTGACGAAGATATACAAGAAAAAATAAAAACTTTAGAGTCTTTAACTGAAAACAACACAGGTCTGTTTTTACATATTGCACTTAATTATGGCGGACGAGATGAGCTTTTAAGAGCTACAAAAAAGATTGCTCAAAAAGTAGAATCAGGGGAATTAAAAAGTGACGAAATTGATGAAGATACAATTTCGCTTTCTCTTGACACAGCCGGAGTGCCTGACCCTGAGCTTTTAATTAGAACAAGCGGAGAGCTTAGAATAAGCAACTTTCTTTTATGGCAGTTGGCGTATACTGAGTTTATATTCTCCGATAAGCTTTGGCCGGACTTTGATGAAAGTGATTTGAAGGAAGCTATATTCAGCTATCAAAACAGAGACCGCAGATTCGGCGGAAGAAAATAACAAGGGGACGATTTTATGCGCAACAGGATTATTTCCGGCGTTGTTTTGCTGCCGATATTAGTATTTTTAATTATTTACGGCGGCTTGCCTTTACACATAACAAATATTGTTATTTCTGCCATAGGACTACATGAGTTTTATAAGGCAATGTCAGGCAAAATAGTACATGTTCATTATTTTGGTTTTGCGGCATGCATTTTTTATGGAATATTCGCAGAACCATTAGTTAATATTGATAACGCATTTAATGCTTTTGCGGCAGTATTTATTGTACTTTTATTAATTTATATGGTTGTGTTCCATAAAACATGCAACGACAGAGATGTGTTTATTACTTTATTTGGTTTCTTTTACGTGTGCTTTTTGCTTATGCATATTTATCTTGCAAGAATTTATCCTTATGGAGAATTCTTTGTTTGGCTTATATTTATTGCCTCTTTTATGTGCGATACAGGAGCGTACTTTACAGGAATGCTCATTGGAAAACATAAATTAATACCTGATTTGAGCCCTAAAAAAACAATAGAAGGCGCTGTAGGTGGCGTTGTTTGGGCTACAGCTGCTGCTATTATATATGGAATAATAATTGAGAATTATTTTGTGCTTGAAGATGTTTCTACTATACTTTTATGTACTATTATAGGTGTTGTTGGCTCTATTTTATCGCAAATAGGTGATTTGGCGGCATCTTCATTTAAAAGAATGGTAGGAATTAAAGATTATGGAAAGCTTATACCAGGCCATGGCGGAATAATGGACAGGTTTGACAGTGTTATAATAACAGCACCTGTTGTTTATTATGTTATGGTAGCACTTATAAAAGTTTTTTAATTATTAGTATATTTGGGAGTTTAAAATGAAAAATATTAGTATACTTGGTTCTACAGGTTCAATAGGTACACAAACTATTGAAGTATGCAGAAATTTAAAAGACATAAATATACAAGCTATAACTGTTAACAGTAATATTGATATGGCTCAAAAACAGGCTGAGGAATTTAGGCCTAAACTTATAGCTGTTATGAACAGCGATAAAGCCGAAGAACTTAAAGAACGGCTTTCAAAAACAACCATGTCAAATATAAAAGTTATTTCCGGTATGGAAGGGCTTGTTGAGGCGGCAACTATTAAAAGTGCTGATACAGTAGTTGTTTCAGTTGTAGGCAATATAGGCATTAAACCTACTTATGAAGCCATTAACTGCAAAAAAGAAATAGCTCTTGCCACAAAAGAAGTTATGGTTTCTGGCGGAAGTCTTATTACAAACGAGGCTGATAAAAACGGTGTTAGGATACTTCCTATAGACAGTGAGCACTCGGCTATATTCCAAAGCCTTCAGGGAAACAGTATGAACAAAATAAGAAAAATAGTTTTAACTGCTTCCGGTGGGTCTTTTAGAGGTCGCAAAAAAGATGAGCTTACAAATGTAACAGCAAAAGACGCTCTTAAACATCCTAACTGGGATATGGGGGCTAAAATAACCATAGATTCATCAACAATGATGAATAAAGGCCTTGAAGTAATAGAGGCTAAATGGCTTTTTAATGTTGATGTGAGCCAAATACAAGTTGTTGTTCACCCACAGAGCATACTTCATTCAGCAGTTGAGTATGAGGATGGAGCCGTTATAGGTCAAATGGGTGTGCCGGATATGAAAGTGCCTATTTCTTATGCTTTGACATATCCAAACAGAATTGCAAACGATTTTGAAAAATTGGATATTACAAAAATAGGTACTCTTACATTTGAAGAACCTGATTTTGAAACATTTCAGTGTTTAGGTTTGGCTTATTCAGCAATAAAAACTGGCGGCACTATGCCAGCTGTGCTTAATGCGGCAAATGAAATTGCTGTTGAGGCATTTTTAAAAGGTAAAATAGGGTTTATGGATATACCTAATATTATAAAAAACACAATGGGGGCATATACTGTAAAATATAATTATAGTATTGATGAGCTTTTGCAATCTGATGAATGGGGAAGGCAGTATGCTCAATCATTACTAAAATAACACAAGGAAGGAATTTATTTTTATGTCAGTAATTTATATACTGCTTACTCTACTTATTTTCAGTGTTCTTGTAGTTGTTCACGAAGCAGGGCATTTTGCTGTAGCTAAACTTAATGGAATTTACGTAGAGGAATTTTCAGTTGGTATGGGGCCTTTGATATTTTCTAAAACAATAGGCGATACAATGTATTCCATAAGAGCACTGCCATTAGGCGGTTTTTGCCGTATGATGGGTGAAGATGAGGACAGCAGTGACAGCCGTTCTTTTAACAACAAAAGTGTATTGGCAAGGATTGCAGTTGTTTTTACAGGTCCGCTTATGAATTTTATATTTGCATTTATTGCAGTTTTTATAGTAGCGGCAACAGCTCAATCTGTAATAGAGCCGATAGTAGGAGAAGTTATAAAAGATAGTAACGCCATAAATCAGGGTCTTGAAGAAGGTGACAGAATAGTTAAAGTAAATAACCAGTCAATTAATACTTATCAGGATTTGTATTTTGCGCTGTATGATGCCGGAGGCAGTGACTTAGATGTTGTTGTGGAAAGAGATGGACAAAAAGTTTCTCTTACAATTACGCCTGTATATAATGAGGAACAGCAGGAATACATTATAGGTTTTAGACCAGAAGTTAAAACAGGACTTTTTGCAGATAAAGTTGAGGGATACGACAGTGTTACATTTATTGATACAGTTAAAGAAAGCGTATATACCCTTGTTTATTATGTAAAAAGTGTTGTAGTAGGCTTTGTAAGGCTGTTTACACTTAGACTTTCACCGGAAGAAGTTGCTGGGCCTATAGGCATTGTTCAGGTAGTTGGTGATACAGTTGAAACTGGTATGAGTTACAGTATTTGGTCGGTTGTAAAAAGTCTTCTTACACTTTCAGCTCTTTTAAGTGTTAACCTTGGTGTTATTAATCTTTTCCCTATACCGGCAATGGATGGCGGTAGGCTTGTTTTCTTGTTTATAGAAGGTTTAAGAGGCAAACCTTTCGACCGTGAAAAAGAGGGAATGGTTCACTTTATAGGTTTTGTGCTTCTTATATTGTTTATGTTTTTAGTTGCGTCAAATGACGTATTTAGGATATTTAGCGGCAGGTGATTTGCTTTGAGTTACAATAGAAAAAATACTAAAGTTGTAAAAGCCGGCAATGTGTTAATAGGCGGCAATAATCCGGTTGTTATACAGTCAATGTGCAATACTGATACCCATGACATTGTTTCAACAGTTAAACAGATAAAAGAACTTGAAGAAGCTGGCTGTGAAATGGTTAGAGTGGCTGTTATTGATATGGATGCCGCTAAATGTATTGGAAAAATTAAAGAACAAATAAACATTCCTCTTGTAGCAGATATTCATTTTGATTACAGGCTGGCTCTTGAGGCTATAAATCAGGGAATAGATAAAATAAGAATTAATCCGGGTAATATTGGCAGCAGAGAAAAAGTTCAGCTTGTAGCAGACAAAGCCAAAGAAAAAGGCATACCTATAAGAATTGGTGTAAACTCAGGTTCTTTGCAGAAAGATTTACTTAAAAAATTTGGTCATGTAACACCAGAGGCTATGGTTGAAAGCGCTTTAAGCCATGTAAAAATACTTGAGGACTGTGATTTTAGGGATATAGTTATATCTATTAAGTCATCAAATGTACCTTTTAGTATAGAGGCTTACAGACTGCTTTCTCAGGCTGTTGATTATCCACTCCATTTAGGCATAACAGAAGCTGGAACGGTATATTCCGGCACAATTAAGTCGGCAGTTGGAATAGGCTCTATACTTTCTATGGGTATAGGAGATACAATAAGAGTATCTCTTACAGGCAATCCTGTTGACGAGATTAAAGCCGCAAAAGAAATACTTAAAAGCCTTGAATTAAGAAAATTTGGAGTTGAGCTTATAAGCTGTCCAACGTGTGGCAGAACACAAATTGATTTAATTAATCTTGCCGGAGAGGTTGAAAAAAGATGTGCCAATATAAATAAAGATATTAAAGTTGCAGTTATGGGCTGTGCTGTAAACGGCCCAGGAGAAGCGCGTGAGGCTGATATTGGCATAGCCGGCGGACATGGTGAAGGGCTTATATTCAAAAAAGGTGAAATTTTGAAAAAAGTACCAGAAGATGAGCTTCTTAATACGCTTATGGAAGAAATAGAAAAGCTTTGAGGTTGATGTTTAATGCTTTCTGAAAGAGATTTTAACAGTGTTTTTAGTAAAATATCGCTGTCAGATAAAGTTACAGATGTTTTTTCAAATTCTCAAGTTACATCTTTTAAAATTTACAGAAAAGAAAGAGTGCTTGATATTAAATTAAAACTTCCGGATATTGTAAACGAGTGTATTGTTGATGACTTTAAAAATGAGCTTTTTTGTCAGGTTCCTGGAGTTAAAGACATCATAGTTTCGCTTACATACTGCAACGAGTGCACTGATACCGGTCAGCTTATACAAAAAGATTGGCAGAATATAGTGCATAGCGTATCATGTACTGGGCCTGTGTGCAAAAGCATTATGTCAGACTCCAAATGGGAGTTGGAAAACAACAACTTAATAATAAAAGTTCGTGACAATATGTCTTTTTATATGAATGCTAAAAAAGCGGACAGGCTTATTGAAAAAAAGCTGAAAGAAGAAAACGGCATAGAGATAAGGGTATTTTTTAAAGACGAAAAGCTTACTAAAGAAGAAGAAACCCAAAGAATTAAAGAAAAACAAACTGTTGTAGCCGATATGTTCAGAAAATTCAGCGCAGAAAAGGCAGAAAACGAAAATGCAAAGCAGGAAGAAATAACTGAAAAAGTAAATAAAAAATTATCAGACGGAATACTCCTTGGCCGTGAAATAAGCGGAAATGTAGTTAAAATTTCTGAAACACGTTCCGAAGGCGAAAAAGTTATAATTGAAGGCTCTGTATTTAATATGGAAACCCGAGAAATAAAGGGCGGAAGACTCATTGTTTCGTTTGATATAACTGATTTTACAGACTCAACAACTGTAAAGTTCTTTATTTCTCAAAAAGAATTCACCGACGAATTAAAGAGCAACTTTAAAGACGGAAAATATGTAAAAGTAAAAGGCGAAGTACAGTACGATAAATATGCCCGTGAAATTAATATTATGGCAAAAGATATATCCATTGGCAGTGAGCCGCCTCAAAGAATGGATAATGCCGAAGAAAAGCGTGTTGAACTTCATCTTCATACACAAATGAGCCGTATGGACGGAATAACAACAGCTAAGGAATATATAAACAGGGCATTAAAATGGGGGCACAAAGCTATTGCCATTACCGACCATGGTGTTGTTCAGGCTTTTCCTGAAGCTATGGAAACGGCAAGAGGAAAAGATATTAAAGTTATATATGGCGTTGAGGCCTATTTAATTGATGACTTGGGCTCAGCTGTTACTATGCCTAGAGGTCAGCTTTTAGATGATGAATTTACTGTTTTTGATATAGAAACTACAGGACTTTCAAGGGAAAAAGATAAAATAACCGAAATAGGTGCTGTTAAAATTAAAGATGGTAAAATAATTGATAAATTCAGCACATTTGTAAATCCTGAAATGCCCATTTCAGAAGAAATAACAAAGCTTACGGGTATTACTAATGAAATGGTAAAAGACGCGCCTACCATTAAAGAAGTTTTGCCTGAGTTTATGAAGTTCTTTTCAAATGGCATTTTGGTGGCTCATAATGCATCCTTTGATACAGGATTTATACGTAAAGCGGCCGAGGTTTACGGCTATGGTGATATAGATAACACAGTTGTAGATACTTTGGAGCTTGCCAGAACACTTTTAAAAGATTTGAAAAAACATAAGCTGGATATGGTTTGTGAAAGGCTGGGAGTAAGCCTTAACGGACACCACAGGGCAGTAAATGATGCTCAGGCAACAGCAGAAGTATTTATTAAATTTATAGATATGCTTGCAGAAAAGAATATTATAAATGTTGATGATATTAATGTACTTTGCTCAGGTGTAGTTAATTACAATAAGCTTAAACCATACCATGCAATTATACTTGTAAAAAACTATACAGGTTTAAGGAATCTTTATGAGCTTATATCTGTTTCACATTTGGAGTATTATCATAAACGGCCTAGAATACCAAAAAGTCAGCTTATGAAACGTAGGGAAGGCTTGATTTTAGGCAGTGCCTGCGAAGCTGGTGAGCTGTACAGAGCATTACTAGATGACAAGCCAAAAGGTGTTATTGAGGAAATAGTTAATTTTTACGATTACCTTGAAATACAGCCTTTGGGAAACAACAAGTTTATGATTAATTCACCTAAGATTGAAAATGTAAACTCTTTAGATGATATTAAGGCATACAACAAAAAAATTGTTGACTTGGCACAGACACATAATAAGCTTTGTGTGGCAACATGCGATGTGCATTTTATAGACCCAAAAGACTCGGACTACAGAAAAATAATTATGAATGCGGAAGGTTTTTCAGACGCAGACAATCAGCCGCCATTGTATTTAAGAACAACAGAAGAAATGCTTAATGAATTTGACTATTTAGGCAATGAAAAAGCTTATGAGGTTGTTGTTAAAAATACAAATTTAATAGCGGATATGATTGAGGATATTAAGCCTATACCAGACGGCACATTTCCGCCTCATTTTGACGGTGCAGACGATGATTTAAGGCGAATTACAACAAACAGGGCTATTGAGCTTTACGGTGAGCCACTGCCTGAAATTGTTGAAAAGCGTCTTAACAGAGAGCTTAATTCCATTATTTCAAATGGTTATGCTGTGTTATACATAATAGCTCAAAAGCTTGTTTGGAACAGTGTAGACCATGGCTACCTTGTGGGCTCACGTGGTTCTGTTGGCTCGTCATTTGTTGCAAATATGGCAGGTATAACAGAGGTTAACTCATTGCAGCCGCATTACCTTTGCCCAGAGTGTAAGTATTCGGATTTTGACAGTGAAGTTGTTCAGAAATTTGTTCAGGAAGGCGGAAGCGGTTTTGATATGCCTGATGCCACATGCCCGAGGTGTGGGCATAAGCTGAGAAAAGAAGGCCACAACATACCTTTTGAAACTTTCCTTGGTTTTGAAGGCGACAAAGAGCCGGATATTGACCTTAACTTTTCCGGCGAGTACCAGCAGCAGGCACATGCTTATACAGAGGAGCTTTTCGGCAAAGGCAAAGTGTTTAAAGCCGGTACCATTAGTACACTTGCTGATAAAACAGCTTACGGATATGTACTTAAATATCTTGAGGGGCATAACAAAACAGCACATAATGCCGAGATAGCTCGCCTAGCAAAAGGCTGTACTGGTGTAAAGCGTACCACAGGCCAGCACCCTGGCGGACTTATGGTTGTGCCTACTGACCATGATATATGCGAATTTTGCCCTGTTCAAAGACCAGCTGATGACGTAACAAGCAATGTAACTACAACACATTTTGATTACCATTCCATAAGCGGAAGACTTTTAAAGCTTGACCTTCTTGGCCACGACGATCCTACAGTTATAAGAATGCTGTATGATTTAACAGGCGTTAATCCTCAGCTTGTAGAGTTGGGTGACGAAGCCACAATGTCACTTTTTGAATCGCCTAAGGCTTTAGGAGTTACACCGGAACAGATAGACTGCCAGACAGGAACACTTGGTATACCAGAGTTTGGAACTAAGTTTGTTAGAGGTATGCTTTTGGATACAAAGCCTAAAAACTTTTCCGACCTTTTAAGAATTTCAGGCCTTTCTCATGGTACTGATGTTTGGCTGGGTAATGCTCAGGAGCTTATTGAAAATGGAACAATAACTCTTAAGGAAACAATTTCTACCCGTGATAGTATTATGATATATCTTATTAACAAGGGCTTGCCTAATAAAGCTTCGTTTAAGATAATGGAAAAAGTACGTAAAGGTAAAGGTCTTACAGATGAGGACATAGCTTTAATGAAAGAGCATGATGTGCCGCAATGGTATATAGATTCTTGTTTGAAAATAAAGTATATGTTCCCTAAAGCCCATGCGGCAGCTTATGTTATGATGGCTTTTAGAATTGCGTATTTTAAAATAAATTATCCTTTGGCGTATTATGCTTCGTATTTTACAGTAAGGGCATGTGATGATTTTGATTATTCATGCATGTGTCTTGGTGAAGAAACAGCAAGGCAGGCTGTAAAAGAAATACACGACAAAGGCAACGATGCTACAACAAAAGATAAAAACAAACTTACAGTACTTGAGACGGTTATAGAATTCTATGCCAGAGGCTTTAAGTTCTATCCTATAGACCTTTATAAATCGGATGCCAAAAGCTTTAAAATTGAAGCTGGAGGACTTATACCGCCTTTTAACTCCTTGCAGGGTCTTGGCCTTACTGCTGCACAGGGAATAGTAGACGGCAGGGATAAAGGCGGAGAGTTTACTACTATTGAGGACTTTAAAGAACGTACAGGAATAGGCAAAACTCTTATAGAGTTACTTAAAGAAAATAATGTATTAAAGGGAATACCTGAAACAAACCAAATTTCACTTTTTAATTTGTAAATTAATAACCTTAATTTTAAAGACCTTCTGTATTTTAGTGGCTTTATAACCATATTTTAAAAACAGAAGGTCTTAATTTTTTGTTTTGTTATAAGCCGTTTAAATACATTATATGGTTATAAATACAAGAGAATTTTTAATTTAAATAATATATTAATTACAGATTTAAAGCAAATAATATATAAACACTAAAAATTAAGCTGGAATTTTGACATTGTCAAATTTTAATAATTTAATCATTTTTAACACCAAGTTCATAAATAATTCAAAATTGAATACTATAATCTTTTTCAGAAAGTAAATAATACATAAGCACCTAATGGGAGGTAAAAATTATGTTTGATGATAAAGAAAATAACTATAATGAGAACATTAATAATTCCAATAATTCACAATCAGTTCCAGGTAATATACATGCCGAAAATCATTTTTATGATGATTACAAAAAGCCAGAAAGAACAGAGGAAAATAAACAGGAACAAAATATGAACAGTCAACCACAGCAGGAGAACAGATATAATCAAAATAATTACAGTACACAAAGTTCTTCGTTTAATAGAAATGATAATTCAGAAAACAATTACGGTTCAGAAGCTCCAAAAGCTGAGAACAAAAATGATAATGAATTTAGCAAAAAAGAAGAAAATCCAAATGAAAACAGATATCAGAAAAGAGCACCTTATGAGCCTATAAAAGATAACTACTACAGAGAAACAGTAAAAAAGAAAAAAGGCTCATTTAAGAAAGTAATAGCTGCTTGTATGGTTGTCAGTCTTTTTGGTGGTACTGGTATTGGTGCAGGATATGCGGCTGTAAAAAACTTAATAGACTCAAAATACAGTATTTATACAGAAGATTCAAGTACTACACCTGAGATTCAGAAAACAGATGGAGATTCTTCAGTTTCAAAAGATAACGCAAATAAGTTATTGTCAACAAGTTCTTCAGACGATGCTGTAGCTGTTATAAATGATGTATATCCTTCTATTGTTAATATAACAATAAATGTTTCTGGTACAGCTATGTATTATGGCATGACAATTCCTTATGAAAGCCAAGGTGCTGGTTCAGGTGTTATATTTGATGAGGATGACCAATATGTATACATTGTAACTAATGACCATGTTGTTGATGGTGCTAGCTCCATAAGTATTTCTGTTACAGGAATTGAAAATATAAGTGCTGAGATTGTAGGAACAGATTCATCTAATGATATAGCAGTTATAAAAGTTCTTAAGAGTGACTTGGAAGCTGCTGGAGTTGACTATAAAATAGCTAAATTTGGTGATTCTGATAAATTAAATGTTGGACAAAGCGTTATAGCTATAGGTAATGCACTTGGTGAAGGAAAGAGTGCAACTGGCGGTATGATTAGTGTTCTTAATAAATCCCTTGAGCTTGAGGGAAAACATCTTACCGTTATACAAACAAGCGCACCTATAAATCCTGGTAACAGTGGCGGTGCCCTTGTTAACTACGACGGCGAGGTAATAGGTATTAATACTGCTAAAACAGACACAACAGTTGCCGAAGGCATGGGATACGCAATTCCAAGCAATACAGTAAAAGAAATTATGGAACAGCTTGAAAAAGAAGGAACACAGCCTAAGCCTTATATAGGTATTATGGGTTCTGATATTACAGATGAAATTTCTCAGCTTTATAAATTACCAGTTGGTGTACTTGTAAGACAAGTTATAGAAGGTAGCCCAGCAGAGGCAAGTGGCCTTCAGGAAGGCGATATTATAACAGCCATTGACGATAAGAGCGTTATGAACATGGATGCCCTTATTGATGAAATATCAAAATATGAAGTTGGTACAACAGTTAACCTTAATGTAATTAGGTCGAACCAAGCAATTACTGTAACGCTTACTATTGCAGATGCCAATAATGTATCAAACGAATAAATAATACACAAAGACCGCTATGGAAAAACATAGCGGTTTTTTATTGATATTTTATAAGATATATTATAAGATTATTTTATATATAATGACGAAAATGGAAGGTGGAGTGCTATGCCAAAAGTTCTTTCGGAAATGATAGCGGATGATATACTCTATATGATTAATGTAGAAAAAAGATTTAGTGAAACAATGAAACTTCCTAATGAAAATGATTTTGCCAAAGAACTTAACGTTAACAGAGCAACATTAAGAGAAGCCATAAGGATTTTAGTTACAAATGGAGTTTTGGAAATTAGGCGCGGAGTAGGAACTTTTATTAAAGAAAACGCAGCTGGTCTTAAAAGTGATTATGATATTATTACATCCGACTGTGAAAATATTGATATACAGGATTTATACGAAATGCGAATAGTTTTTGAGCCGGAAGCAGCTTTTTTTGCTACTCAAAGAGCTACAGAAACAGAAATGAAAAATATACTTCATTATGGTGAGTTAGTTGAAAAAAAATTAATTGAAAATACTGAAAGGACTACAGAGGAACTTAATTTCCACAGAGCAATAGCAAAAGCTACACATAACATGTATATGAATAAGCTTATGCCAATGCTTTTGAAAATGATATATATTTCTGTAAAAGTAACACAGCATAACACTGAATTAAGGATTGAAACTATACGCGACCACAGATTGATTATGGACTTTATGAAACAAAGAGATGCTGAGGGTGCAAAAACGGCTATGCGTCTGCACATGCTTCATGCTGTTAGGCTTATGGAGAACAATATAAAAGATATTAAAAACATTAAAAACTAAATTAAATGATATAAGTTGTTCAACAACATATTGACATCGAACAATGAAGCGTTTATAATGTCGATATTGTAATTTTAAGGAAGCAGGAATTTATCTAATGGTTTAGGAGGGATAATATGGCATTTTATTCACAGGCTCTTCCAAGTTATACTATTGGCGATACCGCATATGAGGACATTCCTCGTGTTTGTGAGCCATATGGTTCAACTGCAGTTGTTATAGGCGGAAAACGTGCTATGGCAGCAGCAAGGGACTATTTTTTAGATGCCCTTAAGGATTCTAAAATTAATGTGCTTGATTTTGTTTGGTATGGAGGAGAGGCATCATTTGAAAATGGTGATGCGCTTATTGAAAATCCAGCTGTACAGCAGGCAGATATGATTTTTTCAATGGGCGGCGGTAAATGCGTTGACTGTGTTAAATATGTATGCTACAAGTTAAACAAACCTCTTTTTGCGCTTCCAACTATAGCTGGTACATGTGCTCCTGTTTCATCTGTTGCTGTTATGTATTACCCTAACGGCGTTATGAAAGAAACATACCAGTTTTCACATACACCGCCAAAGCATGTGTTTATTAACACAAGAGTTATTGCTGAGGCTCCGGATGTATATCTTTGGACAGGTATGGGAGATACTATGGCTAAGCACTTTGAAACAACTTTAGCCGCTCGAGGCAGGGATTTAGCTCATGGTGACGCTTTTGGTGTTGCTGCTGGTATACAGTGCTATAAACCACTTGTTAAATACGGTGCTAAAGCTCTTGAGGACTGTAAAAATAATAATCCGTCATTTGAAGTTGAGCAGATTTGTCTTTGTAACCTTGTAACAACAGGTATGGTTTCAAACTTTATAGATTTTTCACTTAACAGCTGTATTGCTCATTCTCTGTTTTACGGATTTACAGTTTTGCCTCAGATAGAGAAAAATCA
>CALWEX010000057.1 GCA_944377425.1 uncultured Clostridia bacterium
CTTGACCATTTAAAAGAATTTAAACTTATTCTCTGCAAATCTGAAGGCACTCGTTTTTCCTCCATGATTGACGAAATGGTAGAAATAGAAACAAAAAGTACCCACGACTATATAGAAGTACTTAAAATATTAGGAAGACCTTCACCATATATTGATAAACATTTAGAACATATTCTCATAACCGGCATGTTTAACACTTTTTTTGAAATCATAATACACGAAATGCCTATCGAAAAAGCCGAGTATTATCTTGAAGAAATGAGAGCTTTTTATACAGCTGGCTGGCTTAAAATATTGGGACAGAAAAACTAAATAATTTATTTAATGGAAAGTATATGCTTTCCATTTATATATCTCCATAAGTTAGCGTTAACTAATAAATATAATATAAAGCTAAATAAAAGAGAAAATTTTTCTCAAGATATATTAAAAATTTATTTTAAAGGAGGCTACCAAATGAAAAAACAATCTAATTTATCAATACTGATGAACTATGCAGGAAAACACAAAATACTAACCTATTTGTCATGGATTTTGTCTGCCGCAAGCGCTTTTTTATCTCTTGTGCCATTTTGGTATATATGGCGTATAATTCACGACATACTTGATGTGTATCCCGATTTTTCAAAAGCAAACCACATTACAAGCTACGGATGTAATGCTGTTTTATTTGCTGTTATTTCTGTTATTGTATATATATCTGCTCTTATGTGCTCACATATCAGTGCTTTCAGAGTAGCTGCAAATATAAGAAAAAAACTTATGGAGTATATCACAACCCTGCCCCTTGGTATAATAGAAAAATACGGAAGCGGCAAATTAAGAAGAATAGTCAATACTTCCAGTGCCGCAACCGAAACCTATCTAGCACACAGACTTCCCGATAAAGCAGGAGCTGTTGCCACACCAATAGGGTTATTGTTTTTACTTATTATTTTTGACTGGCGTTTAGGGCTTTTAAGTCTTGTTCCTGTTGCTCTTGGATTTTTAATTATGATGAAAATGACAGGAAAAGAAATGGAACAAAAAATGAACGAATATCAAAATGCTCTTTCTGAAATGTCAAACGAAGCTGTTGAATATGTACGAGGTATTCCTGTTGTAAAAACTTTCGGGCAGACTATTTTTTCATTTAAACGCTTTAAAGCATCTATCGATAACTATGAAAAATGGGTAATTGCATATACAAAAGCATTGCGCCTGCCTATGATGTTCTACACAACAACAATTAATGGAGTGTTTGCTTTTCTTATTGCCGGAGGTATTATTTTTACCAGAAACGGTGTAACAAATGAACTTCTTTTAAATCTTGTTTTTTATATAATTATTACACCTATTATAGGTACTACACTTACAAAAATAATGTTTATGAGTGAAGATGCAATGATAGTAAATGATGCTTTAAGCAGGATTAATGATGTCTTTAATGAAAAACCTCTTTCAGAAAGTGCAAAAAACAATATTCCTTCTGATTATTCAATTAAATTTGAACATGTAAGCTACAGTTATGACAAAAACATAAACGCTGTTAACGATGTTTCGTTATCAATTAAATCCGGTCAAACAGTAGCCTTAGTAGGTGAATCAGGCGGCGGAAAAACAACTCTTGCAAGTTTAGCTGCAAGGTTTTTTGACCCGCAGAAAGGCCGTATATCAATAGGCAATATCGACATAAAAGATATTCCAAAAGAAACTTTGATGAATACAGTATCTTTTGTGTTTCAAAACAGCCGTCTTTTCAAAACTTCAATACTTGAAAATGTCCGTATGGCAAAACCTAAAGCTTCAAGAGATGAAGTAATCGAAGCTTTAAGAGCAGCACAATGCATGGACATTATAGAAAAACTGCCAAACGGCATCGATACTGTTGTTGGTACAAAAGGTGTTTATCTTTCCGGCGGAGAACAGCAGAGAATAGCTATTGCCCGTTCTGTATTGAAAAATGCTCCCATACTTATACTTGATGAGGCAACGGCATTTGCTGACCCAGATAATGAAGTGCGTATACAACAGGCTCTTTCTGCTCTTTCAAACGGCAAAACAGTTATTATGATTGCTCACAGGCTTTCTTCCATTGTAGATGCTGACTGCATTTATGTTATGAAAAATGGCAAAATTGCCGAAAGCGGCAGTTATAGCAGCCTTATTAATAAAAACGGCATATTCACAGATATGTGGAACAGCTATTCAAAAGCTGCAAAATGGAAAATAGAAAAGGAGGTACAATAATGATTAAAACACTTCAAAGACGCTTTGCCCTTTCAGAACAAGGTGCCAAAGATTTAATAAAAGGCTGTGCTGCGTGTGTTGCTCAAGACATATCTTTCATGGTTCCGGTTGGACTTTTGTATTACTTTGTTATTGATATTATGAACGAAAATTTAACAAGCAATAAAGCTATATTTTATATCATTGGCGCTGTTTTTTGCCTTGCCATTATATTTATAACAACTTATTTTCAATACAACTGCACCTATTTAGCAACTTATATAGAAAGCGGAAAAAGAAGAATTTCGCTTGCGGAACATCTGCGTAAAATACCATTATCATTTTTTGGTAAAAAAGACCTTGCTGATTTAACCAATTCCATAATGGGCGACTGCGCAACACTTGAAACGGCTTTTTCACACTATGTACCGGCATTAGCAGGCTCTGTTGCATCTGCAACATTGGTTTCAATTTGTCTTTTTATATATGATTGGCGTATGGCTCTTGCTGCTGTATGGGTATTGCCTATAGCCTTTTTAATTACATTTTTCTCATCACATGTACAACAGTATTTTAATAATAAATCCGTTGCGGCTAATGTAGCTCTTGAAGACAGTGTTCAGGAATGTGTTGAAAATCTTCAGGATTTAAAAGCAAACAATGCAGAAAGAGGATATTTAAAACACCTCTTCAAAAAAATTGACTATGTTGAAAAACGTCATATTATAACGGAGCTTGGAACAGCACTTTTTGTTGTTTCATCAACACTTGTATTAAAATTTGGTATAGCAACTGTTGCCCTTGTTGGTTCTGTACTGCTTATTAATGGGGAAATAAATATTCCGTTATTCTTCATGTTTCTTCTTGTTGCTTCAAGGCTATATGCTCCTCTTGAAGGCGCTCTGCAAAATCTTGCGGCTATTATTTCAACCAAAACAAACATAAACCGCATGAACGAAATTTTTGACTGTCAGGTTCAAACAGGCAGCAGTTTGCTTACAAACACAGGATACGATATAGTTTTTCAAAATGTAGGATTTTCCTATAACAACAAAGAAACTGTTTTAAAAGATGTTTCATTTACTGCAAAACAAGGAGAAGTTACGGCCTTAGTAGGACCATCAGGAGGTGGAAAAACAACTGTTTCTCGCCTTGCTGCAAGATTTTGGGATATAGATAAAGGCAAAATCACTGTAGGCGGCATGGATATATCCAAAATAGACCCGGAAACTCTGCTGTCTTTATATTCTATAGTGTTTCAAGATGTCACATTATTTAATAACACTATAATGGAAAATATAAGAATAGGCAGAAAAAATGCTACTGATGCAGAAGTTATTGAAGCTGCAAAATTGGCAAACTGCGAAGAATTTGTAAGAAAGCTTCCTGAAGGATATAACAGCATGATTGGTGAAAACGGTTGCGAGCTCTCTGGAGGTGAAAGGCAGCGTATATCTATTGCACGTGCTTTTCTTAAAAATGCACCTATTATACTATTAGATGAAGCCACAGCAAGCCTTGATGTTGAAAATGAAACTTTAATTCAAACTGCTTTATCAAAGCTGATAAAAAATAAAACTGTACTTGTTATTGCGCATCGTATGCGTACTGTAAGCGGTGCCGATAATGTAATAGTTTTGAAAGATGGTGTTGTGGCAGAACATGGAGCACCTTCCAAACTCATTAAAACAGGAAATATATTCCATAACATGATAAAACTTCAGAAAATGAGCAGTGATTGGGAAATTTAATTAAAATGCAATAAAAAGTAAAACATACATATGCTATAAAACTATGCATGAAAGTTTAGGAAAAAAGTTTTCTTGACAATACAATCCACAAGAGTTTATATACCACAAAGGATTTTTTAGCAAAACAATACAGGTGGTGAACTTATGGATATTTTTCAAGAATTTATTTCAAATGATTACAAAAGCCTGCCCAAAATTTCAGATGTTTTTAAGCAGGCAGAAGAATTAAAATTATACTTGGTGCAAAAGGCTATATTTTAGACCGCTATATTTCAATGTTTTTTCATCTCATTTCTCAGATTGATATTGTGGGATTGCAAGATGAAGCATCAGAAACTATGGCTGATATTATGAACAGCATTTCTGACAGCCAAACAGAAAATAAATTTAATTCTCAAGAGGAACACACAAGGCAAATACTTTTTCTGTTATCAAATGCCGATAAATTTTTAAATGAAGCACTTGATGAATTTATAGAGAAAAAATCATTTGAATTTGGCTCAGCTGTAGACATTGTAGACCTTAGGCAAACAGAAGAAAAATTAACTGAACTAATAGGAATAGAAAAAATGAAATGTTTCAAAGAAATGCTTTTAAACTGTTTTCTTCCCTGCTCTCTTTCCAGTTTCTTTTTGATTGGTATGTCTGTAGAGCTTGCAAGAAGATTTATCACAAGGGATATGGAAACAGATATGGAGCTATTTCGTCTATACCTAAATAAATTTGCAACAGAAAAAAACGGCTAAAACTCATGTTTTAACCGTTTTTTTGCAAAGAGCAGGAAATGGGAATTGAACCCACGGCTTACTGATTACGAATCAGTTACTCTACCAACTGAGTTATTCCGGCATATGAAACCTACTATCCTTATGTATAACCATCGACCTGCTATTTACGAACTAACTACCTTTACAACTAACCTATTTTGGCATTATTAACTTAATTAGTATATCATTCAGCCTTAAAATAATCAATATATTTACTGAAAAATTTTTACTTTATACTTTTATAATAAGTAAAATAATACTTTTTGCAAAAAATTTGAAATTTCTCTTGCAATATTTTTTTAGTGTGCTATAATCTTCATTAATTTCAAATTCAAGTATAGTTAAAATGACGTTGAGGAAAACTAAGCCTTTGTAACTGTTTAGAGAATCGGCGGTTGGTGCAAGCCGTACAGCCAAAAAGGTGTTCCATTTTCTTAGCCGCCGGTGATGAATCGGAAGGGAAAGCCCTTTACAGCTTATATGAGCGGACACAGCTTTTCTGTGTCAATGCGGGTGGCAACGCGGGTAATCCCGTCCCAGTTTTTATTGTACTGGGACGGGTTTTTTTATTATAAAATATTATATTGATAAAAACGAGATAAATAAATTAAGGGGGATTTTTATTATGTCAATGAACAGAGTTTATAATTTTTCAGCTGGTCCTTCTATGCTTCCTTTGGAAGTTCTTGAACAGGCACAGAAAGAATTTGTTTGCTATGGTAACACTGGTATGTCCGTTATGGAAATGAGCCATCGTTCTAAAGATTTTGAAAACATAATTTTTGGTGCTGAAGCTGATTTAAGAGAACTTATGAATATACCTGATAATTATACAGTACTCTTCCTTCAGGGCGGCGGCTCAACACAGTTTGCTATGATTCCATTAAACCTTATGAATAAAAACAATAAGGCAGACTTTGTTAAAACAGGTCAGTGGTCTAAAAAAGCTATTGCTGAGGCACAGAGATACGGCACTGTAAATGTTGTAGCTTCATCAGAAGATAAAACATTCTCTTATATTCCAGAGCTTGACCCAGCTAAGTTCGATAAAGACGCTGATTACTTCTACATGACACTTAATAACACAATTTACGGCACTCATATTCCAGATAATATGATACCTGATACAGGCAATGTTCCAAAAGTAGGTGATATGAGCTCAAACATACTTGCTGAAAGATATGATATTTCAAAATTCGGCCTTATATTTGCCGGAGCACAGAAAAATCTTGGTCCTGCCGGAGTAACAGTTGTAATTATAAGAAATGACCTTATAGGAAACGCAATGGATATTACACCTACAATGCTTAACTATGCTACACATGCTAAAGAAAAATCACTTTATAATACACCACCTACATATTCAATTTATTTTGCCGGTCTTGTATTTAAGTGGGTTAAAAAAATGGGCGGCGTAGACGCTATGGAGAAAATAAACCGCGAAAAAGCAGCTATACTTTACGATTTCCTTGATAACTCAAAGCTTTTCAAAGGCACAGTAAGACCTCAGGACCGTTCACTTATGAATGTACCTTTTATACTTCCTACAGAAGAACTTAATGCTAAATTTATAGCAGAAGCAAAAGCAAACGGTTTTGTAAACCTTAAAGGCCATAGAACAGTAGGCGGTATGAGAGCTTCTATATATAACGCTATGCCAGTTGAAGGCATTAAAAAGCTTGTTGAATTTATGGGTAAATTCGAGGTTGAAAATAAGTAATATATGGTGTTTGTTTAATGGGGTGATACCATGTTTGAACAAGAAGCAGTATTTATGTTTGTTTTAGGAGTATCAGTTATAATTATTGTTTCCTTTATAATACTTCTTTTTATGTACATAAAAACTAAAGCTGCTTACTATAAATATTTCTTGTTTCAAACTGTATCAGCTTCTATATCATTCTTATTTTTACTAAGATGTATGTTTTCTTATAGAACAAATATAGAAAGTGCAGAAGTGCCGCTATCCATTACAAATTCTGCAAGCTTAGGATTTTGCGGCATTGCACTTTTAGTTTCAGTTATATTCTTTTTTAACGGAGTCTTTAGAATATATGATAAAGACAATAACAAAAACAAAGGAGCGTAAATAAAATGTATAATATATTAACACTTAATGCCATTTCACCAAAAGGCTTAGCCAAACTTCCACCAGAGGAATTTAAAGTTTCATCAGACTTTGAAAATCCAGACGGAATTATAGTAAGAAGTGCTGACATGCACGATTACAATATCCCAGAGTCACTTTTATGCATTGCCAGAGCTGGTGCCGGCACAAACAACATTCCTGTTGAAAAGTGTGCTGAAAAAGGTGTTGTAGTATTTAATACACCTGGTGCAAATGCAAATGCCGTTAAAGAGCTTGTTTTAGCTGCTCTTCTTATTTCATCAAGAAAAATAACAGAAGCTGCTGAATGGACAAAAACACTTAAAGGTCAGCCTGACATGGATAAACTTGTTGAAGGCGGCAAAAAGAAATTTGCTGGTCCTGAAATTACAGGCAAAAAATTAGGTGTAATCGGTCTTGGTGCTATAGGCGTACTTGTAGCAAATGCTGCTCTTGCTCTTGGCATGGAAGTTATAGGCTTTGACCCATTCCTTTCGGTTCATTCCGCATGGCATATATCAGGTCAGGTAGAATTGGCAAAGAGTGTTGAAGAAGTTGTTACACAAAGCGATTATGTAACAATTCACGTTCCTCAGAACGATTCAACTAAAAACATGATTAATACTGAGCTTCTTAAAAAATTCAAAACAGGCGCTCGTCTTATAAACCTTGCCCGCGGTGGACTTGTAGACCCTGCCGCTGTAGCTGCTGCTCTTGATGAAGGTATTTTAAGTAAATATGTCACAGACTTTGCTGCCGAAGAACTTCTTGGAAAAGAAAACGTAATTACACTTCCTCATCTTGGTGCTTCAACACCAGAGTCAGAAGAAAACTGTGCCGTTATGGCTGCTCTTGAGCTTAAAGAATATATTGAATACGGAAATATCAAAAATTCAGTTAACTTCCCTAATTGCGAAGCTCCTTACACAGGCAAAGCAAGGGTTACAATAGCTCATAAAAACATACCTAACATGGTTGGTTCAATAACAGCTATATTTGCAAAAGAAAACCTTAATATTGATAACATGATTAATAAGAGCAAAGGCAACTGGGCATATACTATTATAGATTTCGACTCACTTGGTGATAAACACGACAGCCTTCTTAAAGAACTTAAAGAATTAAAAGGCGTTGTAAAATCAAGAATAGTAAGAGAAAAATAATATAAAGCAATATAAAATTAAAATTTAATGGCGCGGACTTAATATCCGCGCTGTTGTTTTAAACGGAGGTAATTAATAATGGCCACAATACTACCTTTTAAGGCGTTTAGACCATCTAAAGGCAAAGAAAGCCTTGTAGCCGCACCACCTTATGATGTTTTAAACTCTCAAGAAGCAAAAGCTTTAACAAAAGATAATCCTTATTCATTTTTACATATTGATAAAGCAGAAATAGACACAGAAAACATAAACGACCTGTATTCTCCTGAAGTTTACAAAAAAGCTTCCAAAAACTTAAATAAAATGATTTCTGACGGAATTTTAATTCAAGATGAAAAACCTTACCTTTATATATACCGCTTGGAAGCAAATGGACATTCTCAAACAGGCATTGTCTGCTGCACGCTTGTTGAGGAATACTTAAACGGAACAATTAAAAAGCATGAGCTTACAAGACCT
The DNA here is from genome assembly GCA_944377425.1 of uncultured Clostridia bacterium. Classification (GTDB taxonomy): domain Bacteria; phylum Bacillota; class Clostridia; order Lachnospirales; family Anaerotignaceae; genus Neoanaerotignum_A. The sequence goes on from CALWEX010000057.1 coordinate 8,456, forward strand.
GAAAAAGAAAAAGACCGCGCTGAGCACATTAAAGCATGCAGTGCTCACACAGGCCCAATATTTATGGCTTACCGTAAAAACAGCGATATAAACGATATAATTAATGAGGAAACAAAAAATACACCTGAATATGACTTTACATCTAACGATAATGTACGTCATACTGTTTGGGTAATTAAAGACGAAAACACAATATCACTTTTGGAGAATAAATTTTCAACTGTTCCTAATTTATATATAGCAGACGGTCATCACAGAAATGCCGCCGCCGCAGATGTTTATACCGAAATGAAAGAAAACGGCACAGTTACAGAGGGTGTGTCACAGTATCTTTCGGTACTTTTTCCTGATGATGAACTTACAATATTTGGCTATCATCGTGTAGTTAAAGATTTAAACGGTTTAAGCGAAAATGAGTTTTTCGAGAAAATTTCTGAAAAATTCTATATAATGCCATATACCAAAAATGGTCCTTTTACACCTTTTATGCAGGGTCAGTTCGGTATGTTTTATAACAACATGTGGTACATACTAACTCCTGCGGAAGACACAGTACCAAATGACATTGTAGAAGGCCTTGATGTTTCTGTAATATACAACAATTTGTTATCCCCTGTTCTTGGAATTAAAAACATGCGTACAGATAGGCGTATAAGTTTTTGTGGTGGAAAAGACAGCATTTCTCAGCTTGAAAGGCTTGTTATTACAGGTCAGGCAAAAGTGGCTTTTGCCCTCTATCCTACATCTATAAATCAGCTTTTTGCTGTAGCGGATGAAAACAAAATAATGCCACCTAAATCCACATGGTTTGAGCCAAAGCTTAGAAGCGGCTTATTCATACACAAATTTTAATACAAAAATACCCTGTTTGGATTGATTTCCAATGAGGTGACCCCAAAAAGTTAGACTTTTTAAGCGTAGCAGTTTTAATAACTGCTGCGCTGTTTTTATGAAGTTAAGGCAGACAGCCTATATTCTACAGGACTCATCCAACCAAGTTTTTGTCTA
>CALWEX010000058.1 GCA_944377425.1 uncultured Clostridia bacterium
TTCTGAGATTCCTTATTGCAAATTCTCTTTTACATTTGATTTATTTTTCTTTTCAACCTCCTCACTTTGTTCCATATACCAATAGGCATCACCCCCTTTGCGGTTATACTTGAGTTCAGAAACGAAAAAAAGCAGCGAGATTTTTTCTATCATCTCACTGCCCGAAAATCGTTTTTTAACTCCAAAAACGCTATGTCATCTATAAAATTCGAATTTTTGGGGCTTCAAAAATCGCCCTAAAAAACCGCCGAAAGCCTTGATTTTACTGGCTTTGCGGCTATGTCATCTATTTTGATCACTCATCCCAGTATATGTATATGTTATGTACATGCTTCTGCTTCTAATATTTTCACTCTTAATTCAACACATATATTATACATAACTTTTCTTATGTACTTTGACTTTGGCACAAAGACTATGCAGTGTTTGCGCCAATAACTTGAATGAGTTGTTTATTTTATTTCATTTTTTATTTTCATATAGTTTAAAACCTTCATGATACTTTTTTGGTGTAACTATAAAACCATTTTTATTATATCATCTTGGTTTTCACTTACCAAGGTATTTATCTATCCCTGACACAGCCGGAGGTTTTATACTAAAGCACCAATAAAAAATTACCAACGATAATATTCATCGCCGATTCTCCTGTTACCTCCCAAACTGGTTAATTCTTCTTTATCATTTAATCGGATATATTGTCATCTAATCCTATTAATGTCAAAATCGCTCCTATTTTAGTTATTCTTCATAAAATAAATTTATTTTTTTGTTATATTTTAAATCTTATTCCATTTTAAAAAATATATTTCAAACTGTATAAACAAAAATACAGTTTATTTCAAAATAAAGTTTATTCCTTTTTTATAAACTTTAAAATATTTTAAATTTTTTTCAAAAAATGGTTATATTTTTTGAAACCACTTTTTTGTCATTTTCAGAAACAAAAAAAGACAGCAAGATTTTTTATTATCTCACTGCCTTAAAAACTTTTTTTGTTTATTTTTTCTTATGTCATCTATCAAAATGCAATTTTCAGTGATCAAAAATCAGGCATTTTTGAGGGCTCAAAATTGCCTGATTTTAAGCCTCAAACCACAACATCTTGTGGTTTAACCTTCATTTTTTGCCTCATTACCACAATACGTCATCAGTATCACCGTTTCAACATGTGTTGTATGGCAAAACTGGTCAACAGGCTGAACTTCATTTAATATAAACCCATTTTCGCATAATATTTTCACATCTCTTGCCATAGTTGATGGGTCACATGACACATAAACAAGCCTTTTGGGTGCCATATTTATTATTGTATTTAAAACAGCTATGTCACAGCCTTTTCTTGGCGGGTCAACAACTACTGTGTCAGCTACAAAACCATTATTATAAATTTCCGGAATGACTTTTTCTGCTGGCCCTGCTATAAATTCTGCATTTTTAATACCGTTAATCTCAGCATTTCGTTTAGCATCTTTTATAGCCTGCTCTACAATTTCAACACCAACTACTTTTTTTGCTTTTTGTGCTAAAAATAAAGAAATTGTACCTATTCCACAGTAAATATCAAGTACATTTTCCCTACCTGTAAGTCCTGCAAGCTCAAGAGCTTTACCATATAGCACTCTTGTTTGAATTGGGTTAACCTGAAAGAAGCTATGCACAGAAATTTCAAACTTTGTTTCATTAATATAATCAACAATGTATTCTCTGCCCCATAGAACTTTGTTTTCTTTTCCAAGTATCACATTTGTATTTTGCTTATTTATATTTAACACAATACCTGTTAAACCATCTATAGATTTAAGCCTGTCTATAAGTTTATTTTTATTGGGAATACTGTTTCCGTTTATAACAATGCAAACTAATTTTTCTCCTGTAACAAAACCAACTTTAGTAAGAATATGCCTTATAAGGCCTTTGCCTGTATTTTCATCATAAGCAGATATGTTTTCCTCTTCCATAAACTGCCGTATAATTTTTATTATTTTGTCATTAGCTTTATTTTGAATACAGCAGCTTTCAATGTCTACTATGTTATGGCTTCGAGGAGAATAGAAACCTATTTCTATTTTTCTGTTACTCTGTCCTACAGGAAACTGAGCTTTGTTTCTGTAGTTATACGGATTTTCCATTCCAATAGTATCTTTTACAGCAACACCAACAAATCCGCCTATTCTTTCCAAAGCGTCTTTTACCTTTTTAGTTTTAAAGTTAAGCTGCTCATTATATGCAAGATGTTGTATATTGCAGCCACCACAACGTTTATAATTTTTACAAACTGGTTCAGCTCTATTTTCAGAAGCTTCGATAATTTTCATAAGCCTGCCGTAAGCAAAATTTTTTCTGACTTTTGTTATTAAAACTTCTATTTTTTCTTTTGGAAGTGCATCTTTAACAAATACAGTAAAACCGTCTATTTTACCTATACCTTCACCGTCATTGCCTATATCATCAATAGTCATTAAATACTCTTTATTCTTCTCAACAGGACATAAACTGCTCATAATATCCTCATTTCTATTAATTATCAATATTCTGTTTTTCTAATGTTTCTTTGCATCATCTTATTGTATCCTACCCATTTTCCCTGAGTACTGTCAGCATCAATAGCTTCTTCTATAGCTTTAACTTTCGCATCCATATTATCTGCGCAGTGCAGTATAAAAGCTTCTATAGTCTTAGGCAGCTCTGGAGAACCATACTCGTACTCGCCATGATGTGCAAGTATGCAATGTTTAATTATACTCTCAAGCTCTTTAGGAAAACCTTCAATCTTTTCTGCTGCATCGTGAACCATTTCAGAACCTATTATTATATGTCCCAAAAGCTGTCCATCGTCTGTATATTCATTAACCGGAAATTGTGAAAGTTCAAATATTTTGCCTATATCATGGAGCATAGCACAGCATACTAAAATATCTCTGTTTACTCTTTTATATCTGCCACTCATAAAATCACATATTTCCGTAACAGAAAGAGTATGCTCCAAGAGTCCGCCTAAATATCCATGATGAAGCGTTCTTGCAGCAGAATGTTTTTTAAGATTTTCTTTAACTTCCTTATTATTTTCAAATATTTCAACTAAAAGCCTTTTAATGTACTTATCATTTATGGTGTTAATATAGCCCATAAGCTTTTTATACATTTCGTCAGTATTCTTTTCTGTACTTGGTATATAATCCATAGGGTCATACTCGCCTTCAAGACTTTTCCTAATACGGCGAATATTTATTTGCGGCTCATTATTATAAATAAGTACTGTACCATCTATCTTAATAAAATCATTTTCCTCAAAACTTTTTATCTCATTGTTTAAATCCCAAACTTTACCATCAAGCAATCCTGTTTTGTCTTGAAGCTTTAAAGAATAGTAACTTTTTCCAGCTCTTGATTTAAGTGTCTGTTTTGATTTACAAAGATAGTGTCCAACAACATTTTCTCCTTCTCTAAGCTCGTTTATATATCTCAAAAGAATTCACCACTTTCAGCTTAATATTAATTAAATTTCTATCTTTTGCTATAGAACAACCAACAAATAATATTATACAATATTTGC
>CALWEX010000059.1 GCA_944377425.1 uncultured Clostridia bacterium
AAAAATCCTCCTTTGTTTTCGTGTCTTGCCGGACTCTTTATTATAACAAAGGAGGATTTTTCTTGAAGCTGAAGCTTTTTTACTCCACCGGCATAGCCGGTGGTTTTGTCTTGCTTAAGCGCACAAAAAATAAGGTCGAGTATTTAACTCGACCTTTGCGCTATAAAACACTATTCCAATAAGTTACGTTTTAATCATACAGACCTGCACGGTCATTAATTACAAGCATTTTTAACATAGAGTATGTAAGCTCTAATTCGCCTTTATCATTTCCTTTTAAATATTCTTTATCCAAAAGTTTTTGAACCGTAGGCCTTGCCCACTCCGGCACTTCTACCGTCCAATTATAAACTTTTTCCATTTCTTCATCACCCCAAGTCTTTTTAAATTCTTCTGGTGTTCCATACAAATTTTTAAGCATTGTTGTTGTACTTCCCCAATATGGCAGCTGAAAATGCGGCTTATCAACTGGGCTTGTCCAGTTGCCGCCCCATTCAAGACCTATTTTAATACCTATGGCACCTACTTTAGAGAAGAAACCGTCGCTTTCATTATATGCTCCTTTTCCGTCATTTCTATATATATCAAAAGCTGTACCCCACTGATGATGAGAGCTGTAAGAAGTTCCTTTTGCATTTGTCACAATGCTTCCTGGGGCTGTTCTGCCTTTGGCATATAATGCATCCTGTTCCGATACAGTACGGAAACATTCTCCTATTCCTATTAAGAGCCCCTGACCACGACATGCAGAAACAAGCTTTTTGGCTTTCTGCTGCAATTCTGGATGGCATAGTGTTATATCTCTACCTATTTCAATCACCTTCCTAAAATAAAAAGCACCCACTTAAAGTGAATGCTTTATAAATCTTTATATAATATAATTAGCTTATTTAAGCAGCCGACCACCAATTGTAAATTGGCTTAGTGAACGGTTAAGCATTGGTTGTTATTTAAAACTGCCCTGTCCGTCAAGATTTTTATATGTACTTATAATTCTAACTTTTCCCATAACCCACATAATGCTTAACCACTCTGCGGCTGCTATTCTGCTATATTTTAATTTTTAAAACGTATTAAGTTATACAATGAACATTTAATATTTTTTAGGCTCGTTGTAAGTCATGGCTCGATTACTGTCTGAAACACCGCTTGTTGTAGGGTCTATTACAACACCTACAGCAACAAGTATATTAATTACAGCCGCTATAAGCTGAGTTGCCATATCCTGAGTTACCGGCGGCACAACATCAAACATTCCAAGTATTTGGTAAACAAATGCCAAAACCGCCAATAAAAAAGTTACAAGCCAAGTTTTATTCTTAAACCTTACTTTCCAATTTATTTTCATTCTTAAACTTCTCCTTTTTGTTTTAAATGCAAGTCATTTATTTCATTAAACATTTTAGTAATCATACCATTACCGCCAAGTATATGGTACGCCTCATACATTTCGCAAAAATTTTCATAAGCGTATGAAGGTATTGCCCCTTCAGCCATATACTTATCATGATAGTCTATTAGCTGGACTCTAAGAAGCATCATAGTACCGTTGCTATTGGCATCACGGTCTTTTTTCTGTTTCTTTAAAATCCACACTATATATCCCAAAATAACAGGCACAGCGGCAATATATGTTTGTATTAATAATTGTTCCACGCTGTCCTCCTTATTTTAATTAGAATTAAAAAGGGCGGTTGCCCGCCCCTAATGAATTCTTATTTACTGCATTTTTTATAAAGTTCAGCAAGAGATGGAATATCGTCAATTTTCTCCCCAGTAGCTTCAAGCTTCATCAATGTAGGAGAATAAACAATAATCTGTTCACCGCTTATAACAGGATAACCGTACTTATACTCAATATCTGTAAGTACAATATTGCTTTGCTCACCTTTAGCACCCATTGCTGTGTTTGGGTTTTCAACTACTTTCATAATACCGCCCTTAGTTAAGTATGCATAACCTTTCTTTGCATTTTTCAAATTTTCCATAATAAATTCCTCCTTGAAATTAAAAATAAAGGTAATAAAAAAAGACTCCGGCCGGAAGTCTTGTAAACTGGTTTAAAGCTTATTCAAAATCAATATCTGTAATTTCTTTGTATTCATCTGCTGTTATTTTGCCGCTTAATACAAATTTTTTAACATCGTCTGCACTGTATATTTTTCTGTCATAAAACCTTTTAACTATATCAAACATTTAAAATCCCCCTTTAAACCGTCTGCTGTCCTAAAAGAATAGCTGCCAAAACCTCATCGTGCTCATTTTGTTTAATTATTATATCTTGCTGATTTAACAAAAGTTCGGCTTGTATAAGCTCGGTTTCTGTTGGCAGATACTCTGTTGGTGTTTTAACTACTTCCCATGCTCCATTATTATATTTCTTACCTAAAACAGATAAATCATAAGTATCTGTTAAAATCATTTTTTCATTATCTGTAATTTCTACAGGTGTGTCCAAAACAGAAACACAGATGTTATTTTCATCTATTTGCGCATAATAAAAATGTACTTCTTCCATGGCTTAAACCTCCTTAATAAAATTCAATAACCTGATATGGAATAATTGTGCTTCCGTTTGTAGCAAGCTCAGCTCTTCTTGCTGTAATTGTTGTTGAATCTGTCAGTGTTAATTGCGGATAATATTCTATATTATCGACTGATGTTGCCATTCCTGTATACACAACTATAGCTTTTGCAGTGTTAACAGGTGATATAGTTGCCGTTCTTGTATATGTTTGTGAATCTGCGGTTATTGCAATAGAACCTCTTTGTATACTCTTAACCATACTTACACCCCCTGACTGCAAAGCAGATTGAACCATACTGGCAAAATTCTCACTTGTTGGAATTTTAGCCCAATCTGACCAACCTCCGTTATAATATCTTGTTGCCATTTTGTTAGCGCCCATATTGTGTGCTAACTGAACGCGCCTGCCTGTCGCACCTGTGCCAGTATTTGTATAAAACTGCCAAACATATACAAATGTCCCACCAACTACATTGTATAAAGCTGTATTAAATTCATGTGTAGCAGCAACTAAAGCAAAATCAAACATATCTGTATCAACATTAGTGGTGCCACCAGAGGTATAATATGCATACCTTCTAAAAGCATTTAGATTTTCTCTTGCTGTATCCACGCTTGTTGCCCCTGTTCCCCCATTTGCAATAGGAATAATACTTTCTCCTTTAAACAAATCCGCATCAAGGCCGCTGTTTGCCCCGTCTACAGTTTTAAGCTTATTAAGTAAATCCTCCGCCGTATAACTTGTTGCAGGAAGAGCTGCCGCCGCTTTGTCTGATATAGCCTTTAGCTGGCTGTCTATAATATCCGCATTATCATTAAAATCATCTACATTGTAAAAATCTTCCTGAGCCGGTTTTTTCAAATTATAGTTTTCTGTATATTCCGCCAATTACAGCGCCTCCTCTCTTAATCCGTTGTGGGTATATGCTTTTAAATACTCATGGGTGAACGCTTTTAAATGTAAATGCTGATTATATCTAAGCTCAACTTCAAGTATTAAGTTAGCCGGTATCATTCGCTTTACAGTCTTTTCCACCTCATCAAAAAGCTTTTTAACAGTCAGCTCCAAAAGTATTCTCAGCCTGTATTCATCATTGTAAAGTGTCATTACATAGCTTTCTTTGCCGCACAGACTGTTAAGAACATTCTTCAAAGTACGCCATGTATATGGTAAATCTTCATTTATTCTTGACTTTATTCTAAAACGCCTTACCTCAAGTGTGTCTGTGCCTTTTGGCTGTATGCCGAGTATTTTTTCCCACCTTTTACAGCCGTTTTCGGTAAGGGTTTCAATAAACTGGTCTAAAAACACATTGTTTGAAGCCGTCCATGAGTCTGTAATAACTTCATTTTCTCTTTTTGAAATCTCTTTAAACTCTTTGTAATCCTTCACAACAGAAGGCTGATAAATACTTATATCAACATTTTTAAGCACTTACAGTCCCCCTTTTTGGAATACTGTTTTCTTCCAGTGTAATGTTCTTTGTCTGGGAATTAAGCTTTGTATTTTGAATATCAATAACACCTTCAATGTCAAGAAGCCGTGTTTCTATCTGGCTTATTCTTACTATTATGTTTGAATTATCTGCCCAGCTTTTTGACAGTTCATTGAAGTAACTGTCTATTACATCATTGGCAGTTCTTTCAATGTCTTCCCAGCTCCAACCCTCGTCGTATGTAATCTCCGTTTCAATATTTATTACGGTTTCTGTAATGCCTTCAACTGTTACCACATGGCCAATAGGAGCAAGACCTAAACCTTCTCCATGGTTTTGTACTGGGTCTATTGCTGTCTGCACTTCCTGAATTAATTCCGATGAAGGCACTTTATACTCAGAACTGATTATTACAAGCTTTACTGTTCCGCCGCCGTTCCAAACGGGATAAACCTTAACACCACCTACTCCCTGTATGGCATTTACTTTTTCTTTGTAATCCTGTATATTGCCGCCAAAAGCCTGAGAGTCAAAGCTGTTTAAATACCTCTGCCGGAAGCTTTCGGTTTCTTCTTCGTCTTCTCCTGGTATTAATATTTCTGTTATTTCTGCCTGTGTAAGGCCTTTTATATAGTCAACGGGAATTAACTGTCCTGTGTAGCCGTTAGGCTCACTGCCGGCTGTTTCACACATCAGCTTATAGCTGTGTTCCTCATCTGAAATAACCTCAGTAACGGTATAATTAAACACATCAATGCTGAACCTTGAACCAATAGGAACTTCAATATTAAACACACCTTTTGCAATGGCAAATGTAGCAGAATACGGCTCAAAGCCTCTCTCTGCGGCTCTCATAATTAAATATTCCCTGTCAGAAGTATCTGCAAATGTTTCTTTAAGAGTAAAGTCCAAATCTATATAAAGCTGTGCCAACTCCGCTGCTGCCGGTGCCAAAGCATCGTATATAATACTTCCCTCACGCTTATCAAAGCTTAAAGGTACATTACTAAGCATTGATTTTAAAATATTTTCAA
>CALWEX010000060.1 GCA_944377425.1 uncultured Clostridia bacterium
CTTATTAATAAAGTTTATTATATCATCGTTGCTTTTGTTATACTCTTCAGATGTGTACTCGTCTATCCAGTGGGCGAAATATTGATTTTCGCCGGAGCTGGGAACAGATTTTACATAGTCTCCTATAAATTTATAGCTCCACGAACAGGACAAAACAGCTGCGGCTATTTCCGCAAGGCCGTCCTTAAATCCTATTGAAAGCATATAGTTTGTGTAGGACTCATTTAAAAGACCCATTTTAGCGCTGTCTATCATTTCTCTTGTTATTCCGAGCCTTTTTAAATAATCCCTATGAACTGCGTTCTCGGTGTCTATTGTGGAGCTTATGAGAGAGGCGAATGAGCGAATGTCCTCCTCTTTTTTGCTTTTAACAAGCCCAAGAGCGAAAAGCTTGGCATACTGCATAAGGTAAAGGTGGTCCTGTATCATGTAGAACCTGAATTTTTCAATGGGAAGAGTGCCTTTGGCAAGTTCCTGTATAAATGGGTGATGGTTGCATTCTTCCCATATATCCTTAACTTTTTCAAAAAGCCTTTGTGATACGTTCATTTTAACAATCCTCCGTAACATGAATAAAAAAATACTGTAAGTTAAACATATTTTAATAAGAGAATTATATATTAAACCCCTGTTTTTGAAAAGAATATTTTAGCTTTTTGCTTTAAAGTATACTGTATGTTTTAAAGTTAAGCTGTTTAATTTTGTTTGCCTATGTTATAATTAGTCAAAAAATGAAGTGTGTGTTATTTTATGGATTGGAGGATTACTAATGAAGGTTCTTATAATTGGAGGCGTGGCCGCCGGCACCAAAACTGCTGCTAAAATAAAGCGGCTTAACAGGGACGCAGATGTTACCATAGTATCAAAAGGCAGGGATATTTCATATGCCGGATGCGGGCTGCCATATTATGTTGGCGGCATTATAGAAAGTAAGGACAGCCTTATTGTAAACTCGCCGTCTAAGTTTACTGACCTTACAGAGGCTAAAGTTCTTACTGAAAGAGAGATATTTAAGCTTGATACTGAAAATAAAAAGGCTTATGCTAGAAATTTAAGAACCGGAGCCGAGGAGGAGTTTGTGTTTGACTCCTGCGTTATATCGGTTGGAGCCTCTCCGATAGTTCCAAATATCAATGGCGTAAACCTTGGCGGTGTTTTTACAATGCGCCTGCCGGAGGATGCCATTGAACTTAGGGATTATATAAAAAATAACGATTCTAAAAAAGCCGTTGTTGTAGGCGGAGGCTTTATAGGTATTGAAACGGCAGAAAATCTTAAAGCGCAGGGCCTTGATGTTACAGTTATAGACATGGCCGACAGAATAATGACAAATTTTGATTTGGATATTTCGGATTACTGCCGCAGGAACATAGTGAAAAACGGAATAAAGGTTATTACTTCAACAAAACTTGAGGCCATTGAGGGACAAAACGTTGTTACCGCTGTTAAAACGGACAAAGGGTTGATTAAGGCCGATGTTGTAGTGCTTTCAATGGGTATAAGGCCAAACACCGTTTTTCTTAAGGATACTGGCATTGATATGACCGAAAAGGGACTTATAAAGGTTGATGACAGGCTTTCCACAAGCATTAAAGATATTTACGCCGCCGGAGACTGCGCCGCCGTTAAAAATATGCAAACCGGAGAACATGTGTGGTCACCAATGGGTTCCTCTGCAAACCTTGAAGGCCGTGTGCTTGCCAATGTTATATGCGGAAGGGACAAAAAATTCAGCGGAGTTCTTGGAACAGCCGTTGTTAAATTAACCGGATTTAACGCCGCAAGAACAGGTCTTGGAGAGGAGCAGGCTTTAAAGCTGGGATATGACGTTGTTACGGCCGTTACCGTTACAGATGATAAGGCTCATTATTATGCTGGCTCGTCACTTAACGCAATTAAGGTTATAGCCGACAGAAAAAGCCATAAGCTTTTGGGTCTTCAGGCAGCTGGACAAGGGGCCGTTGACAAATGGGTTGACGTGGCCGTTATGGCTATATCAATGAACGCCAAATTGGAGGATATGGAAAATCTTGATTTATCATACGCCCCGCCTTTCTCAACTGCCATAAATCCTGTTGTTACGGCAGTTAACGTGCTTATGAACAAGATAAACGGCGACATGGATTCAATGACGCCTATTCAATATATGAACGGAGAGGCCGAAGGATATAAATTTATTGACGCCACAAATGAAAATGAGGTTGGCTACGGAAAGCATGTTGTTTTAACATCCGTAACAGGGCCTATTGCCGGATATGACAAAAATGACAAGATACTTCTTGTGTGCAGAAGGGGACGTTTGGCATATCTTATGCAAAACAGGCTTAAGCATTTCGGCTACACAAACACCCTTGTGCTTGAGGGCGCCAATTTCTTTAATGACGTTAAAAATCGTGAAAAGAAAACAACACTTCTTCCGGAAGATATAACAAAAGTTAAGGCCTATGGATTCCTTCATAATAAGGGAACAAACAATTTTAACTGCCGCGTTATAACACGAAACGGAAAAATAACTGCTGAGGAAAGTCAAAAAATAGCCGAGGCAGCGCAGAAATTTGGAAACGGACACATAGCCATGACGACCCGTCTTACAATGGAAATAGAAGGCGTTCCATACGAAAATATAGAGCCTATAATGGATTTTCTTGCCGAGGAGGGCCTTGAGACAGGCGGAACAGGTTCTAAGGTAAGGCCGGTTGTTTCATGCAAGGGCACAACATGCCAATACGGACTTATTGACACCTATGAACTTTCGGAAAAAATCCATAAGCTGTTTTATAAGGGATACAGAGAGGTTAAACTTCCTCATAAATTTAAAATAGCCGTTGGCGGCTGCCCTAATAACTGTGTTAAACCAAACCTTAACGATTTGGGAATTATAGGCCAAAGAATACCTAATTACAACCCTGATTTGTGCAAAGGCTGCAAGGTATGTCAAATTGAGCAGAGCTGCCCTATAAAAATAGCTAAGCTTGAGGGTGGAAAACTTGTTATAAATGAAAACGCCTGCAACCACTGCGGAAGGTGCGTAGGAAAATGTCCGTTTAAGGCTATACCGGACGGCACATACGGATATAAGGTGTATATTGGCGGAAGATGGGGCAAAAAAGTTGCCAGCGGCCAAGAGCTTAATAAAATATTCACATCGGAAGAAGAGGTTCTTGCTATTGTTGAAAAGGCTATACTTCTTTTTAGAGAGCAGGGCATAACAGGCGAAAGATTTTCGGACACAATAGCCCGCATTGGCTTTGAGAATGTTCAGTCTCAGCTTATATCAGACGATATACTTAAAAGGAAAGACGAGATAATAGGGGCTAAAGTTCATCTTGTGGGCGGAGCCACATGCTGATATGCTTTTAGTTTTAAGCTGTAAATACGAAACATAAAAAAACGATTTTATTCCCGCATATAAGAATAACAGAAAAGCATAATTTTTATAAAGATAATTTAATTAAGGCTTTTGCCGTATAAAATAAAACAGTGAGTTTCTTTGATATAAAGCCATTGAAACTCACTGTTTTTATTGTTAATTAGGCCGAAAATTATTTTAAAATTATTCTTCGATAAAATAAGTAAACAATTGACGGCCGTTGTTAACAAAGCGGCTGTGTCTAACAAGATTGTAAAAACAACTTTATTTTAGAACAAGATGAAAAACATTTTTAAGCTCTTTTGATTTTATATAACTCTAAAGCCTTCCCCATGAACTTCTGAGGAATTCATTACAATCATAAATGATTTGTCGTCGGCGGTTTTTATGTTTTTTTCTATGGCTGACATTTCTTTTTGACTGCATGCCACAAGAACAACCTGTTTGTCGCCTTTTTTATATCCTCCCCTGCCATATAGTATTGTTGAGCCGCGGCCGGAACAACTGCTTATTGTGTCGCACAGAGCCTCACCGTTTTCGGTAACAACAAGTCCGACTTTTTTAGAGTTTATAGCTGACATTGTTTTGTCTACTACAACAGCGAAAATAAAGTTTATAATCATGCCATATATTATTCCGTCAATATCGTTGAATATTATTCCTCCGGCAAGTATTATGCCTATGTCCGATATAAAGGCTATTGCGCCAAGCTTTAAATGGGGCTTTACGGCCTTGCAGGCCATTATTATGAAGTCGGAGCCGCCTGTTGATGATTTTCTGGCGTAAATAATGGCATACCCGATGCCGCCAAGAGTTCCAGCGGATATGGCCGCGAGTATTCGGCTGCCTGTGTATATGGGGAAAAGCGGCGCCAAACAGTCGATAAAAAGCGATGATATAAGCATACACCTTAGCGATTTTATCATAAATTCTCGCCCTATAAGTTTATAGCATATTACGGCAACCGGAATATTTAAAATTATTGTGCTTAATCCAACGGGAAGAGAAAAAAGCCTGTAAAATATCAGAGCAATTCCGGAAAAGCCAGTCATTGGAAATTCGGCGTATACGGCAAAATTGTATATGGCGGCGGCTATAAGAATACTTCCCATAACCTAGCAGAAAATATCGGTTATTAACTCTCTGTTTTTCATTTTAATACGCCTCCTTTTATGGTTTTAAACGCAAAAAGGACGCTTACAAATCATAGATTTTTATGATTCGCAAACGTCCTGCTCTTTTGATTAAGCTGATTATACGGATTTAAATTGTTTTTGTCAATGGAAAATAAAGACAGTAATTTTTTAAGTTCTTTCAACTTCAATAATCTTGGTAAAGTTGTCAAGCTATGTCATTCCGTTGGCACGGCGAATGTTACGGTCGTTTATCATAATGGTGGCTGTCTGTACGGGAACAGGTTCCGATGTTCCGCTTAACACTATTGAACTTACTAAACTTATAAGGAATATAGTTAATGTAAACATATGTTTTAGTACATCTCTGCTGAACAAAATAGTTTTTGCGGACATTAAATTTGTGTTTTAAATTAATTATTTTAATAAATCCATTTGTTATTTTGGTTCATAATAACTGATTGCTTTTTAGGCACAGCGTTATTATACTTTAAATTAAAGTCTTTAAATAATGGGAGGGTTGCAGCGGTGGAAATAAGGGTCCTTAGATATTTTTTAGCCGTTGTCAGAGAAGAGGGAATTAACCGTGCGGCAGAGGTTCTGCATATAACTCAGCCGTCAGATGTCTCAGCTTGAGGATGAAATAGGAGTTAAACTGTTTCACCGAGGCGCAAGAAAAATAAGCCTTACAAACGAGGGAATGCTTCTGAAGCGCAGGGCCGAGGAAATTCTTGCCCTTGTAGACAAAACAGAAAAAGAATTAGTTGAACAGGATATACTTTTAAACGGCAGAATTACCATTGGCGGGGGAGAATTGGCCGCAATGCAGTTCTTGCGGAGGTTATTAAACCATTCAGTAAAAAATACCCTCTTGTTACATATGATATTTTAACCGCAAATGCTGATATAATAGCAGAATATATGGAAAAAGGCCTGATTGATGTAGGAATATTGCTGGAGCCAGTTGATATTACAAAATTTAATTTTATTCGTTTAGAACAGAAAGAACGCTGGGTTGTTATTATGGGGCCAGATGACCCTTTGGCACAAAAGGACTTCATAAGCGCCAAAGATTTAGAGGGGAAACCGCTGATTCTTCCAAGACGGCAAAATCTGCAAAATGAATTGTATAACTGGCTTGGAAGGTCATATCAAAAAAGTCAGGTTTCATTTACAAGCAACTTAAGTACAAATGGAGCCATTATGGTACAAAATGGATTTGGCTATTCTTTGGCAATAGAGGGCTCAGCCAATCTTTGGGATAAAGAAAAAATTACACACAGGCCATTATATCCGCCTGTTATGGCTAACAGTGTATTTGCATGGAAAAAACAACAGCCTTTTAGTTTAGCATCCGAAAAGTTTATTGAACATATGAAATGCTTTTTAGGTATAAGTAATATATAAAAATGAAGTATTTGATATATATGTTGTCTAATAATATAATTCAGGTGTAGGGAAATCAACTTTCTCTGCACTTTATTTTTTATATTTAAGAAAGGGTGAGTACGTTCAAAACTCAATAGAGTTAACAAACATTAAAGATGAAATGAACAAAGAAAATTAGGTTAAGCAGTTTTGCAAAAAACTCAAAATTTATATATCATAAGGAGGCAATAATGAAGAACATTTTAGCTATTCCTATTTCTTTTATATTAACAGGTTCTCTTTTGGCCTGCGGCAATCAGGAGGGAGGCATTGAGGAGAACACACAGCAGATAAACTATCAGCAGGAAGCCGTTTTAGAAGATACTGAAATTACAAATGGCATATCGCCATATATTAATAATTTTTCCAACAGTGATACCTTAATTGTTTACTTTTCACGAGTTGGCAATACAGAATATCCCGATGATGTAGTGGCGTCAACCTCTGCCAGCATTGTAGCGGATAACGATACTTTTGGAACAACAGGAGTTATAGCCAATATAATTCGTGAAAGTACTGGTGGAGATATTCACTTAATACAGACAAAAGAACCTTATCCGTCAGATTTTGATGCTCTTAGAGAACAAAATCATGACGAAATGAACAGCGGATACCTTCCGTTATTAAAAGAAAGTGATTTAAATATGGACAAATACAGCACAGTGTTTATAGGCTATCCTGTTTGGGCAACAGATGTGCCGCAGGCGGTGCTGTCGTTTTTAAGCAAGTATGATTTATCGGAAAAAACGGTAATTCCTTTCTGCACACACGATGGATACGGCGCCGGCGGAAGTTACAATACCATAGCTAAGGCCTGCGGAAATGCCAATGTACTTGAAGGGCTCGCTATTGATTCCTCTGATATTTCATCAGCTCAGGAAACTGTGGAAACATGGCTTAATTCCATAGGTATAGAAAATCCAATGAGTGAAAACAGTGAAACAGCCATTAACATTAAAATAGGCAACATTACACTAAACGGAGTTATTTATGATACGGCTCTTGCGCATGAAATAACGGATCATTTCCCTTTGTCAGTTTCTATGGTTGGATACGGTGGAAGAGAATACTATGGCGGAATTAATTTTGTTCCGGAAAATGCATCAGGAGGGCAGCTTAATTTTGAAAATGGCCATATAACATATTGTGGTGATAACAATACTATAGCAATCTTTTATGCTCAAACGGACCGGCCAAACTTAACAATGGAAGTTATACCTATTGGAAAAGTAACTTCGGATTTAAGTGTTTTTGATACATTAGACAGCAGAGAAGATATTACATTTTCTATTACGGAATAAGAAATATTTAAAGAGAAGTAATGAAAAAATAAAAGCACCCCGCATATTGCAAGGTGCTTTGTAAAAAGACGGAGAAAGAGGGATTTGAACCCTCGCGCCGCTTACGCGACCTACACCCTTAGCAGGGGCGCCTCTTCAGCCTCTTGAGTATTTCTCCAAACGCTTACTGCAAGAGACATTATACCACACATTAATAAGCATGTCAAACATTTTATTATTTTTTTCTGTAATCGGCAAGCAAAAAGTTTAATTTCGCTAATATTTTAAAAATGCAATCATACTGGCTTAAAAATACCTGTTTTTATGTTTAAAATAAAAATGAAAAATTAATATGTTTTAAATTAGGCTGCCATTCTGTTGTTTTTTGATAACCGGCGGAGCGTTTTCACTTTCTAACCATAAGTCCTTTGTACATGTCTTGAATTATCTGAATTTTATCGTCAGATGTTTTTGAGCTTTTTTCAGGAGCCATAATTGAGAAGGCCTGCGATATGTTTTCTATGTCAACATTGGTATGAGTGCCGCCGTATTCTCCGTCAAGAGTCCACTGAACGCCGCTTTCAGAAGTAAAAGAGGCCTTTGATGTTTTAAAGGCGCAGAATACTTTTGATGTAAAGTCCTGCGTAAGTATTCCGGTAACTATCATTTGTATGTCCATAGGGTTTTGCGGATATTTAACAAGTATTACCTCAAAAAGCCCGTCGTCAAGCTGAACTTTTTCCTTGCCTAAGTTTTTCATTCCGCCAACGGACGTGGTGTTGGACACCATTCCGTATATAAAATCTCCCTCTACACTGCCGTTGTCATGTGTTATTAGCATGTGGTATTTTTGAAGGTTGCCAACCCTTTTAATTCCCTCAAGTATATAGGCGGTGTGGCCCAAAATGTTTTTCATGTCCTGCGGCGTGTCGTATGATACGTCCGTAAAAGCGCCGAAGGCTGCTATATAAATAAAATAATCGTCGTTGAATATTCCGACATCGCAGTTGAATTTTTTGCCGGATAAAATATTTTTCGCTGCGTTAATCATATTTTTAGGAAGCTTAAGACTTTCAGCAAAATCGTTTGTTGAGCCGCTTGGAATGTATCCAATTACAGGACGCTTTTCCTTTTCTATCGACATAAGGCCCTTTATGCACTCGCTTAGTGTACCGTCGCCGCCGCTTATAACAATATAATCATATCTGACACCGCGTTTTTTTATAAGTTCGCAGCCGTGCATTTTGTACTGTGTTGTAAAAATTGTTATAACCATGCCGCCTTTTACCATTAAATCTATTATATCAAGC
Organism: uncultured Clostridia bacterium; assembly: GCA_944377425.1. Lineage (GTDB taxonomy): Bacteria > Bacillota > Clostridia > Lachnospirales > Anaerotignaceae > Neoanaerotignum_A. The sequence goes on from CALWEX010000060.1 coordinate 8,522, forward strand.
AGCTTGCTTTTAATAAGCCCTTTTCCCGATTTTGGGTTTAACACAAACATAACTCTCTTTTTCATATATAAACCCCCAAATATTTTAAAAGTAAAGTATCTGTATGTATTTTGTAAATTATACTATCAGCCGCTTTTAAAAACAATATATCCGGTTGAAATATAAGGATAATCTAATAAAAAACCCTCCAGTAAATTTAATATATATAGCAAGCTAAATATTCTAAATATTAGAAATAGGTGTTTGCTATATAAAATATGTCCATAACTATTTTTTTCCGCCAAAGCCCAATTTGTATATTATTCCAATAATAAGCCGAAGGGACAACTATATAGTAAATGTAGGAATTTTAATAATATCAAAAAACAAGATTTATTTTTTTTGAAAAAATGGGTTGACCCTCTTTTGGAAGAATGCATTATAATACTTTAAAGTTGATAAGTTATATGTCGGCTTTTGTTTTTGCGGCTTAACAGCCGTAAGGCATAACGATTTCAACTTCTAAACTTGGCATAAGGCTTTTAAGCTTTTGCCGGCTTTTTATATCTTTTATCTATAAGGAGGAATATAAATGGTTGGAGAGAAAGTAGTACTTCACGCTATGATGAAGGGCAGCGACGGACATTATGTAGGCGGATTGGTAAACGGCGCCAGAATCGTTCATTACTGGGGCGACGTAGGAACAGAGCTTATGGTTCGCGTTGACGGCGACATCAGCCTTTTCCTTGGCTATGAGGAAATCAACTTCACAGCTCCTGTATACGTAGGCGACTTTATGGAGTATCATGGCTGGATTGAGAAAGTTGGCAACACATCATACACATGCAAATTTGAGGCTTGGAAGGTTGCCACAATGTGCGACAGAACAGACATGGACATGACAGGCGTTGAGCACACAGCAGCCACAGCTTGCGTACCTCCTATCCTTTGCGGAACAGGCACAGGCTCTCTTTACATAGCTAAGAAAGACCAGAGAGGCGAAACAGACCCTGCTTTCGTTCACGAGCACACAGTTAAGAAATAATCTTACTACATAATTTTGATTATAATAGATTTTTATCTGTTAAGGAGGAATATAAAATGGTAGGTTCAAAAGTAGTACATCACGTAATGATGAGAGGCGCCGACGGACATTATGTAGGCGGCCTTGTAAACGGCGCAAGAATAGTTGATATGTGGGGCGATGTTGGTACAGAGCTTATGGTTTATGTAGATGGTGACATCAGCCTTTTCCTTGGATACAAGAACATTAAATTTACAGCTCCTGTATACGTTGGCGACTTTATGGAATATCATGGCTGGATTGAAAAAGTTGGCAATCAGTCATACACATGCCATTTCGAGGCTTGGAAAGTTGCTACAATGCTTGACAGAACAGATGCTGACATGACAGGTATCGCTCATACAGCTGCTACAGCTTGCGTACCACCTGTACTTTGCGGTGAGGCTACTGGTTCTCTTTACATTGCTAAGAAAGACCAGAGAGGTCCACAGAGAGAAGACTTCAAAGACGCTGTTCACCCAGCTAAATAATTTAGTTTTTAATATTAAAGGCATACCTTTTGGTATGCCTTTTTTTGTGCAGAAAAATTGAATTTCCACATTATAAATAAATCTATTGAAACATACCCCAGAAAAGATATATACTAATATAATATAGGCTTATTGGAAGCATAAGCTTTTGTGAATAATTTTACCGCCCTTAGGAGCTGAATTAATTTGAAAAAAGATTTAATAATTAAACTTTCAGGAGAGCTTTTTGAGGCGGCTGTTATAGTGCTTATATTGTATTATGTTATTTTTCCGGTAAAAATTACAGGAAACTCAATGCTTGATACTTTGCAAAATGGTGACAGAGTGCTTATAAGCCGTGCGGCTGCGTACTTGAATTTATATGGTAAAAACGACATTGTTATTATGAAATATAATAACGGAACAGAAGATATTGAAATAGTTAAAAGAATAGCCGCTACTCAAGGAGATAAAGTATCTATAGAGAACGGCAGTTTATACATAAACGGAAACTTAATAGAAGGCTATGACTGCGGCAGTACAGAAGATACCAGCTTTGTGCTTGCCGAGGATGAGATTTATGTTCTTGGGGATAATGCTGATGAAAGTATAGACAGCAGATATTTTGGGCCCATAACAAAAAGCAATGTTGAAGGCCTTGTACTTATTAGAATTTATCCGTTTAACGAAATACAATTGCTTAAAGGCTGATTAAAATACGAAAGGTTTTATAATATGAATAAAAGAGGCAAGTTTATAACTATAGAAGGTACAGACGGCTCCGGCAAAAGTACGCAGATAGAACTTTTAAAAAAATATTTTGCTGATAAAGGTATAGATGTAGTTTTTGTAAGGGACCCAGGCTCAACTCAAATAGGGGAAAAAATACGCTCTTTAATACTGGATATACAAAATACGGCTATGAGCGATGAAACAGAAGCACTGTTATATGCCGCATGCCGTATTCAGCTTGTAAACGAGGTTATACTGCCGGCACTTGAAAGCGGCCAAAGTGTAATATGCGATAGATTTGTGGATTCCAGCATTGCTTATCAAGGTTTTGCAAGAGGTTTGGGACATGAAAAAATAGAGCGTATAAACAGCTTTTCTTTAGAAAAGTGTATGCCGGATTTAACTATATTCTTTAATATTCCGCCTGAAAAAGGTATGCTGAGAAAAAATAACCAAAAAGAACTAGACAGAATAGAGCAGGAGTCAATAGACTTTCATAAAAAAGTTTATAACGGCTACTTAAACTTATTAAATGCTTATTCTGAAAGAATACATTCCATAGATGCATCACTTTCAGTTGATGAAGTGTTTAATAATGTTAAAAACATTATTGAGGCCATGGGGTGGTAATATGCCTGACTTTAAAGACATAACAGGCCATGAAAGAATAATAAAAAGCCTTAAGGAAAGCATTAAAAGCAATAAGGTATCCCATGCATATATTTTCAGTGGACTTAAAGGCTCGGGCAAAAAACTTATTGCAGACGCTTTTGCTAAGGTTTTAAACTGCCAGAATGCTCAAAATGAAGAAAGCTGCGGAAAATGTCATTCCTGCATACAGTTTGAAAGCCGAAATAATCCTGATGTGTTTTACGTAAAAGCTACTAAAACTAAGAGCATAAGTGTAGACGATATTAGAGAGCAGGTAGTGGAAAAGGTTAAAACAAAGCCTTACAGTTATAACTATAAAATATTTATTATAGATAAAGCTGATACATTAACTGTTCAGGCACAGAACGCACTGCTTAAAACTTTGGAAGAACCGCCGGAATATGTGGTAATAATGCTTTTAACACAAAATATAGAAAGCTTTTTGCCTACTGTCCTTTCCCGCTGTGTTGTAATGAAACTGCGTCCCATAAATGCCGACAAAATAAAAGAATATATTATGTCTTTTAAAGGCTTAAACGAAACAGATGCTAGGTTTTATTCTCAGTACTGCGGCGGTAGCATTGGTGAAGCTTTGCGGCTTTCAGAAGATGAGGAATTTTATGCCATGCGGCAGGACGTTATAGACTGCCTTAATAAATTGGACAGCCTTGATACGGCATCTGTAATGCTTATGGCAAAGGATATTGAAAAGTACAAGCTCTACCCTGAGCTTTTTGATATAATGTATATGTTCTACAGGGATGTGCTTTGTTACAAAATATTAAAAGACGAAAATAGAATAATAGAAAAAGATAAAACAGAAGATATTAAAAGGCAAGCTAAAATACTTGATGAAAAAGTAATTTCAAGACGTCTTGAGGCGATAATTAACATAAAAAAACAGCTAAAGCAAAATACGCCTTTTCAGCTGTCTGTGGAAGTGCTTTTTATTAATATGAAGGAGAACTGAAATGACTGAGGTAGTTGGTATAAGGTTTAAAAAAGCCGGAAAGGTTTATTATTTCGACCCAGACGGACACATATTTGAAGATGGAAGCTATGCCATTGTTGAAACAGCAAGAGGTGTAGAGTACGGACAGGTAGTTAAAAAGAATATGCTTGTTGAGGATACAGAAGTATTCCAGCCTTTAAAGAAAGTAATAAGACCTGCAACTGATGAAGACGCAGCACAGCAGGAAGAAGACAGAGAAAAGGAAAAAGAGGCTTTTTCCATATGCGAAGAAAAAATATTAAAGCATGGCCTTGATATGAAGCTTATTGATGTGGAAATTACATTTGACCATAACAAGCTTATTTTCTATTTTACGTCAGATGGACGTGTAGACTTTAGAGAATTAGTAAAGGAATTGGCTTCAATATTCAGAACAAGAATAGAGTTAAGGCAGATAGGTGTTAGAGATGAGGCTAAAATGCTTAACGGCATAGGAATATGTGGCAGACCACTTTGCTGTGCCACATTTTTAGGGGATTTCCATCCGGTTTCAATTAAAATGGCAAAAGAGCAGAACCTCTCACTTAACCCAACAAAAATAAGCGGTATATGCGGCAGACTTATGTGCTGCCTTAAGTACGAGGAAGAAGCTTATGAGGAACTTAACAAAAACATGCCTGATGTAGGGGATATTATATCAACTCCTGACGGAACAGGCGAAATTCTTTCTGTCAATGTTTTAATGCAGAACGTAAAAGCCGCCGTTAAAAAACACGAAAACGACGCACCTACAATTAACTATTATATGGTAAGCGAAATTGAGGTAATTAAAGCTAAAAAATCAAAGTCTAACAGCTCAAACGACAAAAAGAACGAAAAGTATGAAGATGAAGAAGTCTTTGATGAAGAATTGGATTTGGAATGATTAATAATTATGGATGTTGAGATAAAAGACTATGAAAGAGTAGACGATTTGCACCGTAACGGATACCGTCTTATACAAGACCCTAAAAGATTCTGTTTTGGTGTTGACGCTGTTTTATTAAGTGGTTTTGCAGCTGCAAAAAAAGGCGATAAAGTACTTGATTTAGGCACAGGCACAGGAATTATACCTATTTTAATGAGTGCCAAAACCCAGGCGGCGCATTTTTCGGCTTTGGAGATACAGCCGGAAAGCGCCGAAATGGCACGCCGCAGTGTGCTTCTTAATGATTTGCAGGATAAAATAGACATAGTAGAAGGTGACATAAAAAAGGCGGCTGAAATATTTAAGCCGTCATATTTTGATGTAATAACAACAAACCCGCCTTATATGAATTTTGAAGGTGGACTTAAAAACAGCTTTGACCCAAAAACCATAGCGCGCCATGAAGTTTTATGCTCCCTTGACGATATAGCCTTAGCGGCGCAGAAGCTTTTAAAATTCGGCGGACATTTTTATATGGTTCACCGTCCGCACAGGCTTACAGATATTATGTGTACTTTAAGGGCGCATAAAATAGAGCCTAAAAAAATACGCTTTGTCCAGCCATATGCTAATCGTGAGCCAAACATGGTTCTTATAGAAGGCGTAAGGAGCGGAAAGCCAATGGTTAAAGTTATGCCTACCCTTGTTATATATAAAGACGACGGTACATACACAGATGAAATAATAGACATTTACTATAACTGATAATAAAAAGCAAAAAGGAGAGAGTGTTGAATTTGTACGGTACATTATACTTATGCGGAACGCCTATAGGCAATTTAGGTGATATAACCCTTAGGGTAATAGATATGCTTAAAGCTTGTGATTTGGTTGCGGCTGAGGATACAAGAAACACTCTTAAGCTTTTAAATCATTTTGATATACAAAAAAGCCTTGTAAGCTATCATGAGCACAACAAAATACAAAAAGGCCCGGAGTTAATAGAAAAACTTAAAAGCGGCCTTAACATAGCCCTTGTAACAGATGCCGGAATGCCGGGCATATCAGACCCGGGAAGCGATTTAGTGCGCCTTTGTCAAAAAGAAGGCGTGCCTGTAACTGCCTGTCCAGGGCCTACGGCTTTTGCAACGGCTCTTGTGCTTTCCGGCATGGATTCCAGGAGGTTTGTTTTTGAAGGCTTTTTGCCAACAGATAAAAAAGAAAAGGCGCATGTTCTTAAATCAATAGAAAAAGAAGAAAGAACAGTTATTTTTTACGAAGCACCTCACCGCCTTAAAGCAACACTTAAAGAAATATATCAAAGTGTAGGAAATAGGCAGGCATCATGCGTTCGTGAGATTACAAAAAAATTTGAGGAAGTAAAAAAAGATAGTCTTGAAAATTTAATTGAATACTACTCATTAAATGAGCCTAAAGGCGAGTTTGTGGTTTTAATAGAGGGCTTAGACCCGGAAGAAATTAAAAAGGAACAAATATCATTTTGGGAAAACATACCTGTTGAGGAGCATGTTAAAAAATATATAGATGACGGCATGAGCGAAAAAGACGCCATGAAACAGGCGGCCAAAGACAGAGGCATTACCAAAAGGGATATTTATTCAATATTAAAAGGAAACAAATAAGAGAGGAATTAAATTGACTGCTAAATTATACGATAAACTTGTAGACTACAGCAAAAACGGAAGGTATCCTTTTCATATGCCTGGCCATAAAATGGGCCGGGGTATAGACATAAAAGACATTTTTGCAATGGATATAACAGAAATAGACGGTTTTGATAACCTGCATAATCCAACAGACATAATTAAGCAGGCTCAGGAGGATTATGCAGCGCTTTTTGGCGCAAAGCATACATTTTTTGCAGTAAACGGTGCAACAGGCGCACTCCAGGCGGCTGTTATGGCTATTTGTGGCCCTGATGACAAGGTTATAATGGCCAGAAACTGCCACAGAAGTGTTTACAGCGCTATGATTTTAACAGGGGCAAGAACGGTTTATGTTATGCCTCAGTATTGCGGTGTAAGCGACCTTCCCGGCGGTATAACACCGGAAAGCGTAGAAGAAGCCGTTAATGAAAACCCTGATGCAAAAGCAATTATTATAACAAGCCCTACAGCTGAGGGTGTTGTTTCGGATATAAGAAAAATAGCTGAAATTGCGCACAAAAACAATATGGTTTTAATTGCTGATGAGGCGCATGGTGCACATTTTATGTTTAGCCATAGTTTTCCAGAAACGGCTCTTGAAATGGGTGCTGATATTGTGGTGCAAAGCGCTCATAAAACACTGCCATGCCCTACCCAAAGCTCAGTTATACATATAGGCGGGAATATGGTTGACAGTGAAAAAGTTCGAGAGGCTCTTTCAATTATAGAAACTTCAAGCCCGTCTTATGTTTTTATGGGAACATTGGACTGGTGCAGAGAATATCTTGAAAAAGAGGGCAGAAAAATATATCCTGAATTTACCGACTTTTTAATTAATGAACGTAAACGGCTTTCAGTGCTTAAAAACCTGCGCCTTTTAGATAAAGATGTATGTGGAAAATACGGTATAAAAGACATAGATGTATCCAAAATAGTAATATCGTCGCAAAACGTAAACTGTGTTGAAATTTCCCAAATACTGCGCCAAAAGTATAATATGGAAATGGAAATGGGCTGTCATGGACATTTTATGGCTATATGTACAATAAGCGACGAAAAAGAGAAAATAAAAGACCTTATAAATGCCATAATAGAAATTGATAAGCATATTGTGCCGAACAAAAGCCAAAAACACAATTTAAAATTTACAAGTCTTAACAGAGTTGTTTCTTTAAGAAACGCTTACTATTCAAAAGCAGAAGATGTGCCTTATAACGAAGCGGCAGGCCGCGTAAGCGCTGAGTTTTTAATTCCGTATCCACCGGGAATACCTGCTGTATCCCCGGGTGAGCTTATTACGGAAGAAGCATTGGAAAATATACGTCTTTTGTATGAAAGCGGTGTTGAAATTACAGGAGTTAAGTATCAAGGGCTTGAAAAATTGCGTGTTTTGAGTTAATGTATGATTTATAGAGGTTTTTTGACTCGCTTAAAAGCATTTGGAACGGAGGTAGTATTATGCTTAAGAGTTTTATGAATCTTACTTATATGGATTATATATACGCGGCCCTTACGGCATTTGTTATTACTCAAATGATATTAAGCTTAGGCTGGCTTAAACGCAATTTAGAGCGTTCAAAAGCAAGGCTTAATTCGCAAAACGAAGCCGAAAGGCTGGCTGTTATTAAACAGTGCAGAAATATGTTCCCTTTGGAAACAGTTAACTTTAGGGGAAAAGTTTTTACAACAGGCATGAAAGTAAGAATTACAACACTTCAAAAACGTATTATAGAAGGCGAAATAATAGGCAAAAACGATAAAGATATACTCTGTATTATGACAAGTCAGCATATTATAGCCCATGAGCTGAATAAAATAGAGGATATAACAGAGCTGGCAAAAGATTTAAGATTAAACGGAAGATAACAGAATGATTTGTGAAATTGGGTTTCTTAGCTTTTCGCTTTGAAACCCTGATTTTTTAAAAATCTGAATACTATCAGCGGTTTAAAGCACGGCATTACATATTAAATAACGGCGCAGAGCGCCTTTTTTGTTTGTGCTTTTGCCAGTATTTTAATGCTATTCTAACTCTATTTAAGGTGTACTTCACTTGATAATTTATAAATGTTGGGCTATAATTAAGACTCAAATAGCTTTTAAATAATAATGATTACAATTTAAACCAATTTTAATTAAATGAAATTTTAGGAGGAAATACAATGAGCTTTTTTAACAGAACGCGCATTGGTATTGATATAGGCTCCACAACTGTTAAGGTAGTTGTTGTTTCTCAGAAAGGTGAGATACTATTTTCGCAGTACAAAAGGCATTTTTCAGAAATAAAAGAAACTCTTGAAGATTTAATCCATCAGGCACATGAAGCCGTTGGAGATGTTTCTTTTTCAGCTATGATGACAGGAAGCGGAGGAGTAGCAATATCCGATGTACTTGGCATTGAATTTATACAGGAGGTTGTGGCAACAGCTAACGCTATAGAAACGGCCGCACCTAAAACAGACGTAGCTATTGAGCTTGGCGGCGAGGACGCCAAAATTATATACTTTAAAGGCGGAATTGAACAGAGAATGAACGGCGTATGCGCTGGAGGAACTGGCTCTTTTATAGACCAGATGGCAACTCTTTTGCAGACAGACGCTTCAGGCCTTAACGAATACGCTAAAAAATACAATGTAATTTATCCTATAGCATCAAGATGCGGTGTTTTTGCTAAAACAGACATTCAGCCACTTATTAACGAAGGCGCGGCTAAAGAGGATTTGGCGGCTTCTATATTTCAGGCAGTTGTAAACCAGACTATAAGCGGCCTTGCTTGCGGTAAGCCTATTAGGGGAAATGTAGCATTTTTAGGCGGCCCGCTGCACTTTTTGTCAGAATTAAGACAGAGATTTATTGAAACTTTAAAATTAACAGATGAAACGGCTATTATACCGGAAAACAGCCATCTTTTTGCTTCTTACGGCGCCGCATTAAGCGCAAGACAGGAAAGCGCTGTTATGGACTTTGAAACACTGGAAAATAAACTTGCGTCTATGACGGCTCTTAAAACAGAAGTAAGCCGTTTGGCACCTCTTTTTAGAGATGAAAGTGAGTACAACGCTTTTACAAAGCGCCACAACGAGGAAAAAGTCGGCCGTGCTGATTTAAAAACATATACAGGTGACGCATTTTTGGGTATTGACTGCGGAAGCACTACAACAAAAATAGCGCTTATTTCAGATGAAGGAAAGCTTCTTTATTCTTTCTATGCTTCAAATGAGGGCAGTCCACTTAATGTGGTTATAAATGCGTTAAACGCACTTTATGCCGTAATGCCTCAGGGAATAACAATACGTAATTCCTGTGTTACAGGCTATGGAGAAGGACTTATTAAAGAAGCCCTTATGGTGGATTTGGGATACATAGAAACTGTTGCACACTACAAAGCGGCAGCATTTTTCAGACCTGATGTTGACTTTATACTGGATATAGGCGGTCAGGATATGAAGTGCCTTAGAATTAAAGATGGCGTTATAGACAGCGTGCTTTTAAATGAAGCATGCTCATCAGGCTGCGGTTCTTTTATAGAAACATTTGCAAAATCCCTTAACTACTCAGTTGAGGACTTTGCCAAAATTGCTCTTTTTGCAGAAAACCCTATTGATTTGGGCTCCAGATGTACAGTATTTATGAACTCACGTGTTAAGCAGGCGCAAAAGGAAGGCGCTCAGGTTGGGGATATTTCCGCTGGTCTTGCTTATTCTGTTATTAAAAACGCACTGCTTAAAGTTATAAAAATTTCTGACCCTAAGGCACTTGGAAAGAGCATAGTTGTTCAGGGCGGTACATTCTATAACGATGCTGTTTTAAGAAGCTTTGAGTTTATAAGCGAAAGAGAAGCTGTACGCCCAGATATAGCAGGCCTTATGGGTGCTTTTGGTGCAGGTCTTATAGCTAAGGAAAAATATACTAAAGGCTATGAAACAACGCTTATTTCAAAAGAAGCCATGAACGACCTTAAAATAAAAATAACACATACCCGTTGCGGCGGCTGTGCCAATAACTGCCTTCTTACAATAAATACATTTGACGGCAGCAGAAGATTTATTACAGGCAATCGCTGTGAAAAGGGCGAAGGCAGACATGACGAAAAAAAGAATGTGCCTAATCTTTTTGAATATAAGAAAAACAGACTTTTTAATTATGAGTCTTTAACACCGGAAGAGTCACGCAGGGGAGTTATAGGTATTCCAAGGGTTCTTAATATGTACGAGGATTACCCGTTCTGGCACACATTCCTTACAAACCTTGGTTTTTCAGTTAAGCTTTCACCATATTCAAGCAAGGAAGTTTATGAGGAAGGCATAGAGTCAATACCAAGTGAGTCGGCTTGTTATCCGGCTAAAATTGTTCATGGCCATATAATGCACCTTATAAATGAAGGCGTTAAAACAATATTCTATCCGGCAGTTGTGTATGAAAGACCGGACATTAAAAATTCAGACGAATGTTATAACTGCCCTATTGTGGCGTCATATTCCGAAAATATTAAAAACAATGTAGAGGATTTAAGGGAAAAGAACATAACATTTATGAATCCTTTTATTTCCTTTAAAAACAAAGAGGCTCTTGCTGACAGACTTTTAGATATATTTGCACCTTTTGACGTAACAAAGCAGGAAATAAAAGAAGCTCTTGAAATGGGCTGGGATGAATGGACACGTTTCAGAGAGGATATGCACCGTAAAGGTACCGAAACCCTTGAATACATAGAAAAGAACCATATTAAAGGTATTGTTCTTGGCGGCAGACCTTACCATATAGACCCTGAGATAAACCACGGTATACCGGAGCTTATAGCAGGCTTTGGCCTTGCTGTACTTACAGAAGACAGTGTGGCATGGATGGGCGAAGTTGAAAGACCACTTGTTGTGCGTGACCAATGGATGTATCATTCCAGATTATACGAGGCTGCGGCTTTTGTTAAAACAAGAAGCGATTTGGAATATGTACAGCTGAATTCTTTTGGCTGCGGACTTGACGCCGTTACAACAGACGAAGTTAAGGACATACTTAATGCTGCAGGAAAGATTTATACCACACTTAAAATTGATGAGGTTAATAACCTTGGTGCCGCAAGAATAAGAATACGCTCCCTTATAGTTGCTATGGAGGACAGGGACGAAAGAGGCGTAAAACCGGTTAAGGGCAATGCCGCTTTAAGACGAAAAGTGTTTACTGCCCAAATGAAAAAGGACTATACACTTTTATGCCCGCAGATGGCGCCTATACACTTTGACATATTAAAAGAAGCTTTTGTAGCAAGCGGATATAAAATAGATGTAATGCCTGCTATAGATAAAAGCTCTATAGATACTGGTCTTAAATATGTTAATAACGATGCATGCTATCCAGCACTTATAGTTGTAGGCCAAATTATAAATGCCCTTAAAAGCGGTAAGTATGATATAAATAAAACAGCCGTTTTAATGAGCCAAACAGGCGGCGGCTGCCGTGCTTCAAACTATATAGGCTTTATTCGTAAAGCACTTAAAAATGCTGGTATGGAAAACGTGCCTGTTATATCAGTGAGTGCCGGACTTGAAAAAAATCCGGGCTGGAAATATTCTT
>CALWEX010000061.1 GCA_944377425.1 uncultured Clostridia bacterium
TACAACAATAGACGTATTAAGACAAAGCTAAAGGGCTTGTCACCTGCTCTTTACAGGAAACAAGCCCTTATGGCTTCTTGAACAATTTTTACTTCAAAATATTGTCTAACTTTTTGGGTTCATTTCAGTTAAACCGATAGCTCTTTATTACTAATTTAAAAATATGTAAATATTCGAACTATTAAATCTACTGAAAAAACAATAAAAATTAAATAAAACAGTAAATTAAGAACTTTAACAGACATTTTATTAAGCAGCATATTAAAAACAGGCTCAATAAAAGCAACAATAATAAGCGCTCCAATACCAAATCTTATTGATGTTGATAAAGCTATCCTTCCTTCAAAGTTTATGGCATAATCAACATATGTTTGCCACGGCCATGAGCCAGTAAGAAATTCTAAAATATAGCTTGCAGCAAGCTCTATTAATGTAGCAATTATGGCACAAGCTAAAAATACATATATACTGCGTTTTACATAGTCCTTAATATTGTATTTGCCTTTAAATTTTTCACCAAAAAGCTTTATAATTATAATCGCTCCAAAACCGTATATTGGGCAGTATGGTCCAAAAAGCACTCCGCGGTTTGAAAAACCCCATTTATAAACAAAAACCTCAAGAAAAACCTCATAAAGCCAGCCTAAAACCGAATAAAAAATAAAGCATAAAAACAGCTGTTTAAACTTTAAAAGGCTGTTTTTACTTATTATAAATTTAAACCCCATATATGCTCCTGTCACCCAATAGGCCAAATTTTAATTAATTTCTTGCCGACTATTTGTTCTTTTTTTATAGCGCCTATACTTTCCCAGCGGCTGTCTGTACTGTTATCTCTGTTGTCGCCCATTACAAAATAGCAATCTTCTGGCACTGTATAAGGATACTCCATATCACCATAAAAACCAGTTCCCTCTTTTGTGTAGTTTTCCTCAATAACATCTCCGTTAATAAAAACATCATACTTTCCGCTGTCATTAGGCATAAAGTCAATGGTCTCTCCTGGCAGGGCTATAACACGCTTTATTATCAGTTCATCCTCTACATCGCTATAGCTGCATATTATAACATCCCCTCTTTTAGGCTCACTTACTTTATATGTCAGCTTGTTAACAGCTATAACATTGCCATGATAAAATGTAGGCTCCATAGATATGCCTTTAACTACAAGAGTACCTATTGCAAAGTACCTAAGCACAAAGGCCACTAGTAAAACTATTGCTAAAGATATAAGCCATTCTTTAATTTCTTTATTGCCGTTCTTTTTTTTGCTTGAAACTTCCGCTTCCATGCCAAAAACTCCCTTATGCTAAAAGGCCAATAAAAAATCTGGCCTGGCAACAAACAGTCACCAGGCCCTGAATACACTAAAATTATCTTAATACTTCTTTAACTTTAGCTGCTTTACCTACTCTGTCGCGGAGATAGTAAAGTTTAGCACGTCTAACAACGCCTTTTCTTGCAACCTCAATGCGGTCAATTCTTGGAGAGTGGATAGGCCATGTTCTTTCAACACCTACACCAGAAGCAATTCTTCTTACTGTAAATGTTTCACGGATACCGCCGTTCTGTCTTTTGATTACAACGCCTTCAAACATCTGTAATCTTTCTTTTTCACCCTCTACAACTTTAGCGTAAACACGGATTGTATCACCTACGCCAAATGCAGGAATTTCGCTTTTGAGCTGTTCAGCTTCAATGTTTTTGATAATTTCGTTCATTTTGTATTCCTCCTGAAAATCAACAAATGTTCTTGCCGTATCCATACAACGACAGCGGACCATTTTTAAACACAATTCTGAAGTATTATATCACTTTTTTTTATTATTATCAAGCAAAAATTAATATTTTATAATAGAGTTTACTTTATAATTTTTAAGTACATCACGGCCTTTAAGACCTTCAAGCTCAATTAAAAAGCTAAGAGCCACAACTTCGGCGCCCATTTCTTCTGCAAGCTCTGCCATTGCTTTAGATGTTCCGCCAGTAGCTATAAGGTCGTCTATAATAACAACTTTATCGCCAGGTTTTAAAGCATCGGCATGTATCTCTATTGTAGATGTGCCATATTCAAGTGCATACTCCTTTTTTAATGTTTTTGCAGGAAGCTTGCCAGGTTTTCTTACAGGTATAAAACCTTTATTAAGAATATAAGCAACAGGCACACCAAATATAAAACCTCTGCTTTCAGCACCCAGAATATAGTCAAAATCCAAATCCTTTAAGCCTTCAGCTATGCGGTTAATAGACTCCTTCATAGCTTCAGGATTAATAAGAAGTGTTGTAATATCTCTGAATATAATACCTTTTTGTGGAAAATCATTAATATCACGTATAGTAGACGCCAAATCCATAAAAATACTCCTCCTTAAAATCTAAAATCTTTAATTTCAAGCTGTACGCTTTCCCTTCCGTTAAACCTGTTTATTCTAATACAGTAAACTATATCCATACAAATAGGAACTGATGAACAAACAACTTCTTCAATAGTATAATTCTTGCTTTCAATTAGGCTTGTGAATTTTTCGTATCCATCAAAAGATATTCCATCAATTAAATTTCTGCTGTCTTCATTATACAACATAAATTTTATTATATCTCTTTTTTTGCCTAATAGGGATACTTTTTTTATAAAAACTTTTTTTGTTCCAAAAATAGGCACCGGACATTCTTTTCCGAAAGGTGCCAAGGCCTCTAACTGCTTTGCCAATGTTATATCTATATCATTAAACGAAAGTTCTTTTTCAATACGTATAACGCTTGTAAGCTCATTTTGAGTTAAGGAGCAATTTTCATTAAGACGCTGCCTAAGAATATTAACATTCTCTTTCTTTAAGCTAAGTCCTGCCGCCATAGGATGGCCACCAAACTTAATAAACAAATCACTGCACTTTAAAAGCTCCTCAAATATATTGTAGGCTTCAATGCTTCTGGCTGAGCCTTTAGCCATATCTCCGCTATTTGTAATCATAATTACAGGTTTATAAAACATCTCTTTAATTCGACCTGCAACTATTCCGGCTATGCTCTCATGCACGCTTTCATCGTATAAAACCAACACTCTGTCGTTTTTAAGCTCTGAATTTAAAACAAGCTCTTTTGCTCTTTCAACAGCACCTAATGTCATTTCTTTTCTTTCAGCGTTTAAGTCCACAAGCTCTTTTGCCAGCTCATAAGCCTTATTATAATCGTTTTCGGTAAAAAGCCTAACTGCCGTTGTTGCGCTTTCAAGCCGCCCTGTAGCATTAATACATGGACCTATTACAAAACCTGCATGATATTCGTTTATCTCTCTGTCGGATATACCTGTAAGGTTTATTAACGCCCTCATACCTGTATTAGTTGTTCTTGTAAGCTCTTTAAGGCCATTTTTAACTATAATTCTGTTTTCATCCAGCATATCCACAATGTCGCATACAGTGGCTACTGCCGCAAAAGACAAAAACTCTTTGTCAAACACAAACTCTTTATTAAAAGTTTCAAAAAGCAGTTTTGCAAATTTATAACTCATAGCACCAGCACACAAAAACTTAAAAGGATATTCACAAAGAGGCTGTTTAGCGTCTATAACGGCATCTGATGGCGGAAGTTTTATTGTTTTTTCCCCATTCTCGTTTTCGATATACTGACATTCGTGGTGGTCTAAAACAACTGTTGTAATGCCTAATTCTTTGGCAAGTGCTATTTCTTCAACTGCCGCTATTCCATTATCACATGTTAGTATAACATCAATGCCGCTTTCTTTAAGCTCTCTCACAGCATCGCAGTTCATGCCGTAACCCTCTTTCTGCCTATGAGGCAGATAAAAAATAACATCAGCGCCTAAATATTTAAGGGTTTTATAAAGTATAGTTGTGCTCATAACACCATCTACATCATAGTCCCCATAAACAGCTATTTTTTTATTGCTTAAAACTGCATTTTTTATAATATTGCAGCCTTTAACGGCATCTTTAAAAAGCTTTCCATCATAAAGGCTGTTTATGTCGCAATCCAAAAATCTTTTTGCGCCGCTAAATGTGCCAATTTTTCTGTTAGCCAACACACAAGCCACAGGCTCACGCACATTTAAAGCTTCTGCCATTTTAGCCGTATTAACATTAGTGCGCTTAAGTTTCCAAATACTCATTTAAAAATTCTCCTTACTATAAAAGCCGGCACAGGGGTTTTTAAGCCCTGTTCCGGTTTTTTGGCAAATAAGTATATTTTAAATTATTGTTTTTTGCCGGTAAATGTATACCATATTGAGCCTGAAAGGAATACAGACGAATATGCACCACTTATAATACCAACCATCATAGGCAGTGCAAACTCTTTAACTGACTGCACACCAAATACATATACAGCACCTATGGCAAAAAGTGTTGTAAGGGATGTATATATAGACCTTCTCATTGTCTGATAAAGGCTTGTATTTATTATCTCCTCAGTACTAGAACGACCCATAAGTTTTTTGTTCTCACGCACTCTGTCGAAAATAACTATAGTGGCATTAATTGAATAACCCAAAACAGTAAGCAGCGCCGCTATAAATGAGTTATTTACTGGTATTCTGAATATGGCATAAAACGCCAGCATAATAAGCACATCGTGAACAAGTGCCAGTATAGAGCTTACACCCATTTTTAAGTCCATAAACCTTATTGTAATGTAAATAAGCATAGCTACGCAGGCTATAATAACGGCTACAGCAGCTGTTTTCTGCATTTCACCACTTATTGTACCGCTTATATCCTGTACGCTTAATATAGCGTCATCGGTTAATGAGAACTTTTCTTTAAGTGCCTTTGAAAGCTCCGTCCTTGTTTCACTGTCCATTGACTGGGTTTTAATTGTTACATTTTCAGTACCTATAAGTTTTTGAACCTGTGGGTTTGACTGTCCTGTAACATCTTTAACTACTTGAACTATTTCATCATTAGGCACATCACCCATGTGAACAGTCATTTCAGTACCACCAGTAAATTCTATATCGAAATTAAAAATACCGTTGCCTTTTGCTTGGTTAAGTGCCATAGCCGCTATTCCGCAAATAATAAGGATTACGGAAATAGCGAAAAACTTAAATCTATTTTTTACTATATTCATTTCCGCTTCCTCCTTTAATTATTTGTTTTAACTTTTTTAACCGCGAAATATGACGGCTTATCAATACCAAGGCCTATAATACCCATAATTATAAGTCTTGTTATCAATATGGCTGTAAACATAGAAAGCACAATACCTATCATAAGAGTTATAGCAAAGCCTTTTATTGTGCCTGTACCCATAAAGTAAAGTACAGCAGCAGCTATAAGTGTAGTTATGTTTCCGTCAAGTATAGCCGGAAGTGCTCTTGAAAAACTGCTCTTAACAGCTGAACGCATTGTTTTTCCGGCAGACACTTCTTCTTTAAATCTTTCAAATATAATTACATTGGCATCTACCGCCATACCTACTGAAAGTATAACACCGGCAATACCTGGGAGTGTAAGTGTTACATTAAAAAGGCTTAAAACAGCAATTTCAAGACCCATATAAATGCCAAGCGCCCAGTCAGCTGCAAAACCGCCTACCCTGTAAACCAAAAGCATAAAAAGCAATACTAAAGCAACACCTACAACAGCCGCTTTAAGGCTTGTTTCAATGGCATTTGCTCCAAGTCTTGCGCCTATATTATTCATTTCCATAACAGTAAGGTTAAACGGCATAGCACCTTCTTTAATTAAGTCTGCCAGCTCTTGTGCCGACTCACCAGTAAAGCTTCCGGTAATCATGGCATTTCCGTCTGATATAACACTGTTTACAGTAGGTGCACTTATAACCTCGTCATCCATAACAATATATATTATTTTGTTAAGATTATTTTTTGTAGCCTCAGCAAAAGCTGCTGTGCCCTCATCGTTAAATTTAAGTGCTACATAAGGCTGTGACGCTGAATTTTTACTTACAGCGCCTACTTCTTTTGTTGCATCTGCAATCATGCTTCCGTCAAGAAGCACATTTCCTTCTTCATCAATAAACATAAGCTGAGCTGTTTTACCAAGTTCTTCAATAGCTGTTTCAGCATCCTCAACACCTGGTATCTCAACCCTTATTCTGTTGTTGCCTTGTCTTGCAACTTCAGCCTCTGTCCAATTTTTTCTATCAAGACGGTTTTGTATAAGGGTAACTGCCCTTCTCATTTCGTCATCTGTTACATCTTCTTTATCGGCCTGATAAACTATCGATACACCACCGCTTAAATCAAGGCCTCTTTTTATGTCTCTCATGCTTAGCTTTCTGTCGGCGCCTATGCCTACAACGGATGTAAAACAAAGTACAGCCGCTACAACAGCAAGGACAATTAAAACAGCTAAGCTTCTGCCTTTAGTTTTCATTATTTAACTGTTCCTCCTGAAACTCTTTTGCCTTAATCATAATGGCACATTCTATTCTTTTTCTCTGAAGCTCACAGCCGATTTCATAAGGTTTAAGTATATCGCCTGAAAGCTGGTACGCATTAGCTGCACAGCCGCCGCTACAGTAAAATCTTGCCCAGCAGTTTTTACATTCTTCTTTGGCATAAACATTGCATTTAGAGAATTTCTCTCTTAATTCAAAATTATTCATGCCGTCAAATACATTGCCCATTGAAAAGCCTTCAAGGCCTACAAACTGGTGGCAAGGATAAAGCTCGCCTTCAGGTGTAACAGAAAGATATTCTGTACCAGAACCGCAGCCTACAAGCCTTTTTATAACACATGGACCGCCTGTAAGGTCTATATTAAAGTGGAAGAAGTTAAAGTCGCCCTCTCCGCCTTTTTTGTGTCTTTCGTAAAGCTCAGCAGCAAGTCTCTCGTATTCTTCGCATATAGCCGGTATGTCTTCTTCTCTTATAGCGTAATCTGTGTCATCAGAGCCAACAACAGGCTCTACAGAAATTTGTTTAAAGCCTAAATCAGCCATGTGAAGCACATCTTTTGAAAAGTCAAGGTTATGCCTTGTAAATGTGCCTCTTATATAGTAGTCTGTCTGATTTCTGCTTTCTGCAAGTTTAATAAACTTAGGCACTATAAGGTCATAACTGCCCTGTCCGCCGGCTCTTGGGCGCATCATGTCGTTAATTTCTTTTCTTCCGTCAAGGCTTATAACAACATTGTGCATATTTTTATTAATGTAGTCTAAAATTTCATCGTTTAAAAGTACGCCGTTTGTAGTGATTGTAAATCTAAAGTTTTTGTCATATAACTTTTCCTGCTCTCTTGCGTACTCAACTATTTCCTTAACTACATCAAAGTTCATTAAAGGCTCGCCGCCGAAAAAGTCAACCTCAAGGTTATGTCTTTTGCCGGAATTTTTGATTATAAAATCAATAGCGGCCTTACCTACTTTACTGCTCATTAAAGAACGGTGTCCATGATATTCGCCTTCTTCTGCAAAGCAGTATTTGCATTTAAGGTTGCAGTCGTGGGCAATATGCAAGCAGAGAGCCTTAACAACTGGTTCCCTTGCATCTACAAAATCAATTACATTTTCATATATGTCAGGAGCATAAAGCATTTCTTCTTTTCTAAGCTCGTCAAGCTCGTCCATTGTTTCGTTAAGCTCATCTGTAGAATATTTATTACCAAAAAGCTTAATAACTTCGTCTCTTGACCCATTTTCGTATGTATCTACAATATCGAACATTGTATCATCTGCAACATGAACGGCACCACTGAAAACATCCAATACAACATTAACACCGTTCATACTGAACTTATGTATCATTTCGTCACTTCCTTATAAAATAAAAATATAATCAGCCAATAAAAAGTCCTGTCTTAAATACTGACAGCCAAATAAAACTTCATGTTTTAAAACAGGTTTATAATCATTTTTTAATATAGTTTAAGTCAAAACAAAACCTCGATTTTGCAACCGAGGTTTTAAAAGCAAATCCTTTTTCTTATCTGTTTTCGCAAGCCTGATTTGCAACTGTGCAGCTTGTTTTGCATGCTGACTGACAAGATGTCTGGCACTCGCCGCATCCGCCTTTAGCCATTGTATTTTTAAGCATAGAAGTATTCATAGTTTTAACGTGCTTCATGATATACCCTCCTTTTATGTAGTCATATAAGTACTTTATCATGGCACATTATATCACGTTTATATTATTTTGAAAAGTCATTTTTTTGTATTGATTCCCAAAATACCACCTACTGCCCCGCTTATAACAGACAAAACAATAGACAAAGCTCTAAATAAGCTCATATTTTCGCCGTAAGGCAGCATTATAATAAGCAAAACAATAATTATATAAATGCCTGCCGAAAGAGCTCCCCAAAGTATGCCTTTTTTATCTGCTTTAGATGCTGTTTTAAATCCGGCAAAAAATGAGCTTATAACTGTAACAGCCAACGAAAACGGCGCAATAAAGCTTTCGCTTATATCGGTATATGTAAGCAGTACAGCGCAGACTAAAAATGCAGCTGCTGTAAAAAACAATGCCGGTATAAGGCCGTAAAGCATACCGTATAACACACCGTTATTTCCTGCCGGAGCTTGATTTGTTGGTACTTTCAAAAAAAACACTTCTTTCCCTTTTTTACAATTTTACTTTCCATATTTAAAAAATATTCATTGCCCCAATAAAATCTTTGTGATTAAATATATATCAGAGGTGATACAAATGGAATTAACCGGTTTTATAGATTTACACTCACACTCAACTTATTCCGACGGCACACTTACACCAGAAGAAATAATTAAAAATGCAGCGCAGATAGGTCTTTCATCTGTTGCCCTTACAGACCATGACTGTGTATTCGGCACAGAGGAGTTTACACAAGCCGGCAAAAAATACGGCATTGAAGCAATAAATGGCATAGAGCTTGCATCTTACTATTCGGCACCATTTATTGAGCGAACAAAAGAAATTCATATTGTTGGACTTTTTATAGACAACAAAAACAAAGCTCTTCTTGAAAAAACCGAAATAATACTCCAGCAGAGAATTGACCGAAACCGCAAAATGGTTAAGCGCCTTACAGAGCTAGGCTTTCCTATGACTTATGACGAGCTTAGAGCCATAGCCGGCAGGGACAGCTGTTCAAGAACACACTATGCACTTTTAATGGTTAAAAAAGGCTACGTTAAAGACAAAAAAGAGGCTTTTGCCAAATATATATCTACTGGTATGCCTGGCTATGTACCAAGAATACTGCCTACACCGGAAGAATGCATTAGCCTTATTAAAAATGCCGGCGGTGTACCTGTTTTAGCTCACCCTACTCTTTACCGCCTTAATAACGAACAGATAGAATTAATGGCGCAGGATTTAAGGCAAAAAGGCATGGAAGGCATAGAGGTTATGTATTCCACATATTCAGCCGAAGAGGAAAAATTTATCAATTCCATATCCGAAAAATATAATTTTGCCAAAAGCGGCGGAAGTGATTTTCATGGCACAAACAAAACCGGTATTTATCTTGGAAAAGGCAAAGGAAATCTTAAAATACCTTATGAATTTTTAAACGAGATTAAAAAAAGGAGGAATATATAATGTTTAAAACCATACAGGCAGAAGAATTAGACCAGAACATATTTAAAATAATAGGCAAAGACTGGCTTTTAATAACAGCTAAAAAAGAAGATAAGGTAAACACAATGACAGCTTCTTGGGGCAGTGCTGGTATAATGTGGGGTAAGCCAACAGCATTTGTATTTATCCGCCCGCAGAGATACACAAAGGAATTTGTTGACGCTTCGGAGGAATTTTCAATTAATGTTTTAGGCGACGCATACAGAAAAGTTCTTAATTACTGCGGAACAGTTTCTGGCCGTGATGAAGATAAAATAAAAAATTCAAATCTTACAGTTAATTATAAAAAAGATGTTCCATATTTTGAAGAAAGCAAAATTATTCTTATATGCAAAAAAGTTTTTGCTCAGGAGCTTAAAGAAGATAGCTTTATTGATAAGTCTATAATAGACAAATGGTATCCACAAAAAGATTATCACACAATGTACGCCGCAGAAATTAAAGAAGTTCTTATTAAAGAATAAAAAATAAAGCACTGATTTCTTAAAAGATTTCAGTGCTTTTTACTGTTTATTTAATTATTTAGAAGCTTTAACCTTAATCCAAAGCTCAGAAAGTTTCTGTCTTAAAACTTCATTATCGTTAAATACTTCGTCTTTTTCATAGCCGTCTCTTGGAAGGTA
>CALWEX010000062.1 GCA_944377425.1 uncultured Clostridia bacterium
TTCCGCCTGAATTAACACAGGAACAGATTGTCTATACATATGCGAATGAAGCAGATTTATTGAATGTGGCTTTATTTGGTCAGACAGCAAAGCAGTGGAGAGATGCTAACCCAGGCAAAAAGGGAAACATGAGAGATGAGGCAACAATTCAGCAGCTTTTGGTATTGGCGAATATGGAAAGTTATAATGCAATACTGATCGAACAAGGCAAGACACAATCGGAAAGATTGGTTCTTTTGCATGATTTAGCGGTAAAACAGCTTGAAACAATAGAATCTTTGAGTGTTCAGCATTTACCTCAAATTCAAGGTGATGATAATTAATATGGACTGTAGTCAATAAAGTGAATATGATTATTAGAATTTAATAAAAATAGTAAATAATCCTTCAAGTTTAATATTTTGATTGAAAATATATTTGTCAAAGTATTGGACGGAATCTATCCTGAATATGAGTATCTTATTCAAATAATTTAAGACGCAATATGAAAGGATTAATTTCAATATATAGTGAAAAGAAAAAGATCTGGAATGGTAAGAGCCAACAGCCATTCTAGATTTTTTTGTTTCTGCTATATTGATAAGCAAGAAGCAGTACTTTTTTGAAAAATAGTTTTACTCGATTGAGTTATAAAATTTAGCCTTTTGGTAGCCAGCTGTCAAAAGTCTATGATATCAGCCAGCAGATCATCCTCTGCCTTGAAAAGAGGGTCCATTTTCATATAGTGTCTAGTTTCCTAGCTGGTTGCTGCTACATGACGTAGTCTGGGACATACAAGCATTAAAGCGTTATGTCCATCGGGAAAAGTACCGATTGCTTTTGTACTGTTTGGATGTGCTTTTATAGATGTACTATCAACATTTAGATTTTTAAGATTAGCACTCACATTTAGAACATGAAATATCGTCGCTAAAGTCCCATAATCACGAAACCTACAGAAATACCTATATACGCTTTAATGTGTGGATGGTATCTGTTAGGGATATTTTCCTAAGCAGAACTTCTGCAAGCAAGCCAAAGAATGGCATTAAACATAATTTTATTATCCAATTTTGCAGGTATTTCGATATTTGTAGTTGAAAAAGGTATGCAATTATATTCTATTCATTGTAGATTAACTTATATATCTTTAACATCATCTCCTATTTCATAATAGTATAGCACATTTTTGTGTACTATGGAGTTTTCAGATATATCCTAGTGTTATGGAATTATATTCCAGACAAATTATTGTCTGCAGACTTTTAAAAACATTAGTGGCATTCTGGATGATTGAAACAATAAAGAAAGCAAAGTTAGAGTGTAAAATCAAAGAACCATTGATTTTGCATTCTGATTGCGGTAGTTAGTACATATCGATAAAATAATATAATATAACCACAAATATGCGGTGTAGCTACTCTAAAAAGGCTTATCCATAAAATATGTATTGATTAAGCATGAATATTTGAATCGATTTAAGATCTGGGAGTATATTTATTTATGTTGGTATTGAATTAATTGAAATAAATAAAGTATAATATTCATAAACATTATATCCTTGATATGAGTGATGTTTGGTTAAGGATATTTTATCAAAAAATGGATATGAATGATCTTTTTATGTGCAAGCTTCCTAAAATTAAGGTTTTAAAGGATTTAGAACAATAAAAATGCAGAAATTTGGTGTTACCAAAAAGTGTAGGGGGTAAGATATGAGTAATATTTTAGATATGGATGATAAGAGTGTACTTGAAAATCTTTGTAACTTAAACGGTGTTTCTGGATATGAAAGCGAAGTTATAAAATATCTGTTTGATGTATTAAAAAATGCAGATATCGATGATCTGTTTATTGACAATGCAGGTAATCTTATCGTACATAAAAAGGGTTCAGCTGGAATCAAGAAAGTGATGATAAATGCTCATATCGATGAAGTTGGGTTTCAAGTTGTAAAAAAGAAAAGTAAAAGACAGTATCAAATAAAAACACTGGGCAACATTAAAACGTGGAGTGTAATCCATCAAAAAGTGAAATCTAACACCACAAATGCAGTTTTGTATCCATGCAATGAGGAAAACATTAAGGCACATGATTATGAAAATATTATATTACTATGTGATTATGAAAAAACTGTTAATGTAGGGGATGTTTTTTCTTTTGATAGTTCATTAGTAGAAACAGATGAGTTTTATCGGGGAAAAGCAATAGATAACAGGATATCCTGCTTTTGTCTGTATGAAGTAATAAAAAAACAAATTGAAACAAAGGCGGATGTTTATTTTGTTTTTACAGTTCAAGAAGAAATCACTATGAGAGGAGGAAGAGTTGCAAAAACCTCAATACAACCAGATTTGTGTATAAACGTAGATGTTTCTCCAGAGTGTGAAAGAAATAGTTTGACTTTGAATAGTGGAGTAGGAATAAAAATGTCAGATAGTATAGGTGTTTCTGATGTCAATACAGTAAATTGGGCAAAAGAACTTTGTGAAAAAAAGAAGATTGCATATCAAATTGAAGTGAGTGATTGTGGGACTAGTGAATTGATTATTACAAACGAAGTTGACTATGGTGCAAAAGAAATTGGAATTTCAATACCATGTAAATATATACATACTGCTAATACAGTCGCATATAAGTCGGATATTAAAAATTGTATAGAACTTCTAAATGCTATATTAGAGGAAATTTGACAAAAATATGGAAAAGAAGTATAATATATGTGACTTTGCAAAGGTCTATTAAAACGCATGCGAAAGGAGAAAAAATTATGGAAAAGATCGTACTCTCATGGGAAGTTAAATCTATCGAAGATGCATCTCGTGTTGCAGCAATGTACTGCTTCAAGAGCTGTTCTGCTAACCAGAACTAAGTATGCTATGAGGAGGAGGCTTTGTATATAGCCTTCTCCTTTTTTATTTAAATAGTAGGTAGAAAGTTATAATGATATATGTAAAAAGTGGCGACTTTTCAATGAAATGTGCATAAGAGCTTCTAAAAAAATAAATTCAGGGGGGATATATATGCCACAGTTAGAATTGGATCCTCAAAAAGTATATCACATGCCTAAATCGATATGCATCGAAAAAATAGATAATCAATATCTTATTATTTCTCCAGATACAGCAAATTGGATATTAGCTGAAAACGAAAATCAACTAGAAGTATATAAAGAACTTTCTTCTGGTAAATGTGTTATTGATGTAATACAAAATCAACCACAAGAAAAAATAAATGATGTTATACATATTCTTACAGAACTTGAAGCAAAAAAATTTGAAAATGAATACATAAATTATCCACAAGAACATGGTATGTATGTGTATTTAACCAATCGTTGTAATCAGCGATGTGCTCATTGTTATATGTATGCGGGTGAAGAAAAAGAACAGGAACTTTCTACATTAGAAATAAAAAATCTTTTATTTGAATTTGCGACTTGTGGAGGTAAGGTAGTTACCTTTACCGGGGGAGAAGCAACACTGCGTGCAGACTTTAGTGAAATAGTGTATTCAGCTAAGAAAAATGGTCTGACTGTAGGGGTGTTGAGCAATGGTATTTTGTGGTCTCAAGAGTTTGTTGAAAAAAACAAGGAATATATTGATGAAGTTCAAATAAGCATTGATGGATATGACCAACAGAGCTATAGAGCTGTCAGAGGAACTGATAGCTTTGATATAACACTTGATGCTGTTGAACGATTATTAAATGCTGGAATCCGAGTAACCATTGCTATTACTCCGTTGATGGGGACACTAATTGGCAATGAAAGCAAATACATTTCATTTGCAAATAAACTGATTGAAAAATATAAGGACAAGGAGTTTTTTGTAAAATTTAATACGGAGCTATTAGATGGTCGTACAATTAAACCAACTGACGAAGAAAACATGCAATATAAAAAGTCTATTAAGGATATAAAAACTGCATGTATGTCCAATTCGGATGAAGAAGGTTTTGCATTAGACCACAGAAACAATACTGTTTTTAATAATTGTGGATATGGTGGGATAACAGTTGCATCAAATGGAGATGTATTTTTTTGTAATTTAGTTTCGCAGTGTGTGAAGCAAGCTAATATTCGACAAAATAGTTTTGCCGAAATTAACGAATTATCAAAGCGTGCACGTGAGCTATCAAACATTAACAATCTTATGCCATGTAATAGTTGTTCCTTAAAATACTTATGTGGTGGTGGATGTCGTGTGAAATACTTTAAGACATTGGTTTCTACACAGGTTAGTGTGAGTAAAAGCTCTAAGATAGTCAGAACAATTTCTTGTACGAAGGAATACAAAGAAAATGTATTGCGATTGATGGTAAAAGCAAATCAATACTTTTACTTATAATAAGGGGAGGGAGGTTTTTGGAAAATAAGTTGATTTGGGTTTTAAACTTTGATACAACAGAAAAATATTTGGATATTGAATTGTTTGTAGGAAGAAACAGGTATACGAAATCTGGTTTGTTTTCAGGACCTCTACGTCGCAATGGAATTGATGAATTTACTTCTGACATTGCATATCAATTTTTATGCAGTATTGAAACATTAATTCAAACTGGAAAAAATAGTTTTAAGTTACATGAATCAAAAAGTGTTGTTTTGTTTGAATATTTTCGTACTGAAAAAATAAATGAGGTATATTGTCGGTTAGAAGATAAGAAACTTCACCACATAAATTTTTTCAAGAGAGGTAAAGAGGTTTCATCAATTGCTGAATACATTTATGAAAACGGGGTTGGAACAATATATTATAATTTTGTAAAAGAATCTGTTAGTTCTGATTTGAGAGTAACGGCAAGTGCGCTGAAACCTTTCGAACCAAAGGCAGAATTATATCTGTATTCTGAGGGAAAAAACATTCGAGGACTGTTATCATTTTTGTATTATGATATTGAAGTTCCAGCACATTCTTCTCAAGAAAAATTTGATATAGGTTCAACAACCGTTTTTAGAAATTTGAAGTACGAAGGATTATTAAAAGATTTAATTCTGTCACTTGGCGGAACTAAAAGCCTAAGAAATGAATATTTGTTTTCAAGGAAAATCTTTTTTGATTATGCTTTACCTAAGCTGTTTTGTGAAAATATAAAGCTATTTTGGGGGAAAGATAAGAAAATTATTTCGAAATCAAAAATATCATGTACTATATCATATGGGATTGATTGGTTTACAGTCTCAGGAAGTGTATATGGCAATGACACAGAATACACTTTATCAGAGCTTTTGCAGAGCAGTAAAGGTAAAAATTTTGTAGAGATTAACAATGAAATATTTTTTTTACCTGATGAATTGAAAAAACTTAAGGGGAACTATATTGACGAAAATGGTATTAGAGTTCCAAACAAACAATTAAATGATGTTATTGCTGTGGCAGAAAAATTCAATGTTGCACCAGAAGATTACCTATCAAAATTTATGGACTTTTCTCTATGTGAATATTCCCTTGCTGAAAGATTGGATAATATGCTGAAGTCATATCAAAAAGATGGAGTAAGATGGATTATGACATTATATAAAAATGGCTTCGGATGTTGTTTGGCAGATGATATGGGATTAGGAAAAACGTTGCAAGCGATTTCCTTTATCTGTTGCAATGAAAGAAATTCTTTATTGCCAGTATTAGTGGTAACACCAAAAATTGTTCTTTATAACTGGAAAAATGAATTTCAAAAGTTTGCCCCATGGTTAAATATTATGGTTGCTTATGGAAATTTTGATTATTCAAAGATTACAGAAAGTAATACGATATATATCACAACATATGATACATTGATGAATCACGAATCTGATTTTGAAAAGATTATGTTTGATACTGTAATTTTAGATGAATCCCAATTTGTAAAAAATTTTCGTACAAAACGTTATCGCGCAATTCAAAGAATTAAGTCATATTTTTTACTTGCTTTAACTGGTACTCCTATTGAAAATGGTATTGAGGAATTGTGGTCATTATTTAATTTAATTAACCCTGGATTGTTAGGAAGTAATAGTCAGTTTATGAAAAAATATGGAGATGTGCATATGGATTCTAGTAGAATGAATATGCTAAAGCGAATTGTTACGCCATTTGTTTTGAGAAGAACAAAAGAAGAAGTCTTGAAAGAACTTCCTTTAAAAGAAGAACTATATGTATATTGTGAAATGGCAGATAATCAAAGGCTAATATATAATAATTTATTGTCTGCAGCACAAAAGGAACTCAAATCGCAACCTTCAAGATTTAAAATCAAAGATAATTCAGTTATATTGCAGGCTTTACTATATTTAAGGGAGACCTGCTCTGACCCTCAACTGCTACCACCAAAATTGAGGGGGATTGAAACTTGTGAATCATGTAAATATGAACTTTTTAAAGAATATACTCAGCGAGTAATGATAGAATCAAAAAAGTTAATAGTGTATAGCATGTTTCCAAAAACATTGAGAAAGTTGGAGACTTGGTGCAGAAAAAATGGTTGGGATACATTTTATATTGATGGATCAGTTTCAAATAGACAGGAAATTGTCGATGGATTTGAAAGTTCAAATCAGGGAATATTTTTTATAAGCTTAAAAGCTGGTGGAGTTGGATTAAATTTAGTATCATGCCAATATGTATTTATGTATGATCCATGGTGGAATACCGCAGCAGAACAACAGGCTGTAAACCGCGTTTATCGTATAGGACAAGAAAAACCAGTATTTATATATCATTTCTTGATAAAGGATACGATAGAAGAGCGAATATATGATTTGCAAAAGATGAAAGAAAAGTTGGCTAATGATGTACTGAACAATCTCAATGGCAATTCAAAAGTTTCAATGGAAGACTTGTATAAATTGCTTACATAACGTGTATAAAATATAATTGAATAAAACCCTGGTGTAATTCTTAAAATACGGTTGAGGTCTTTTATCAGCGTTTTATTGTTGGTTTTATCAAACATATCTTATATTATATTGAGTGAATCCACTTGAAACAGTCTATTGTGGATAAGGTACAATAAGTTTCAAAAATTGAAAGAAGGGATAAAAAGGGAGATGGTCTGTAGATATTCGGTAGAATTGAGTACAATAATATAAAAGTGAGGTATTATAATAATGGACTATAGTTAATAAAGTAGTAATCCATGGCAAAATATTAATACTGAATGAAAAGAGAAAATTCTGGAATAGCAATTATGCTATTTCCAGAATTTTATGTTTCTATTAACTATTTTTGAGAAATAAGAAACATAATTTTACAAAAAAATAACCTTACATCAAGGGACAAGTGTTTCTTTATGGCATACTTTTTATATAGTCATGATGGGATGAGTGATCAAAATAGATGACATAGCTGCGAAGTCAGTAAAATCAAGGCTTCCAGCGGTTTTTGAGGGCGATTTTCAAAGCCACCAAAAATCCAATTTTATAGATGACATAGCGTTTTTGGAGTTAAAAAACGATTTTCGGGCAGTGAGATGAAAAAAATCTCACTGCCTTTTTCAGTTTTCAGAACTTAACAAAAAAGCGATTTTCAAAATTACAACCCATTTTTGAAAAAATTTAAAAAATTTTTTAAGGAGGTGAGAAACAGGAAGGAAAGTGTCATAAAAGTATTAAAAGTAAAGCCACATGAACACCCTGAAGTCTATATGCTGAAAAATACATTGGAAGCAATGCATGAAGCAGTTGGAGGATATATTGACATCTTAGGATTAGATGACAATGTATGCATCCTATTAAACGATGAGGGAAATTTGATTGGATTGGAAGATAACAGGAGAATCAGCAGCGATATTTAGTACCAAA
>CALWEX010000063.1 GCA_944377425.1 uncultured Clostridia bacterium
AGTGTTGTAATATCGTCAAACTTATTTACACCTTGGAAGCCTGTAACAAGAACAATGTTCTTTCTTTCAAGCTCCATTTTAATTCTCTCGCGGCCTATAGTTTTAATTTTGGCATTGGAATAAACCGAAGTTGTAGCTATACCCACCTGCATAGCATTAAGTGATATAGCCTTATAACCCATTTTCTCAAGAGCCATAGCCATAAGAGCTACTGACTGCTGCTCGCCTGTTGAAAGGAGCATATCCATTTCCCTTTTAGATGGGTTAGGATTTATCTCATGGGCCTTTTCGATTAAATCGTCTGTGGTATCACCCTGAGCAGACAAAATAACAACTACATCATTGCCTTTGTCATAAGTTTCCGCTATTCTGCCTGCTACGTTAAATATTCTTTCTGCGTTAGCTACGGAGCTGCCTCCGAATTTCTGAACTACTAACAAGTTATTTCCTCCTGTCTATAATTAGCTTTATTAGCTTTCTATTATTCTGGCACCAATTAAATCAGGTTTTAAAATTTCAAGGTCCCAGTGATGGTCTTTAATAGAAGAAAGATAAGCATTCATATTAACGGCAAATTCGTCGGCTATGTCGTCTGTAATTACACTTACCAATGTAGGGCCGGCACCGCTTAAATAAGAGCCTTTTGAGCCGTATTTATCGGCAGCTTTAAATATTCCGTCCATACCCGGAACAAGCTGCATACGATATGGCTGATGAAGTCTGTCATCCATAGCCATTTTAAGGTTATCTATATTGCCTGTTATCATTGAAGCTACAAGAAGTGCGGCTCTTGATGAGTTGAATATTGCGTCTTTTCTTAATACAGTATGCGGAAGTATGTTTCTTGATTTTTCAGTTGATACCGGAAAATCCGGTATCATAACAGCAAAAGAAAGGTTATCCGGCATGCTTACTTTAACATGGCGCATTTCGTCTTGACTCATGGCACCTATTACCATACCGCCTAAAAGCGCCGGATTGGAGTTATCCGGATGGCCTTCTATCTGTGCTGCTATCTGTGAAAGGTCGTCTGTGCTGTAGTGGCAGCCTGAAAGGTCATTTGCGGCAATAAGTCCCGCAACAATACATGCGGCTGAACTGCCCAATCCTCTTGTATGAGGTATGTAATCCTCCTGAATAAGCCTTACTCCCGGCATAGGCTTTCCTACCATATCAAAAAAGTCCTTCATTGTTTTGTATATAAGATTATTTTCGTCGGTAGGTATTTTAAGACCTTGGTTTTTGTTAATTAAAATCTGAAGTCCTTCTTCAATTTCAACATACCACAAATGATTATATTTCTGGAATGCTATACCTACGCTGTCAAAACCCGACCCCATGTTAGCTGATGTTGCCGGTACTATTATATGTTTCATTTCTTATTCCTCCACATGGATTACATTAAAAATTTCTTTAACGGCTGAAGCGTTTTTAAGCTCATTAACTTTATCGTAAACGCTTTTTTCCGTTTCTTGGCCTGTAATAAAGGCAAACTCGTTATTAAGTCCATTAATAACAGTAAATTTAACATCGCCAAACAAGTCTTTAACAGCCTTTTCGGCATCTGATTTATTTTCAAAACCAATCCTTACAAAAGCCTTTACAGATGATTTTTCAGGGCTTAAAACATGAAGCTCTTTATCAAAATTCCAGTCGATAGGCATATAAACGCCTTTTCTTTTAACAATATCAATTATATCACCCACAACGGCTGCTGCTGTAGGCAATTTGCCGGCGCCGCTGCCGTAATACATTGTTTCGCCGGACATATTTCCTTTAAGAAATATAGCATTATATGCGTTGTTTACAGATGCAAGGGGATGATTACAGCTTATAAGGCATGGAGCAACCTTTGCCGCTACTCCTAGCTGTGTTTTTTCACTTTCACCTATAAGCTTAATAACACAGTTAAGTTTTTTAGCGTACTGAATATCAGCGCTTGTAATTTTTGTTATACCTTCTGTGTGTATCTCTTTATAGTCAACAGTAGCACCAAAAGCAACAGAAGAAAGTATAGCTATTTTACGGCAGGCATCGTGCCCTTCAACATCAGCTGTAGGGTCTGCTTCTGCGTAACCAAGCTTTTGAGCTTCTTTAAGCACGTCCTCAAAATCCCGGCCTTCTTCCGTCATTTTGGTAAGTATAAAGTTAGTTGTGCCGTTTAATATGCCTTCTATCTTTTCAATATCATCAGATGTAAGAGATGTGTTTAAAGGCCGAATAATAGGTATTGTACCGCCACAACTGGCCTCAAACAGATAGTTAACGTTATACTTTTCAGCAAGCTTTAAAAGCTCCGGGCCTTTTTCTGCTACCAAAGCTTTATTGCTTGTTACAACACTCTTACCTTTTTCAATAGCTAACTTGCTGTAAGTAAATGCCGGCTCAACACCGCCCATAACCTCAGCTATTATTTTTATGCTCTCATCGTTTAATATATCTTCAAAGTCATGAGTAAGAATACCCTCAACATTATCCCCCGGAAAATCGCGTAAATCAAGTACTTTTTTTACTTTTATTTTTTCACCGGTTTTGCGCTCAATTATATCTTTGTTAATATCCAGTACTTCGTATACTCCTGAGCCTACGGTGCCGTAGCCTAAAATACCAATTCCAACCATATAATTTTACTCCCTCGCAATTATATTTAAAGAAATAACTCCCGGCAAACTTTCAACACTGTCCATTAAATGGCCGATATCTTTGTCCATAGCATTAGTCTCAATAGAAATTGTAACATTTGCAATACCATTAATAGGTATATTCTGATTAATTGTAAGTATATTAGCCCCTGCGGCGGCTACTGAGTTAAGTACAGCAGAAAGCACACCCTTTGTATCATCAAGATTAATACCAAAAGTAACCGTTTTACCTCTAGTATTTTCATACAATGGAAAAACCGCGTCACGATATTTATAAAATGCGCTTCTGCTTATGCCAACATTATTAACGGCATCCTGAACCGTTTTTTCTCTGCCGCTGGCCAAAAGATTTTTTACATCCATTACTTTTAAAAATATTTCAGGTAAAACACTTTTATCAACTATATAAAATTTCTTATCTTCTTTCATTTCAGCCTCCGGTTCTTTCACATAAAAACATTTGTGCTTACGTGGTAGAATATATCATTATTTCAGCATAAATTCAAGTGTTTTACATTAAAAAAATGAATATTATAAAAGAATATCTGCATAAGCGTCTTCTTTAAACCCAACAAGGGCAAAATCATCGCCTATTATCAGTGGACGCTTAACAAGCATTCCGTCTGTTGAAAGCAAATCAAGCATTTCATCCTCACTTAAGCTATCCATTTTGCTTTTTAAATTAAGAGATTTATAAACATTTCCGCTTGTATTAAATAGTTTTCTTGCAGGAAGTCCACTTTTTAAAATTACTTCCTTAAGTTCTTCTTTTGTAGGTTTTTGGTCAACAATGTGCCTGTCTGTAAAATTAATATTATTTTCTTCAAGCCATTTTTTAGCTTTTCTGCAAGTTGAGCATTTAGGATATTCAATAAATAGTACTTTCATATGCCACCTCAAAACATCATTACATTAAAACAATTTTGATTATATTAAAGCAGTCTATCTTTTTTATTATAATAAAACAAATTCATAATATCAAATTAAATACATATTTTTTATAAATTTATACGTATTTTGTAAAAAATCTTTATAATAGCATACTAAATTATATTAATTGTTGTTTTATGCTAAAATAAGAAACTATTTTATAAGCAAATTATAATTAAATTTCACTGATTTTACGCAATAAGCGTTCATAATTATAAATAATTATGCATATTAATCATCTTTACTAATATCACTTAATACACACCTTGATTTTTGTTTTTGTCAACTGAAATTCAAACACGACTTGTAAATTTTCTATACTTTTTTAACTAATCTTCTATTTCATAAAAACTTAAATAAGCCATAAATATACTTATTTTTAATTAAAGCACATAAAAAAGCCTGTGGAAAAATCCACAGGCTTTAAACGGTTCTTTAAATTTATTTAAGCCGTAAGACCCATTAATTTTGGTATGAACATTGAAATGCTTGGTATATAAGTAATTATGAACAAAGCAATGATGTTTGCAACCAAGAGCCAAATAATAGCTTTTGTAATCTGCTCGATAGAAATCTTGGCAATACCACAACCAACGAAAAGGTTAACACCAAGAGGAGGTGTTGACATACCGATAGCAAGGTTAACTACCATGATAATACCGAAGTGAACAGGGTCTACACCAAGCTGTGTAACGATTGGAAGGAAGATTGGTGTAAGGATGATAATAGCCGCTGTTGTCTCCATAAGACATCCAACAATAAGAAGAAGGATGTTAATAAGGAGAAGAATAACAATTTTACTTGTACTAACTCCAAGCATAGCTGAAGCGATAACATCAGGAATACGTGCAGATGTAAGAATCCAACCAAAACCTGAAGCAGATGCTATAATCATCATAACCATAGCTGTTGATTTACCTGCTGCCATGAAAAGCTCAGGAATTCTTGTAATCTTAAGCTCTCTATGTATAACAAGACCAACAAGGAAACCGTAAATAACGGCAACTGCGGCAGCCTCTGTCGGTGTGAAAATACCACCATAAATACCACCAAGGATAATAACAGGCATTAAGAGTGCCCAGAAAGCTTTAATAAACTCTCTTGCTACGTTAGCAATAGAGAATTTCTGTTTTACTTTTTCGCCGTATCCGTTTTTCTTAGCTGTAATAAATGTAACAATCATAAGAGAAATACCAACTAAGATACCAGGACCGAAACCAGCTGCGAACAATGTAGCAATTGAAACAGAACCAACAACACCAAAGTTAACCATTGGGATTGAAGGAGGTATGATAACACCGATAGCTCCGGCAACAGACATAAGAGCTGCAGAGAATGATTTATCATAGCCTGCTTTTTCCATTTCAGGAATCATAATACCACCGATAGCAGCAACTGTAGCAGGGCCTGAACCTGAAATAGCAGCAAAGAACATACATGTAAGAATAGCTGCCATACCAAGACCACCAGGAAGCCAGCCAAGTACTGAGTTACAGAAGTTTATAAGACGTCTTGAGATACCACCTGTTTCCATAAGGTTACCAGCAACCATGAAAAGTGGAACAGCAAGTGATGGGAAAGAGTCAGTAGCAGTAAACATTCTCTGAACAACAACTATAAGAGGTGTGTTGCTTGCAAATCCAAGAGCAACAAATGAAGAAGTTGTAAGAACTGCCCAAATAGGGAAGCCGAGAATCGCAGTTATCGCGAAAGTCACAAACAAATACGTAGCCATTATTCAGCAGCCTCCTTTTTTTCATCTTTATTAAAGTTCTTTATAGCTTCAATAATATCCTGAACATATCTGATTATAAAGAAAATCATACCTACAGGAATAGCTGCGTACATATAACCCATTGGGATACGCATAGCAGGTGAAAGCTGATTTTTAGAAAGCTGAGTCTGAACAATTTCAAAACCAAATTTGCAGATAACTGCACAAAGAATTAAGCAAGCAATCATAACAACTATGTTAAGAGCTTTCTGCGCTTTTTTAGGAAGAAGAAGAGTAAAAGCTTCAACACCGATATGAGCGCCAAGTCTTACACCATAAGCTCCGCCGATGAAAGATGTCCAAACAAGGAGATATCTTGATAACTCCTCAGACCATGGCAAAGAGCTTTTTAATACGTAACGGCATACAACCTGCCAGAAAATAACAACTGACATAACGAGAAGCGTTACTACACATACATAACCTTCGAAATTGTTTAAAAATTTCTTTAAACCGTCCAAAATGCCCCTCCTAACCTTTTTAACACGTAACCAGCGTGATAAAAAGCATTCAATAAAAAAATAACCTGAATAAAAAATTGCTGAAAATAATTGCGTGTCATATAAAATGACAAACTTGCTCATGCAAGAGCTACGAAATCCCATATAAGCACAAGAAAGAAGCACACTTCTTCTTTCCAAAGCCAATTAAATTAACTTAGGAAATTCACACAGATTAAATTAAGATTAAAAACCTCTTATCTTTTAAAAAGCTGCCCGATTGTTAAACCTCTCAGGCAGCTTACACTACAATATGTCAGGCTTTAAGCTGTACAATATGTAATATAGAAATCATTATTTTGATTTAATTACTCAACTGTTGCCATAACATCGAGAACTTTCTGATAGATGTCAGGTGAAACCATACCAGCGCCTTCTTTGATGTATTCATCATAAAGAGGAGCTGTAGCTTCCTGGAATGGAGCTTTCTCTGGCTCGTTTTCTTCCATACCATCGTTTATAAGTTCTTCAAGACCTGATACATTCTGTTCATCAATCTGCTCTCTCTGGTAAGGAGCTGCCTCTGTAGCTGCTTCCTGAACTGCTGTCTGATACTCAGCTGGTAAAGCATCATAGTAATCTTTAGCAATAAATACAGGTGTTGGGCTGAAGAGGTGACCTGTCATAGAGATGTATTTCTGAACTTCCTGGAATTTGTTTGTAGCAATGATAGGAACTGGGTTTTCCTGAGCGTCGATTGTACCCTGCTGAAGAGCTGTGAATACGTCGCCCATTGCCATAGGTGTAGGGTCAGCACCCATGATTTGGAATGCAGCCATGTGCATCTGGTTTTCCATTGTTCTAATCTTAATGCCCTTTAAGTCTTCAGGAACTGTAATAGGTCTTACGTTGTTTGTAACGTTTCTGAAGCCGTTTTCAAACCAAGCAAGTCCTTTGAATCCCTGATCCTCACAAGATGTAAGAATTTCCATACCAACTTCGCTGTCAAGAACTGTTCTTGCCTGCTCAGTTGATGAGAATAAGAATGGAAGGTCAAAAACAAGGAAAGCGTCTGTAAAGCCAGCAAGAGGTGCTGTAGAAACGCATGTCATCTGGAGTGAACCTAACTGAAGTCCTTCAAGAAGGTCACGCTCACTACCAAGCTGTGAGTTGTTGAATACATCAAGAGTAACAGCGCCGTTTGTTTTTTCGCTTACAAGTTCACCAATCTTATTCATACCTAAAGCGTATGGATGTGTATCAGGTACAGATGTACCGGAAATCATAGCATATTCTGCATCGCCAGTAGCCGCTGTTGA
>CALWEX010000064.1 GCA_944377425.1 uncultured Clostridia bacterium
ATAGTGTATCATATGTAATGGGGGTGTTAAAGGGCAAAAGTACACTAATAATATTCGAAAGATATGCGAATTTAAAATATAGATATGGAAACAGAAATTTTTGGTGCAGAGGGTATTATGTAGATACTGTAGGAAAAAATACAAAGAAAATACAAGAATACATACAAAACCAATTAAAAGAAGATTACATGGCAGACCAAATAAGTATAAAAGAATACATAGACCCGTTTACGGGTAATAAGTAAAAACAGGCAAATAAAAAAGCCGCTTTAAGCGGCTGTAGAGATAGTAGTGCAAATGCCGGACATTCAGTGCGTCTTTAAGACGCGTGCAGGCAAAGGACCCTTATAGGGTTCAAGTCAAACCACCGGCTAAGCCGGTGGTTATGATTTTGTTTTCGTAAATAGCTTAAAATTTTACGTTCTCCCTCGCTTTTATTGCTAAATTGTGACAAATATAATAAAATAGTGTCATAAGTTATTTTGAAGGGAGTGGATTAAATTGAAAGAAAAGAAAAAAATTACGTTGTTAGTTATAGCAATATTTACATTATGTGTTTGTATGCCTACAATTTCATTTGCCGCTACAACAAACAGAATGTCTAATAATGTGATAGGAAGCCAAGAAGATGTGTTGGCAGATGAAGCAAACGGAACAATCAAAGCACCAGTGCTTAGAATTTATGGTAAAGACCTTAATGATTTTACAGAGTTTTCAACAACTACAGAACAGACATTTGAGCTTGACCTTACAAATGCAGAATGGCTTGATGGGTTTGAGGGAGATAGCGCTGACGGAAAGTTTATTGTAACAGACAGTGATGGTGACGAGTTAAACAATGGCAATGCTGTTCAAATAATTACAGGAATGGAAAATATAACCGTAACAAGGCTTAATAACGAGAGAATTATTATCAAAGGCAATGTAATTGACCAAATAACATCAGGAAAAGCAGAAGATAATGAAATTAGCATTGCTATGTATACAAGGCTTACAGATAACGGTGATGCTTCTGTGACAATCAAACCAATGCGTTCAGTAATTTCATCAGGAACTTATAAAATTGCGACAGTAGCAGATGAAGGAACAGATATAAGTATTGAAAAAAAAGTAAGTATCACAGCTTCCGGTGGAAAGCTTGCTAAGATAGTGATTAAAGAAGCAGGACCCAAAACTATAATGGGTGGAAGCATTAAGCTTAGACTTTCAGAAGGTTGGTATTTTAACGGAACACCAGAAATTTCAGTTTATCCGCTAAGTTTATCGAATTATATAACGCCTAATCAGTCTTTTGACAACGAATGTTTAATTACTGTTGCAGATGATTTTGGAGACCCAAATACTTTGTCTATAATATCAATTACAGCGCCAGTTAAATATGACAGTAATATAGTAAAATCAGGTGATATTTGCGAAATGGCCATTTTTGGTGCTGGAGTTGAGCGAACAACACTTGATGTGGCAAAAGCTACTGAATATGATATTGTATTTGAAGCTGAAGAAAATCCAATACCTATATTTTACCCAGGTGAAAATGATAAGAAAAAAGAAACTCTTAAAATGTATGTAGAAGAAACTCACAGCAATGTAATTTTAACTGATAATAAAGGAACTATTACTTTGCCAGAAGAAGTGTATATTACTGGTTATAGAATAGAAAACTGTAGTGGGCTCCAAGAAGATATAACTTGTGAATTTGAAAAAAATATAATTACTTTTGATTTTGGTGGCGAAGAAAATAGAAGAAAAGGCGAAGAAATAAAGTTCGATATTTTATTTACCGTTTCTGTGGCGGCAGGATTTAAAGGTGATATACAAGCGATTTTGGGTGGTGAAGCTTTCCCAATTACTGCAGACGAGCAGTATAAAGTTATTATTGGAAAAGTTAAATCTGAATCGAGCGGCGGTTCTTCATCTGGTGGAGGTTCTTCATCTTCTGCATCAATTTATACTATAACAAAGGCAGATATAACTAATGGTAATGTGTATTGTGATTTATCAAAAGCCAGAAAAGGAAACAAAGTTGAGTTTTTTGTATTACCTAACGAAGGATATAAAATAGCAAGTGTAAAGGTAATTGATAAAAACGGCAAAAAACTTGACCTTACTTTAAAAGACAGTGGCGTTTACAGTTTTGTAATGCCATCATCAAATGTAACTATAGACGTTGATTTTTTGACCATGTCTAATGTTGCTTTGCCATATAATGCACAAAATGAAATTATTAATGATAAAAAAACTGTATACTCAAAGCAGATATTTAATGATGTATATCAAAGCGATTGGTATTACGACCCTATTATGTGGGCCGCTGAAAATGGTATAGTTTTAGGGTATGATGACGGAAGTTTTAGGCCAAATGAAAATATTACAAGAGCTGAAATGGTTATTATGCTTAAGAATTTTTATGATTTTCAATCTTCTTCTAAATGATGTTAAAAGAATTATTATAAGGGCTGAGTGTTTAACTCGCCCTTATTTTTATACTTTTTTAAAATTAGTTTATAAAAATAGTAGGACACTTTAAAGAAAAAGCCTTTAAAAATCAAGAATTTTCGTTAAAAAAATTTAATTTTTATTTACTTTCCCACTTTACAGACCGTCCATACAGTGTTATGAGAGAAAAAAAGACAGATGAATTCTATATATTTGATGTAGAAAGTATTTCTCCTTATAAGACTAACTAAAGATTAAATATTGCTTATAAATATTGCAGAATATATTAGTGCGTTACTGGTTAATTAAAATATATCAAACAGATAAAACAACTGAGTGAACCAAGTTATGACAATGGTTTTATTACAATAACAACTAAATATTTTCATTTTATTTGATTTATTTTTCAGAAGTTTTTAAACTATTTCTGAGGCTTGGGCTTTATGAGCATACACTGTTAAGCTAAGTAAAAATATAATAAGAAAAAAATACGGCAGTCGGTTTTATATCGACTGCCGTGTAAATTATTTATTATTTATTCTTTATTTATAATATCTTCAATTATATTTCCTATAAACTCACTTAAGTATATATAGCACTTTTCAGATAAATGACAGCCATCTTCTTGAAGAAAAGATTCCAAATTACCTTGGCTTACTTCTAAAATATACTTATTAAAATCCGCCAGTATGCAATTCTTATTTTGTGATAAATCCCGAACAGCATCGCAGTATGGAGCAAGACGTTTATTTGTTGTCCATGGCATAAAAACCGTTTCATCTACAGGTGGAGGAGTAATAAGAATTATATGACATAGAGGTGATTTTTCCCGTATTCTGTCTATAATTATTTCTAAATTACTCTGAAATTCCTCTACAGTACGGTGGCTCCATTCTCCGGGAGCGCAGTCATTTGAACCAAAAAGTATTGTTGTTAAATATGGGCTAAAGTTCAAAACATCACGTTCCAGCCTTAAAACAGCCTCTCTAGTTGTATCACCGTTTACACCACTATTTATAATGCTTAATTTAGGAAAGCGTTTTTCAATAAGGTATGAAAGAGAGTCTTTTTTATAAACGCCATATCCATAAGTTAAGCTGTCACCGAAAAGTACAGCATTTTTCATAACAATACCTCCGTTACATCAGAGATTCCAAAAGCTCAAAATATCCCGGAAATGAAATATCAACGCACTGTGAGTCATTTATTTGAGTTTTTCCTTCAGCCATTAATCCGGCTATGGCGCAGGCCATGGCTATTCTGTGGTCGTTATGGCTTTCAGTAACGGCGCCTTTAAGTGAGCCAGTACCGTTAATTATCATGCCGTCATCAGTTTCTTTAATGTCAGCCCCCATTTTTGTAAGCTCCTCAACAACGGTTTTAATTCGGTTGCTTTCTTTAACTTTAAGCTCCTGTGCGTCTTTT
Organism: uncultured Clostridia bacterium; assembly: GCA_944377425.1. Taxonomy (GTDB): domain Bacteria; phylum Bacillota; class Clostridia; order Lachnospirales; family Anaerotignaceae; genus Neoanaerotignum_A. The sequence goes on from CALWEX010000064.1 coordinate 3,862, forward strand.
ATAATTGTTGTGCCTTGAGCAAAACAAGCCGCAACGGCTATAATAGGTATTTCGTCTATTAAACGTGGTATTATATCGCCGCCTATAACGGTGCCTTTAAGTTTTGAATATCTAACAGTAATATCAGCTGTAGCTTCGCCGCAAACTGTCATTTCGTTTGAGAAAGTAATGTCAGCCCCCATTTTTAAGTAAATATCTGTTATTCCTGTTCTTGTAGGATTTACGCCTACATTTTTTATTGTTATAACACTGTCAGGGCAAATTAAGCCGGCTGTTATAAAGTATGCCGCCGATGAAATATCAGCAGGAACGGTTATGTCGTGTGCATAAAGTTCCGGAACGGGTGTGCATATAATTCTGTTGCCAACATGCTTTATGTTTGCACCTAAATAATTAAGCATAATTTCTGTATGGTCTCTTGTAGGCTCTGGCTCTATTACTGTTGTTTCACCTTTAGCATACATTGCCGCAAGGAGTATTGCGCTTTTAACCTGTGCGCTGGCAACTGGAAGTTTATACTCAATGGCATTTAATTTACTGCCGTTTATGTGAAGGGGAGCGCAGAGTTTACCGTTTTTATCTGTTCCGCTAATGTTGGCACCCATTAATGAAAGGGGTATGCTTACTCTGTCCATAGGGCGCTTTTGTATTGATTCATCACCGGTTATATCGCATGAAAAATCCTGAGCAGACAGTATACCTGTCATAAGGCGCAGAGTTGTGCCGCTGTTACCTACATACAAAGTTTCGTTTGGCTTTGAAAGACCATAAAGGCCTTTGCCATTAACTGTAACATTAGTATCGTTTATTTCTATATCTATACCCATTTTTCTAAAACAGCTTACTGTTGAAAGACAGTCTTCGCCTGTTAAAAAGCCGGAAATATGTGTTGTGCCTTTTGAAAGGGCACCAAGCATAATTGACCTGTGTGATATGGATTTATCACCAGGAACGGTAATTGTACCGTTTAGATTTGAAGCTTTATTTATAATTCTGTTCAATATAATACACCGCCTGTCAGTCTTTAATTTGTACTTCGTAATTCATTTCCTTAAGTAAAGTTATACTTCTTTGCCTTTGCTCCTCACTGTCGAATGAAACGTATAAAACACCGTTTTCTCTTTCTCTGTTGTTTACAATGGACATATTTTTAATGTTTATGTTGTTGCTGGATAAAAGCACAGCTATTATGGCTATTGAGCCCGGCTTATCCAGTACATCTATTACTATTTCATAACGCTTTATAAAGCTTCCCGGAGTAATATTTGAGAAAGAATCACGGTAAAGCCTAGCTTCGTCAAAAAAGTCGTGTACGCCGGTATGCTCGTTTTGCATTAAACTGTCTTTAAGCCGTTTAACAACACTTTCTAATGAAGTAAGAACGTTAAATATTTGTTCTTTGTTTTCAAAGCATATACTTTCCCACATATCCGGGTTTGATGAAGCTATTCTTGTTATATCTTTAAATCCTCCAGCAGCTATTTTATGCATATGCCCCTGAGGTGTATCAAGAAGCTTAACGTTATTGCACAGTGATGAAGCTATAATCTGAGGCACATGGCTTATAGAGGCTACTATATAATCGTGCTCATAAGGTGAAACCATAACCGGTATAGCGCCTATTTTTTTAACTGCCTCATAAAACTCGTTTACTTTATCTTCTGGAACATCATCGTCAGGCGTAATTATGTAATAAGCGTTCTCAAAAAGATGCTCTTTTGAGGCACTGTACCTGTATTTTTCAGAGCCTGTCATAGGGTGTCCGCCTATATAGCATATTTTTTGAGGCATTGCCTTTATTCTGTCATAAATTTTGCCTTTTGTACTGCCTACATCCGTTATAACACAGCCATCTTTAATAAAAGGCAGCAGCTCTTTAACATAAGAGCATATTAAGCTGACCGGTGTGCATATAAATATTATATCGCATTGATTGAACTTAAAGTCAACGGATGTTGTGTATTCGTCTATAACGCCTTCATCATAAGCCTGTTTTAAAACATCTTCATTATGATTATACGCTATTATTTTTTTAACCCCAACTCTGTTTCTGAAGGCTTTGGCTAAAGAGCCGCCTATGAGCCCTAATCCTATAATGCCTATTGTATTATACAAAACACTCAATCCTTCCAAAAGGTTATTGCGCTTTAAAGCGATAAAATCAACATTGATTTTACCACTGAAATACTAAATATGTCAATTAATAAGGATTATAACGGTCTTGATTCCTGTTGGCAAGTGAGTTTTCCGGCAAACTCACGTTTGTTCTGTCGGCTTACAAGGGCGGTTTTATTGCAGCCATAAAAATATATCTCCCAAGCCGGAAGGGTTTTATCTATTCTCAGTATGTTTTCTGTATTAATTATATAAGAGCGATGGCAGCGATATAGGGAAGTATTGGCAGTAAAAGATTCTATCTCTTTTAAAGTAAAGGGCAGACGGAAAGAACCGTCTGTTGTGTGTATTACACTGCCATGGCCAAGGGATTCAAAAAACAGCACATAGTCTGTTTTAAGCCTTAAAAAGTCAGACGAGTTATTAAGCGTAATAAAAGAATTTGAGTTTGGTGAGGAAAGAAAAAAGCTTATGTCATGGTTTATAAGGTCGTTTATGTATTTAAATGAATTTTTGCTAAGGGGCAGTCTTATGTGATAAAGAAAGCTGTAGCCTTTTAAATCTTCATTAAAACCTTTTGAATAGTTTAAAACGGCAATAGGCGTGAATTTATATAAACAGTTGTTTTTTATTGCTTTAATCATTCTTATGCTGTCATAACATTCTGCTGAAACCATTATAAAAAAGTTAATTCTTATAGTTCTGCTTATTATCTCGGCCTGAAGAATGTCATCAGCTAAAATTACAGTCCTGTAACTGCCTTTTAAAAAACTGTCTATCTCGTTTTTCATATTTTCGTCGCGGCAGACAATAAGTATTTTATACATCTAACTCACCTCGTGGAACAAATAAATCTTTTATAGAAGATTTTGTAATCTTCTGTACAATTATATCACATTATAACACAAAATTAAACTCTAATTACAAATCGTGCAGGGATATTTTACCTTTACTAGGCATATTTTTAAACTATGGGAGGGAGAATATGAGTATAAAGGACGAGATTATATTTTCTTCCGGCGGAAGGATAAGAGATACATTAAATTTAATTGGCAATGATGAATTTGAGCACTTTGAGGAGCTGCGGTTTAGGACAGGCTGTCCGGCTTTTGTTAAAAAAAGCAATGGAGAGCTTTTTATTAATACAAACGGCAACATTACCAAAAGACCTGTAAATAGTTTTGTGCCTGAAAAAGAAGATATAGACACTTTTATAAGGCTTTTAAGCGGTTATTCCGTTTATGCATTTGAGGAAGAAATAAAAAACGGTTTTATAACAGTACAAGGTGGCCACAGGATAGGCATAACCGGAAGAACAGTTTTAAAAGATGGAAAAATAAACTCATTAACTGATTTTTCTGGAATAAATATAAGAATATCCCACCAAATAAAAGGCTGTGGAGAAAATATTCTGCCATACCTGTTTAATGGCCAAGAGGTGTTTAGTACAGTTATTATTTCTCCGCCTGGAGAGGGCAAAACAACACTTTTAAGAGATTTAATAAGGCTTTTAAGCCTTAAGGGTAAAAATGTATCTGTTGCAGACGAGCGTGGGGAAATAGCCGGCTCATTTAACGGCATAGCCGGAAATGATTTAGGCACTCATACAGATATTATGGACGGATGCCCTAAAAACGAAGGCATGCTTATGCTTTTAAGAAGTATGTCGCCAGATGTTATTGCAGTGGACGAGCTGGGAGGGTATGAAGAAATACGCTCTGTGGAACTGATATTAACATCAGGTGTAAGTTTTTTATGTACTGTACACGGAAGTGATATGCAGGATGCTATAAACCGCGCCGGAATGGAAAAAAGTCTCTGCATGGCGTATTTTAAACGTTTTATAGAGCTTAAAAGGTCTCAAAATCATATTAATGCTGTAATACGTGATGAAAGCGGAAGGGTTATAGGAAATGAGGCGATAAGATGACATTTAAAATGTTTGGAGCTGTTTTAATAGTGTTTTCAAGCTGGGTAACTGGTTTTATTTTTTCAATGAACAGCAGGTACAGACTTGATGACCTTGAGGAATTGAAAAAAGCTGTTACTTTGTTTATTAACGACGCTGTAAATATAAGCATGCCTTTAAGCAGTGTTTTTGAGGATATATCTAAAAGAGTGAACGGCGCAATGTCTAAAATTTTTTACGACGCATCTGTTATAGCCAAAAAAAAGAGCGAGAAAAACGCTGAAGATATTTTTAGAAAAGCCGTGGACATTAATGTAAGCAATTTATATTTTCGATGGGAAGATATGGAATGTTTATATACTTTTGCCAAAAATCTTGACTGTTCTTTTAAAAATCAGCAAAAGGACAACGCCCTTTTATTAATAGATAATATAAAAGCTATTGAGGAAGAAGTGCGCCAAAAAGCGCAGAAAGAACAAAAGCTATATAATTCCGCTGGTGTTTTATGCGGAATACTTATAAGCGTAATTTTATTCTAAAGGGGAGATACGATATGGATATAAGCATAGTTTTTCAAATAGCGGCTGTAGGCATTCTTGTGGCAGTGCTTAATCAGGTTTTAATAAGAGCCGGGCGTGAGGAACAGGCGATGCTTACAACACTTGCCGGACTTGTAGTTGTTTTATTCTGGGTAATTCAGTACATAAACAGGCTTTTTACTACTGTGCAGACACTTTTTAACCTGTAAGAAAGCAGGTGCTTTTATGGAAATTTTCAAAATAGTGGCAGTAGCCGCTTCCGGAACTGTGCTTGCTGTAACACTAAAAAAAGAAAGCCCCCAGCTGGCTATGGCATTAAGCGTTATTACTGGTGTAGTAATATTTTTGCAGCTTTTTGGATATTTTTCAAACATAATTTCTCAGCTTTACAAAATGACAGCTTTAAGCGGAATTAAATCAGAGTATGTTTCAATAATACTTAAAGTTACCGGTATTGCATACATAACTCAGATAGGCTCTGAAATATGCAAAGACGCTGGCGAAAGCGCTATAGGTACAAAAATAGAAATAGCCGGCAAGGTTTTAATAGCCGCTGCCTGTCTGCCTTTGGTAACTACGCTTTTTGGGACGGTGATGGACTTGCTATGACAAAAAAACTAATATTTATTACATTAAAAGCGGCTGTTATTTTTTTGTTTATATTGGCTTTGTGTCCTATTAACGTAAAGGCTGAGGAAACAAATAATAGCAGTAATTATGAAATAGAAGATTATATGAATTTTGATACGTCAAAAGCCGATGAGGCGGCGGGCTATACCCAAGGCGGCGGTATTAAAGAGACCGCCGCACAGTTTTTGAACGGCAGTTTTTCATTTGCTGATTTATTGGATAGGGTTTTTAGTGGATTGTTTTCTGATATATCAAAGCAGACAAGCAATATAAAAAAAATAACAGCGCTTATTATAGTCTGCGGCTTGCTTAAGAGTATAAGCTCATCTTTGGGCAGCAAGGAAGTAAATGATTTATGCTTTTTTGTATGCTACTCAGTAATAATATACATAATTATGACATCGTTTATTGAAGAAACTGTGCTTGTAAAAGAAAATATTCAGCGTTTTGCAAATGTAAATACAGCTATGATTCCTGTATTTGTTACTATAAGCGCCATGACAGGCAGAGCTATATCAGCGGCGGCGCTTTCTTCGGCTGTAATGCTTTTTTCATCTGTTGTATCAACTTTTTTATGTGGTGTTTTTATGCCTGTTATAACTGCCACAGCTGGGCTTGAAATGGTTAACAATGTTTTTGAGGAGGACATGTTCTCGTCTTTGCTTGACTTTATAAAATATATACTGAGCATGAGTCTGAAAGTACTTGGTATTGCTTTTACAACAGTTATTTCTTTTCAAAGGCTGGGAACAACAGCAGCATCTTCTTTAGCTGTAAAGGCTGCTAAAAATGCTGTTAATTGTGTGCCGGTTGTAGGCGATATACTTTCTTCATCTGCACAAACGGTAGCAGATGCAGGCGCGGCTGTAGGTAATGCTGTAGCGGCTGCCTGTGCAGTAGGCGCAGTTGTTATTTCAGCAGCGCCTGTATTAAGGCTTGCAGTTGTGCTTATTGCTTTTAAATTAACAGCGGCTTTAACAGAGCCGGCTGGTGAAAAGCGCATTACAAAAACACTTAACAGCGCTGGGGACTACATAGCTATATTGATAGGTGCGGTTTTTTTGTCGGCTATTATGTTTGTATTTTCAGCCGTAATATTAGCGGCTTCATTTTAGGAGATAAGCGGAATGATTGAGGCAATTAGAGCATATATAAAAACCATAGCGGAATTTTTGTTTTTCGTTATGGTAATAAGGCTTGTATCAACAGAGAAAAGTCGAAAGTACATAAATTTCGCTTCCGGTATAATTCTGCTGCTTATATCTTTCGGTCCGGTTATTGATATTATTTCAGGCGGAGAAACGTATGCCAGAGATTTTTTAAATAACTCTTTACCAAGCTATGACACTACTGAACAGTATGCTCAAAACGATACTTTTGATATGGTATTCCAAAATGAGCTGGAGCAGAGTGTAAAAGAAGATGTACAAAGCATGGGTTTTGAATGCTTAAAGGCTGATGTTGAGATAGGAGATGATTTTTACTCCACCGGGAGCATTGAAAGCATTGAAATTACAGTAAAAAACGGTGAAGGAGCTGATGCGGCTGATTCATATTTAAAACGCAGGTACGGTGCTGAGCGTGTTGAAATAATATACAAATGAAACCGGAGGAATTGATTTTGGATACACTGCCTATTAAAAATTTACTTAGAAACGCTAAACTAAAAAAGTATATGGCTGTTATTTTTGCCGGTGGCATTGTGATTATGGCTTTTTCAGATAAAATACAAAAACCGCCATCGGATAGTTTTGGCGCAAAAACAGCTGTGGAAAGTCAAGATGCAGCAGATACTGACATTGATATTTCGCAAAGTGATATAGAAAAACGCCTTGAGGAGCTTTTTGGAAACATAGACGGTGCCGGAAATGTAAAAGTTATGATAACTTATAAGTCAGGCCCGGAAAAAGTATTAGCTACTGAAACAAAAAGTTCTGAGGAAAGTTCACAGGAAAGAGATACTGACGGCACAGAGAGAACTTCTAAAAATGTTTCTTCAGAAATAAATATGGCGTATTCACAAAATAATATGTCATCAGGCGAGCCTTTTATTGTTAAAGAAAAAACGCCCGAGATAGAAGGGATAGTGGTTGTTGCCGAAGGCGGAGATGACATAATAGTAAAAGACGCTATATCAAAAGCGGCACAGGCGCTTTTTAATGTGCCGGCACACAAAGTAGAAGTATTAAAAATGGGGGTATGATAAATGTTTTCACTTAAAAAGAATAATATTATAGCCGGAGTGCTTGTTGTTATGGTGGCAACGGCAGGATACTTAAACTTTACTCAAAAAGATGTAGATACACAAAGTGATGAAGTAAGCTATAATTACGATGAAATATTAGATGCCGACAGTGTTACAGTGCTTGCAGATGATACAGAGGGTACTTTTACTGCTGTAAACGATACAGATACCGATACTGAAACTGCCGATGCATCTGAAGTTACACTTGACCCTTTAACAGCACAGGCAGACAGCCAAACGGATAACACAGGTGAAGCTGTATTTGTAAATGCCGATGCAACTCAATCCGATACATATTTTGTTCAGGCGAAGCTTGACAGAGAGCAGTCAAGAGCAAAACAAAAAGATATGCTTACTGAAATGATTAACAGCTCTGAAATTGACAACGAACAGAAACAGCAGTTTGCTGACGGTATATTGGAAATTCAGCAGAGAATAGAAAAAGAAACTGCGTCAGAAGATATGATTAAGGCAAAAGGTTTTAAAGATGCTTATGTACGTATAGACGACGAAACAGTTGACGTAGTTGTTGATGCTGAAACTATAAACGAACAGCAGGCGGCTCAGATTGAGGATATTGTAAAAAGAAAAACAGGTTATTCAGCTGAGCAGATTAAAATCAGCACTTTAAAAAAATAAACTAAATGCTTTTGTTTAATAAAAATATTATATTAAAATTTAGGCGGCGTTGTTACGGTTTAAACTGTAATTAAACGCCGCCTTTTGTATTTTCAGTACTTAATATTTATTTACAAGTGTTTTAAACATATTGTGAGTTATATAATTTGTGTGTATAATGCGTATAAAACCACTATATACTTGAAAATATACAGTATAATCTGGTATAATAATCTATAAAATAAATTGACAGGTTAGCCTGATTTTACATTCGGGAGGTTATTGCCATGGCAGATTTTTACGAAGAAAATGAAAAGTCAGTAGGACAGATTCAAATAGCAGATGAGGTAATTGCAATTATAGCGGGCACTGCCGCTTCTGAAGTTGAAGGTGTAGAAACAGTACCTAAACTTTCAGATGGTTCTTTTGGCGGAATATTTGGCAAAAAAAATAATCCTTCAAAGGGAATTAAGGTAAGTGTTGAAGACGGTACAGCCGTTATAGACGCTGATTTAGCTGTATTATATGGAGTAAGAATAACAGAAGCAGCAAGAGAGGTTCAGGAAAAAATTAAAAACGCTGTTGAAAACATGACTGGCCTTTCTGTTATGGCAGTTAATGTTAATATATCAGCCGTTATAACTAAAGCAAAAGCAGAAAAAGAAGAAGAATAAAACTGTATTTAACCCTTGGGAATAACGCGTTTCCTGAGGGTTTAGTTTCATTTACGGTTTAAGCGGCGTAGGTATTATTTTGGAGGGTTTTATGAGCAGAACTAACGCAAGAAAAAGCGCATTTTATTTGGTATTTCAGCATGACTTTGTTGGAAATGAAGGTCTTGGAGAGGCAAAAGATATTTTTTACGCCGAAAATGATGATTTAGACGAGAACGACAAAAGCTTTATTGATTCAGCCGTTAAAGGCACTATTGATAATTTGGAAGAGATAGACAGCATTATATCAAGTGTATCTAAAGGCTGGAGTATTGAAAGAATGGCAAAAGTTGATTTGGCTATACTGCGTCTTGCTGTTTATGAGCTTAAATTTGGTAAAGCTACACCTAAGAAGGTTGTTATTAATGAAGCAGTTGAGTTGGCTAAAAAATACAGCTCAGATAATGCACCGTCTTTTATTAACGGTGTGCTGGGCAAGATTGCTGGCGGCGATGAATGATAGATAGAAAAATTTATTCTGTATCACAAATAAACAGATATATCCGCGGCCTTTTGGAAATGGACGTTATACTTAACAGTATTTGGGTTAGAGGAGAAATTTCTAATTTAAAAGTCCATACTTCAGGCCATATATATTTTACACTTAAAGATAGCTCATCTGCAATAAGTGCTATAATGTTTGCTTCTTACGCGGAGCTTATGCCGTATGAGCTTGAAAACGGTATGGATGTTATAGTCTGTGGCTATGTGTCTTTATATGAAAAAACAGGCAAATACCAGCTATATGTGCAGATAGCGGAGCCGGCAGGAGCAGGAGAGCTGAGTGTTGCCTTTGAACAGCTTAAACGAAAGCTTCAGGAAGAGGGACTTTTTGATGAGGACTATAAAAGACCTATTGCAAAGCACCCTCAGGCGGTGGCTGTTATAACTTCGCCTACAGGTGCGGCTGTGCGTGATGTTATAAACATTTTAAGCCGCAGAGCGCCTAATGTTAAAATAATAGTTTGCCCGGCTCTTGTTCAGGGTGAAGGCGCAGCGGATTCAATAGTTTCTGCACTTAGTGATATAAACGAAAGTGGTTTGGCAGATACTATAATACTAGGACGCGGCGGCGGAAGTATGGAGGACTTATGGCCTTTTAATGAGGAAAAGGTGGCAAGAGCCATTTTTGCTTCTGAAATACCAGTTATTTCAGCTGTAGGCCATGAAACAGATTTTACTATTGCCGATTTTGTTGCGGATTTAAGGGCGCCTACGCCTTCGGCAGCGGCAGAGCTGGCATCAGCCGACTGCATGGAAGAAAAAAGAAATGTTTTAAACCTTGCAGAAAGGCTTAATTTAAGCATAGATTCAAAAATAAAGTATGAGAACGAAAGAATTAAATCGTATTTTGGTGTGCGTGTTTTAAGGCGCTTGGAGGAAAGAGCTGTAAATCTTGAAATATTAAACGATAGGTTTTTAATTCAGCTTAATAACTCAATAGAAGCACAGATGAAAAACGCTTTTAACAGATATAACTTAATGAGTGAAAAACTGGGGCTTTTATCGCCTTTAAATGTGTTAAAGCGAGGATATGCCGCTGTATTTGATAAAAATGGAAGTACTGTTATGGGGCCTGAAAATTTGCAGGATAATGATTTGATTAGAATAAAATTTTATACCGGTGATGTATGGGCCGAGATAAAGAAAAGGGATTATAATAATGGCGAGAAAGAAGAAAACTTATGAGGAAGCGGCCGAAAGGCTTGAGGAAATAGTTGAAAAACTTGAAAACTCAGATGTATCCCTTGAGGAATCTATAAATCTATATAAAGAAGGAATGGAGCTTACTCTTTTATGCCGCCAGAAGCTTGATGCAGCACGGCAGGAAGTGGACGAGCTTAAAAAGAATTTTGATGGAAGCTTTTCTTTGAAGCCTTTTAACACTGATTTGGAGGAAGAAGAGCAATGAATTTAAGTGAACTTAAAGAAAAAATGGAATTAACGGATGCTGCTTTGGAAAGGCTTCTGCCACCAGAAAACAAGTATCCTGAAATAATATATAAAGCAATGAGATATTCGGTATTTGCCGGAGGCAAAAGGCTTAGGCCAGTAATTTTGCTTTCTGTTTGTGAGATGTTAGGCGGCGATATAAAAAAGGCTCTGCCTTTTGCTGCCGCTATTGAGATGATACATACATACTCACTTATACATGACGATTTGCCGGCTTTGGATAATGACGATTACAGACGTGGACGCCTTACAAGTCATAAAATGTTTGGCGAGGATATTGCCATACTTACAGGTGACGCACTTTTGGGACATGCCTTTGAGGTTATGTCAAAGCAAACGGCACAAAGCGGCGATGTTGATATGGCAAAAGCAATGTATGATATTGCCTTTGGCTGCGGTGTAAACGGCATGCTTACAGGGCAGGTTGTGGATGTAATAAGCGAAGGACAGGCTATAGATAAAGATACACTTGATTTTATACATTTAAACAAAACTGCCGCAATGATACAGGGTGCTTTTAAAGCTGGTGCACATTTGGCATCAGCTGACGAAGAAACTGTTGAAAAGCTTAATAGGGCTGCTGAAAAAATAGGCGTAGCCTTCCAGATACAGGACGATATAATGGATGTTACAAGCTCTTTTGAGGAAATGGGAAAACCTGTTTTAAGTGATGAAAAGAACAACAAAACAACTTATGTTACCCTTTTGGGAATAGAGGGCTCTAAAAAAGTTGTAAAAGACCTTTCAAAAGAGGCTTGTGAAATACTCGAAACATTTGGTGATAAAGCTGAATTTTTAATTGAGCTTACAAAATATCTTACTGAAAGAAAAAAATAATGCTGATAAACTTGTCGTATTTAATTGAAAGACGGTGTGATTTTGGAAAGGCAGCTTGATAAAATAAACAAAGCTAATGACATAAAAAAGGTTCCATCTCAAATGCTACCGGTTCTGGCACAGGAGATACGCTCTTTTATGCTTGAAAACATGGCACATACAGGTGGACACTTGGCGTCTAATTTAGGAATAGTTGAGCTTACTTTGGCGCTTCATTACTGTTTTAATCCGCAAAAAGACAGGATAGTATGGGATGTGGGTCATCAGGCTTATGTCCATAAAATACTGACTGGCAGAAAAGAAAATTTTAACACACTGCGTCAGCTTGACGGATTAAGCGGATTTCCTAAACCTAACGAAAGCCAGTGCGACGCTTTTTGCGCCGGCCACAGCTCAACATCAATTTCGGCAGCTTTAGGCATGGCCAAAGCCAGAGACCTTTTGGGCAGTGACGAAAGAATAATAGCTGTAATAGGTGACGGTTCTATAACCGGTGGCCTTGCATACGAAGGCCTTAATAATGCCGGCAGAAGTAATACTGACATGATAGTTATATTAAATGATAACGAGATGTCAATTTCTTCAAATGTAGGAGCAGTTTCTAAGCATTTAAGGGATTTAAGAACAGGTAAGGCTTACTTAAATGCTAAAGAGGGCGTTCACAGAATGCTTGATAAAGTGCCTTACGGCAGAAAAATAGATAAAGCCATTGAAACAGTTAAAGACGGTGTTAAATACCTTCTTGTATCAGGTATTATATTTGAGGAATTGGGCTTTAGCTACATAGGCCCTGTTGACGGACATAACTTAGATGAGCTTATTAATGTTTTTGAAAAGATTAAAAATTTAAAAGGCCCTGTTCTTGTGCATGTTAAAACAGTAAAAGGTAAGGGCTATCGCTTTGCAGAAAAGCTGCCATGGAAATACCATGGTGTAGGCAGTTTCGACCTTCAAACAGGAACTATAATTAAAAAAGCTTCAAATCCGTCATATTCAAAAGTATTTGGAGATACTTTAACAGAATTGGCTTCTGTTAATAAAAAAATAGTTGCTATATCGGCAGCTATGATTTCAGGTACTGGCCTTGATGGTTTTCAGGCTAAATTTCCTAAAAGAATGTTTGATGTAGCAATAGCGGAACAGCATGCTGTAACTTTTGCGGCAGGCCTTGCATCAAGGGGCTTTATACCGTTTTTTGCTGTGTATTCAACATTCCTTCAAAGGGCTTATGACCAGATAGTGCATGATGTATGCCTTCAAAACCTGCATGTTATATTGGCTATAGACAGGGCTGGTATAGTAGGTTCTGACGGAGAAACACATCAAGGAATATTTGATATTTCGTTTATAGCCCATGTGCCTAATATGGTGTTTATGGCTCCATCAAACGGCAGCGAGCTTAAAGCGATGATTAAAAAAGCCGTTGATTTAGATTGTCCTGTATCTATTAGATACCCAAGGGATAACGTACCTGAGGAAAAAATTGATGTATTGCCTGAAATTGAAGTAGGTAAGGCAGAAATTATAAATAACGGAGAAGAAATAGCTGTTATATGCTGCGGCACAATGATGGATAAGTGCAGTGATTTGTGTGAAAGGCTTTCAAAAGACGGCTATAATCCTATGCTTGTTAACGCAAGATTTATAAAGCCTATTGATTTGGATATGGTTAAAACCGTATGTGAAAAATGCCAATTTATATTTACTGTAGAGGATAACTTAAAGGCTGGCGGATTTGGCAGTATATTTGAAAGCGCTGCTTATGACTTGGGAATAAAAGATGTAACAATTTATAATTTTGCCTTTTATGATAAGTTTATAGAGCAGGGTACAAGGGAACTGCTTTTTAAAAGATATGGCCTTGATGGCGAAGGAATGTATTTAAAAGTAAAAGAGATTTTGGGAAAGGCGTAATAATGGCTGATAAAGAAAGACTTGATGTGTTGCTGGTTGAAAGAAACCTTGTTTCATCACGTGAAAGAGCCAAAGCTCTGATTATGGCTGGTGAGGTTTATGTTGATGGAATGAAAGAGGATAAGGCTGGCACAAAAATAGATATTAAAAGCGAAATAACAATTAAAGGCGGCGATATGAAGTATGTAAGCCGTGGCGGTTTTAAACTGGAAAAAGCCATAAATGAGTTTGGTGTAGAGCTTAAAGACAAAATTTGTATGGATATAGGCGCCTCTACAGGTGGTTTTACAGACTGTATGCTTCAAAACGGCGCAAAAAAGGTATACTCAATAGATGTAGGATATGGTCAATTTGCGTGGAAGCTTAGAAACGATGAAAGAGTAGTGTGCCTTGAAAAAACCAATATTAGGTATATTACTGAAGAACAAGTGCCGGATAAACCTAATTTTGCTTCAGTAGATGTATCTTTTATATCTCTTACAAAGGTTATACCGCCAGCACTTAACGTTATGAGTGATGATGCTTCTTTGGTATGCCTTATAAAGCCGCAGTTTGAGGCCGGAAGGGAAAAAGTAGGCAAAAAAGGCGTTGTTAAAGACATACAAGTTCACAAAGATGTTATAAAAAAAATAATTGATTTTGCTTTTGAAACTGGACTTAATGTTTTAAACATAAGTTTTTCGCCTATTAAGGGACCTGAAGGAAATATTGAGTACCTTATATATTTAGACAGAAAAAAAGCTGGTCTTTCAAAAGAAGAAGCGTATGCTTTAGCTGATGAAACGGCCGATACATCGCATAACGAGCTTTAATAAAAGGGTGGTATGCTCAGTGAAAAAAATAGGCATTGTGCCAAACCCACAGAGGGATAAAGATTTTGATACAGCAAGAGAGCTCATTAATTATCTTGAGTCAAAAAATGTGCTTCCGGTTATGGATAGAGAAACGGCAGAGAAACACGGTTTTGGAAAATATGCCGTTGATGGTGAAGAACTATATAGCCAAAGCGACTTAATTATTGTCCTTGGCGGCGACGGTACAATGCTGAGCGCCGGAATTAAAGCTATGGTATATTCTACTCTTTTAATGGGTATTAATTTAGGTCATTTGGGATTTTTAACAGATACCGACAGAGACGGTATGTTTGAGTCGGTTGATAAGGTACTTAAAGGCCAATACCGCATTGAACGAAGAATGATGGTAGATGCACAGTTAGAAACAGAAAATAAAATAAAAAACTATACGGCTCTTAACGAAGTAGGCGTTTATATGGGCGGTGTTGTAGACTCCGCAGTATATGTAAATGATGAATATATAGATAACTTCTATGGTGACGGTATACTTGTTTCAACTCCAACAGGCTCAACAGCCTATAACCTTGCGGCTGGTGGACCTATATTAAAAGCTGATTCAAATATGATAGCTATTACACCTATTTGTCCGCATATGCTCCATGCAAGAAGCATTGTTGTGGGCGCAGAGGATATTGTTAAAATAAACATTAAAAGCTTTACAAATGACAGTTTAAAAATTGTTATAGACGGAAAACAAGTGTCAAACATGGAAGTTGGTCAGACTTTAACTGTGCGCAAATCAAACTATTATACTAACATAGTTAAAACAAATAACTTGGGCTTTTATGACGTACTTAGGAACAAAATGTTTGGTAAGGGAGGCAGGTAGCTTTATGAAAATAGCAAGACAGGCAAAAATTCTAGAAATTATAGAGCATAACGACATTGAGACACAAGAAGACCTTGCCCAAATGCTTAAAGCTGAAGGGTTTAATGTAACTCAGGCCACAATATCAAGGGATATACGTGAAATGAAGCTTACCAAAATAGCTACAGAAGGCGGAAAGCAGAAGTATTCTGTAATTAACGGCAGCGATACTGAGCTTTCGGAAAGGTTGATACGTGTTTTCAGAGATGCAGTAGTGCGGCTGGATTATTCCCAGAACATGATTGTAATTAAAACTTTAAACGGTATGGGAATGGCTGTTGCCGTAGCTGTTGACAACATGCAGAGTAATGATATACTTGGTTCCATTGCTGGTGATGATACAGTATTTTGTGTAGCGCGAAATCATAATCAGGCAGTTGATTTTATACAGAAGCTTAACAAAATTATAGGCGGGCAATAAAATGTCTTTGAGGTGTAATAATGCTTGATGAACTTAATATAAAAAACGCTGCTCTTATAAAAAGAGCCGAAATAAAATTCAATAAAGGCTTAAATGTAATAAGCGGTGAAACAGGTGCAGGTAAATCAATGGTTATAGGCTCGCTTATGTTTGCTTTAGGCGAAAGAGCATCTAAAGATTTTATACGTGAAGGAGAGGACAAAACAGTTGTTGAAGCTGTTTTTACCGACATAAGCAAAAATGCCAAAGAATGTGCTGAAGGTATGGGTATAGACTGTTCTGATGACGAGCTTATACTGCAAAGAACTATAAGCCGTGAGGGCAGAACAAGTGGAAGAATAAATGGTACACCTGTAACAGCTTCTATGCTTAAAGAGCTTTCAGCTAGACTGTTGGATATACATAGCCAGCATGAATCCCAGTCACTGTTAAACCCGGCAAAGCATATTGATATATTAGACAGATTTTGCGGTAAAGACATTGAGGAGCTGAAAACAGAATTAACTTTGCTTATAAGCGATTATAAAAGCGTGTTAATGCAGCTGAAAGCCATAAGCGGAAATGATGAAGAACGCCAAAGAAGACTGGAATTAATAGATTATAAAATAAATGATATTGAGTCGGCTGGGCTTAAAGAAGGCGAAGAAGAAGCTCTTTTAAGCAGAAAAAAGGTATTGGCTTCATCGGAAAGACTTATTAAACAGTGCAGGCAGTGCCTTGAGCTTTTGTACTATGGTAATGGTGACAGTGCCTCAGCTGTGGACAAAATAGGTGACGCGCTAAAAATATGTAATACAATGTCTGCAAGTGACAGTAATTTAAACGGAATATTTGAAGAAATCGACAGCGCCCATGAAAGCCTTCAAAATGCTGCCATATCTTTAAAAGAATATCTTGAAAGTATTTCTGCTGACCCAAATGAAATTAATACCATAGAGGAAAGGCTGGATTTAATTTACAGCTTAAAAAAGAAATACGGTTCAACAGTTGAAGAAATATTAAAGCGTAAAGAAGAAGCTGTTAAAGAACGTGATTTTATACTAAACAGCGGTGAATTAAGACATAAACTTAATTTAAGAAAAGAAAAAATAACAGGCGAAATTAAAGATATATGCGGAAAAATTACACTATTAAGGAAAGAAACATCTGCTGTTCTTCAGGAGAGAATAACATCACAGCTTCATGACTTGGAAATGAAAAGCGCGCAGTTTGAAATAG
Source organism: uncultured Clostridia bacterium (assembly GCA_944377425.1). Classification (GTDB taxonomy): domain Bacteria; phylum Bacillota; class Clostridia; order Lachnospirales; family Anaerotignaceae; genus Neoanaerotignum_A. The sequence goes on from CALWEX010000064.1 coordinate 20,696, forward strand.
ATATTACGCAAAAAGGCACTTTTAATAATAAAGGCTGGGATAACGTGGAATTTTTAATTTCAACTAATGCAGGCGAAGGCCTTAAGCCTTTGGCTAAAACGGCTTCTGGCGGTGAAATGTCAAGAGTAATGCTGGGGCTTAAAACCGTTATTTCTGGTACTGAGAATATAGGTACATTTGTTTTTGATGAAATTGATACAGGTATAAGCGGCAAAACCGCATCTAAGGTGGCAGAAAAAATGGCATATATATCTGATAAGCAGCAGATAGTATGCATAACACATCTGCCTCAGATAGCATCAATGGCCGATGGCAATATGCTTATAGAAAAATCAGTTGAAAACGGCACAACTATAACAACAGTTAAAAATATAGAAAATAAAGAAAAAATATATGAAATACTGCGTCTTATGGGTTCAAACGAGAGCAGTGCCGCTGTAAAAGCTGCTGAGGAAATGATTGAATATTCCAGTAAAAAGAAAACTGAATTAAGAGGCAAATAACATAAAAATCCTGATTTATACAATCAGGATTTTTATTGTCCGCATTTATTTTGTAGTTGTGTGAGATAAAACAAAACACCAAAAAAAGCCTATGCTGTTATTTGTGTTTAAAACAAAGGCGGTATCTGCCATATATTACAAAGGCCGTTTAAAAAAGCGCAATAGAAAGGCGAGCTTTTTGCCTTTTTTGTTGTAAAAATCAGTTGTCTGTAGATTTGGATTTATATGGTACGGTTTCTTGTGCAACTTTAAGCTGTTGCTTTGTATTGGACAGTGACTTAATTTGTCTTTCAAGCATCCAACGCATGAAATCATCCAACAGCTCCCTTTTATCGTTATCAAGCATTGTGTATATGTTCTTAAACTCGTTGAATTGTTCAGGGTAGTCCCTTTCAACATAAGGATTTCTAATATCATTTACACAAAGGAGATAATCCATAGAAACATCAAAGAATTCAGCAATTTTCTTTAAATCTGTTATTGATGGTTCGTTTCTTCCGGATTCGTAATTAGAGATAGCCGTGTAACCATAGTTAAGTATGCTGCCTAACGCACTCTGAGTAAGTTTCCTTTCTTTCCTGAGAGATTTAAGACGCTCTTTGAATTCCAAAATTACCACCTCATCCTCTTATATTTTCCCCGCTTTTTACTTAGGTATTTGTTGTAAAATTTGTCGAAAAAACAAATGGCATTGCGGATATTATATATTTTATTAGTTAGAATTTGAATACCATGTCATACAATAAAAATTAAAATTCACAAAACAAAAAAGAATCCCTACATATACTATACACCACAATATTAAGTTGAACAATATATTTTTGTGTAATATAATAAATTTTAATTGTATTGTAAAAAATAAATGCCGCCTGTAAACAATATTTTTATACTTAGTATTATTGCTGCTAATTTTGAAAAAATACTTTAAATGGGTACGGTTTGCAAATTTTAAATATGGAGGAACACTTAAATGAGTGGTAAAAAAGTAGTTATAGGCCTTTCAGGTGGAGTTGACAGCTCTACTGCGGCATATATTTTGAAAAAAGATGGATATGATGTTACAGCAGTTACAGTTGTTAATTTTGACGGAGGGGAAGAAGCCGCAGAGGATGCTGCAAAAGTAGCTGAATACCTTTCAATTAATCATATTATACTTGATTATAAAAAAGCTTTTAAAGAAAAAATAAAGGATATGTTTGTAAATGAATATCTTTCAGGCAGAACACCTAATCCTTGCCTTATTTGTAACCGTGAGGTTAAATGGGGCGCTCTTATGAAAGTAAAAGATGATATAGGAGCAGACTATATAGCTACAGGACACTATGCTAAAGTTGTAAAGTATATACCTACCAATAGACTTGCTGTTAAAATGTCTGATGATATTACAAAAGACCAAACATATATATTAAGCTATCTAACCCAACAACAGCTTGAGTGTACACTTTTTCCTCTTGGGGGATACACTAAAAAGCAGGTGAGGGAAATAGCCGAAAATGCCGGTATAATGACTTCTCAGAAGCCTGACAGCCAAGAGATATGTTTTATACCTGATAAGGACTATGCAGCCTTTATACAGCATTATACAGGCAAAAAAAGCATACCAGGCAACTATGTTGATATGTGCGGCAACATAATAGGCCGTCACAAAGGCATTATTCATTATACCATAGGCCAAAGGAAGGGTCTTGGAGTATCTTTTGGCAAGCATATGTTTGTTAACAGTATAAATGCAGACAAAAACGAAATTGTCCTTGGAAGCAATGAGGAGCTTTTTAAAAAAGAGGTTTACGCCGATAAGATTAATTTTATGGCATTAGAAAGCTTAAAAGAGCCTGTTAGGGCAGAAGCTAAAATAAGATATGCGCATAAAAAAGCCCCTTGCACTGTTTACGCTTTGGAAAACGGTTTTATAAAATGCGTATTTGATGAGCCACAAAGGGCGGCGGCTCCGGGACAAGCTATAGTTGTTTATGACGGTGATTACTGCCTTTTGTCAGGTATAATAGAAAAAAATTAAATAATACTTTTTAAGTGAAAAAAATATATAGTTAGGACAGACTTTTTACAGTCTGTCTTTTTTATTTTTAACTGAAAAAAATTAGATTATTAGCGATAAAATTTTGTCTGTATAACAAATAGATTGTTAGGTTAATTTAAACGTGGACTTAATTTTAATAACGGAAGTGATAAAATTGGAAAAAAAACATTTTAATATTAAGCTTATATCCTATATATTGCCTATAAGCTTTCTTCTTCTTGGCTTTTATTGTTTAACTCTGCCGCAGCATATTAGTGTTTATGAAAACAGTATTGCCCATATTGGTACAGGTTATGAGGAGGAAAGCACAGCTGTTATTGAAAATACAGCCGTACCTGTAAAAGAAAATATCGAAATTGATATTGTAAATGGAACTAATGTATCTGCGGATGATGCCGGAGTTTATAATGCTAAGTTTACTTTTTTAGGTATACCTGTAAAAGAAGTTAGTTTAAATGTTGTACCAAGAACAAAACTAATACCTTGCGGCAATATTTCTGGAGTAGTAATAGAAACGAAAGGCGTATTGGTGCTTGGTACTGGAAAAGTTACCGATGAGAGCGGTAATGAGGTTTCGCCATGCTCTGGATTAATAAAAAGCGGTGACAGTGTAGTTTCGGTAAATGGAAAAGACGTAAATTCAAAAGAAGATTTTACAAAGGCTGTATCTGAAAGTAATGGTCAAAATTTGGATATTTCAGTAGTAAGAAATGGAAAAAGAGTAGATACAACTGTAACTCCGGTTATGAGCCAAAGTGATGGACAGTATAAAATAGGCTGTTGGGTAAGAGATGATACTCAGGGTTTGGGTACATTAACGTTTATTAACCCTGAAAATAACGCATTTGGCGCTTTAGGTCATGGAATATATGATGTTGATACAAATACGCTTATGAATACATCCGGCGGTGTTATGACTCTTTCTGATGTTACAGGTGTAAGAAAAGGGGAAAAAGGTGTTCCTGGAGAGATTGAAGGAAGCCTAAATAAAGATAAAATATTCGGCTCGGTTTTTTCAAACACAAATGCCGGAATTTATGGTGTTATAACACAAAAAGCAAATTTGCCTTTAATAACATATGAGGCAGTTGAAACGGCTATATCAAGTGATGTTCATACAGGAAAGGCATATATTAAAAGTGATGTTTTAGGCAAAAGCGAGCTTTATGAGGTAGAAATAGAAAACATAAACAGACTGGATATTTCATCAGATAAGTCGATGACAGTTAAAATAACAGACCAAAGATTGCTCGAAACTACAGGAGGTATTGTTCAGGGAATGAGCGGAAGTCCTATTTTGCAGGACGGAAAACTAATAGGCGCCCTTACCCATGTTTTTGTTAATAACCCTCAAAAGGGTTATGGTATATTTATTGACAATATGTTGATTAAAGCTGAAGAGGCCGTTGCCAAAAACTGATATTTTACAAACACTTTATTCCGTTTTAACGACTTTTCGCGCAATATTGATGATTTACCCCATAAAAATATTATATATTCATAGTGCATGAAATTTAGGGGGAGGAATTCTTATGGGGTACACAGAATTTATTAAAAAAACAAACAAAATAACTTTACTTTTGGCTTGCTGTGACGATGTTAAGCAGGACAGGATTAAAGCCTGCATAAATGACACTAACAGCATTATTATTTCTCAGTCTGTATCAGATGGAAAAAGCGCATTAAAAGCCTTAGAGAAAAATTATTTTTCTGCTGCCGTTATATATCTGGGGCTTTTTGGAAATGACGGGTTGTGGGTAATTGAGCAGATTAAAAGGAATAATTACAAAAACATGCGCCTTATAGCCGTTAATGACACAGAAAATATTATGTTTTCAAAACTGGCTTTGTCTTGTGGCGCTGATTACTGTCTTACAGAACCTTTTGATACAGATATTCTGGTAAGCAGAATTAAACAGCTGTGCTCAGATTTAAAAGAGGAACAACAAAATGAGGAAAAAAGTCAATGTGTGCGTCTTTCAGAAATTATAACTAAAATAGGCATACGACCGGGGCTCAAAGGCTACAGTTATATAAAGAGGGCTGTTGCGCATGTTATTGAAAATCCAACATTTTTAAGCGGAGTTACAAAAAATTTGTATCCTGAAATAGCTATGGAGTTTAAAACTCAGCCCAAATGTGTGGAAAGGGATATAAGGCACTGTATTAATGTGTCGTGGTATAATGCCCAAAGCCAATATAAAAATATATTTGGTTTTGAGTTTTATAAAAAGCCTACAAATAAAGAATTAATTCATGCTATAGCAGAGTATGTAAGTGAAAGCGAAGGAATTGAAATAAGCTAAAATTTAAAGCGGCCTGTTAACTAAAACGTTAATAGACCGCTTTTTTATTATTTTATAAACTCATTACAATTTTTACAAAGCTCCTCAATAGTGTTTATTAAGAGGCATACATGGTATCCGTCGCATACTGCATGGGTGGCAAATATTGTAAAAGGCAAAAATGTTTCGTTATTTTGTTTAAAATACTTGCCAAAAACAATAACAGGAAAGAGCATAGGCGAAGGAGAGTATGTGTCGTAGCTACACGCAGAAAAACTAAGCCATGGCACACATGATAAAGGGATAAAATTATCCGGTTTATCCGGCTTTGCTTTTACACCTTTTACATCTTTGTATTTTTCCATATCGCTTATGGCATTGTTATAAAATTCTTTAAAGTCTTTGCTGTAAGGTGTCCAAATATCAGAAAAAGTTTTGTCGTCTTTATGGAAAATTGTGTATGATGGATTACAATAATCGTAATAACCTAAATTTCCATCTTTGTCAACAGCCATTCGCATTTCTTTTATTTCGTTAATGGCACGCATAATTACATAAACAAATGTGGGGTAGAATTTTAAAGAGTCGGATTTTGTTTTTTCCAATAAATTTGTAATGTTAATGTTATAAGACATATTAATTTTTGACTTTATAAAATTAATATAGTAGTTATAATGCTCAGCCCTTGGGTATGTGCTGAAATCAATTTTGTTAAACATGAGCAACACTCCTTTTAATAAATTATAACATAGAAACTTTATTTTAGTGTTTATTATTTTGTAAAGCTTTAAACTTACTTTGCAAAAAATAAAAATAATGGTAAAATGCTAAAAATAAGCTGTATTGACAAAATTAGAAAGATTGTATATACTGTACTTTATCATGGTAGAGCGATAAAGTTATAAAGGTGGGTTATTATGCTTGATTTTAAACTTCATACTCCTATAGGTGTTGGGGACTTGCTTCCTGACGAAACGGAGAGCAAAAGAATTATAACAAGAAAAATTGAAAATGTTTTTGAAAGTTATGGATATAGGGCAGTTGAAAGTCCTATGTTTGAGTATATAGAAGTATTTTCAGATGAAAAAATGGGCTCCATAAGCCCAAAAGAAATGTTCAGATTTTTTGATAAAGACGGTTCAACACTTTCTTTAAGAAGTGATATGACGCCGCCTATAGCAAGAATGGCGGCAACTGCCTTTGAGGAAGAGGTTTTGCCGCTTAGGCTTTGCTATTACGGCAATGCTTTTAGGGATTCAAAAAGTTATCAGGGCAAAAAATGCGAGTTTGCTCAGGCTGGAATTGAGCTCATGGGTTCTGATAGCGCAGAGGCTGACGCAGAGGCTATAGCTATTTCGGTTAAGAGCGTTCTTGCTTGTGGTATTGAAGAATTTAAGCTTAATATAGGTCAGGTTCAGTTCTTTAATGCTGTTCTTGATGAAACCGGTTTTGATGAAAAAAACAAAAATTTGATTAAAGATTTAATAGCAAACCGCAACTATGCCGGTGTTGAATTTTTTGTTAAAGAAAGAGTTATGCCGGAAAATGTTAAAAAGCTGTTTTTGGAGCTTCCTCGTCTTGTTGGCGGTATGGAAATAATAGAGTATACAAAAACACTTACAAACAGCATTGAGGCACAAAAGGCCCTTGATTATATGGAAAAGCTTTATAACATATTGGTGCTTCATGGTGTAAGCCAGTATGTATCTTTTGATATGGGTATGGTTAATAAACTTAATTACTATACAGGAATAATATTCAGGGGTTATACTTATGGCACAGGATATTCCATAGTAGATGGCGGAAGGTATAATAACCTTGTAAAGCAGTTCGGCCGTGATATTCCGGCTGTTGGTTTTGCTGTTAAAATAGATGAAATTTTAAATGTACTTGACAGAAACGGTGTTCAGCTTGCTAAAGGCGGTGCTAAGGCAATGATAGCATCAAGTCAGGCTGGCTTGGCTTCTGCTCTTAAAATAGCTGAAATTTATCGCAATGCCGGAATTAAGGTTGAAGGCAGCCTTTGCGGATATGATTTGGAAGATAATATTAAATACATGCAGTTAAAAGGCATAGAGTCACTTATTTATTTTAAAGATGCTATAAATATTAAATATGTGCGTTTTGATGAAAAAGTCGGTACTGTATTAGCCGATATTACAATAGAAGATTTGGTTATGCCGGGTAAGGAGGGACAGAAATGAGATATTTAACATTTGCCTTGGCTAAAGGCAGGCTTGCTGAGCAGACAATGGACCTTCTTGAAAGAATAGGTATGCCATGCGAAGAAATGAAAGAAAAATCCAGAAAGCTTATATTTGTTAATGAGGACTTAAAGCTTAAAATATTCCTTGCTAAAACAAGTGATGTGCCTACTTATGTGGAGCATGGCGCCGCTGATATTGGTGTTGTAGGCAAAGACACTATTATGGAAGAAAACAGGAATATATACGAAATGCTGGACTTAGGCCTTGGAAAATGCCGTATGTGCGTTGCTGGCCTTCCTGAAATGAAAGATAAAATCCATAAATGCCATTCTTTGAGGGTTGCCACAAAATACCCAAATATAGCAAGAGAGTATTTTTATCATCAAATGCACCAGACAGTTGAGATTATAAAGCTTAATGGCTCTGTAGAACTGGCGCCTATTGTGGGTCTTTCAGACTGTATAGTGGATATAGTAGAAAGCGGAGCAACACTTAAAGAAAACGGACTTGTAGTATTTGAGGAGATATGTCCGCTTTCTGCAAGAATAGTTGTAAACAGAGTCAGCATGAAAATGGAGCGCGAAAGAATTATTGATGTAATGGATAAAATTAGAGGCCTTTTAAAGGAGGACTTAAAATGATAGAGCTTATTCGCTGTGATACCGAAGAAGGTAAACAAAAATTAAGTAAAATACTTTCCAGAAGTCAGCTTGAGCATGGAAATGTTCAGGAAATAGTTGACGGAATACTTAAAGATGTTAAGTCAAGAGGAGACGAAGCCGTTTTTGAGTATACTGAAAAATTCGATAAATTAAAAATAACAGCTGAAAATATAAAAGTAACAGATGAAGAAATTGAGTACGCATACTCTGTTGTAAGCCCAGAGCTTATTGATGTTATTAAAAAATCAGCTCAAAGGATTAAGGCTTTTCACGAAAAGCAGAAAAGAAACAGTTGGATAGAACCTGCACCAAACGGCGAGGTCATGGGCCAAATGATTAGACCACTTGAAAAAGTAGGCGTTTATGTTCCAGGCGGAAAAGCCGCATATCCTTCATCAGTGCTTATGAATGTTATGCCGGCTCATGTGGCAGGTGTTAAGCACATTTATATGACAACACCAGCACAAAAAGACGGCAGAGTTTATCCAACTACAATCGTAGCCGCTAAAGAAGCCGGAGTTGATGAAATATTTAAAATAGGCGGAGCTCAGGCAATAGCTGCTTTGGCTTATGGCACAAAAAGTGTTCCTAAGGTTGATAAAATATGTGGCCCGGGAAATATATTTGTTGCCCTTGCCAAAAAATCTGTTTATGGCTATGTAAATATAGATTCCGTTGCAGGACCAAGCGAAATACTTGTTTTAGCTGACGAAAGTGCCAACCCGGTTTATGTTGCCGCTGACCTTCTTTCACAGGCTGAGCATGACGAATTGGCTTCTGCTATACTTGTTACAACAAGCGAAAAGTTGGCTTTAAGCGTTCGCAACGAAATAGAGAAACAGACTGAAAAACTTGAAAGAAAAGACATTATAAGAAAATCAATAGATAACTACGGTGCAATTATTATTGCTGATTCAATAGAGGAGGCTTGCTCTCTTTCAAACGCCATTGCACCTGAGCACATGGAAATCTGCACATTGTCGCCTTTTGAGGTTCTTCCACTCATTCAAAACGCCGGAGCGGTATTTTTAGGCCACTATTCACCAGAGCCTTTGGGCGACTATATGGCAGGCCCTAATCATGTTCTGCCAACAGGTGGCACAGCTAGATTCTTTTCACCTTTATCAGTTGATGACTTTATTAAAAAGTCCAGTATAATATCATTCAGCAAAGACGCTCTTTTAAATTTAAGTGATGATATTATATCTTTTGCCAATGCCGAAGGCCTTACGGCTCATGCTAATGCTGTAAGGGTAAGAAAAGAATGCTGAAAAGGAGCGGAATAAAATGAGAAACGCGGAAATAATGCGCGATACTTTTGAAACTAAAATTAAAATGAAAATAGACCTTGACGGAACAGGTGAGAATAATATTTCAACAGGCATAGGCTTTTTTGACCATATGCTTACTCATATTTCAAAGCATGGCTTTATAGATTTAGATGTAGATGCCAAAGGCGATGTTGAAGTAGACTGCCACCACACAATAGAAGATGTGGGGATTGTTTTGGGTAAATGTATTACAAGAGCTTTAGGGGATAAAGCCGGAATAAAAAGATACGGATTTTTTATACTGCCTATGGACGAAGCCCTTATACTTTGCTCAATGGATATTTCCGGCAGACCGTATCTTAATTTTGATGTAACTTTCCCTACACAAAAATGCGGCGATATGGATATGGAAATGGTTGAGGAGTTTTTCAGGGCAGTATGCGCCAATGCAGGAATAGACATGCATATTAAAATGTTTTACGGCAAAAACAGCCACCATATAGCCGAGGGAATATTTAAAGCATTTGGCAAGGCTCTTGATATGGCTGTTTCTATTGACGAGAGAATAGATGGTGTACTTTCAACAAAAGGCATGCTGGAGGTGTAATATGATAGCTATAATTGACTACGGCATGGGAAATTTAAGAAGTGTTCAAAAGGCTTTTGAGTTTTTAGGCTTTGATGCCCAAATTACTGATAATCCTGAAAAAATAGCCAGTGCTGATAAAGTTGTACTTCCTGGTGTTGGTGCATTTTGCGATGCAATAAATACATTAAGAGAAAAAGAGATAGACAAAGTTATATATCATATTGTAGATGAGAAAAAGCCGTTTTTGGGTATTTGCCTTGGTATGCAGATGATGTTTGACAAAAGCTACGAAAACGGAGAATATACAGGTCTTGGTCTTATGCCGGGAGAAATAGTTCTTCTTCCAAAAGACCAGATAATACCGCAGATAGGCTGGAACAGTCTTGATATAAAAATGAGAAGCCCGCTTTTTGAAGGCTTGGGAAATGAGCCTTATGTGTATTTTGTTCATTCCTACAGGCTTAAAACAAATGCGCCTGTTGTAAGTGCTACATGTTTTTATGGTGAAGAAATACAGGTGGCGGCGCAAAAAGACAATGTTTTTGCACTCCAGTTCCACCCGGAAAAAAGCGGTGATACAGGGCTTAAAATACTTAATAATTTTGGAAGGCTGTGATTTTTATGCAGATTTATCCTGCTATAGATTTAAAAAACGGACAATGTGTAAGGCTTAAACAAGGCCGTTTTGACGATGTTACATCTTATGGCGATGACCCAGTTCAAAGAGCTAAAATATGGGAGGAAGCCGGAGCTACATATATTCATGTTGTGGACTTAGACGGAGCAAGAACAGGCAACAGCTATAATTTAGAGGCTATTAAAAAAATAGTTGCGGCAGTTAATGTGCCTGTTCAAACTGGCGGCGGCATACGCTCAATGCGTGATATAGAACAAAGAATAGACGCTGGGGTTTCACGTGTTATAATAGGTACAGCGGCAGTTAATAACCCAGAGCTTGTTAAAGAAGCCGTTAGAGTTTACGGCGATAAAATAGCTGTTGGTATAGATGCTTCAAAAGGTATGGTTGCTACCGACGGCTGGGAGAAAATAAGCGATGTGCCTGCGATAGAGCTTTGTAAAAAAATGGCTGAAATAGGTGTTAAAACAGTAGTTTATACTGATATTTCAAAAGACGGAATGATGTCCGGCCCTAATATTGAAAGCACAAAAGAGCTTGTTGAGCAAAGCGGTATTGATATTATAGCTTCCGGTGGAGTAAGCACAATGAGCGATTTAGAAGGCGTTGAATCTATAAATGCTCAAGGTGTTATAATAGGCAAAGCCCTTTACCAAGGTGCTCTTGATTTAAAAGAGATTATAGAGCGTTTTGAAAAATAAAATTGGAGGTGCTTTAATTGCACACTAAAAGAATTATACCATGCCTTGATGTAAACGCCGGAAGGGTTGTTAAAGGCATTAATTTTGTAAATTTTAAAGATGCCGGAGACCCTGTTGAAGCCGCTAAGTTTTATAATGAGTCTATGGCAGACGAGCTGGTATTTCTTGATATAACGGCTTCTGCCGATGACAGAAATATAATGCTTGATGTAGTAAACAAAACGGCAGAGCAGGTGTTTATTCCACTTACTGTAGGCGGCGGAATAAGAAGCATAGATGACTTTAGAAAAATACTTTCAGCTGGAGCTGATAAAATTTCTGTTAATTCAGCAGCATTGAAAAGGCCAGAGCTTATTAATGAGGCAGCCCGCAGATTCGGCAGCCAGTGTGTTGTAGTTGCCATAGATGCAAAAAGACGCCCTGGCGGTGGATTTGATGTGTATTTAAACGGAGGCCGTGTTAATACTGGCAAAGACGCTGTTTTATGGGCAAAAGAAGCCTACGACAGAGGCGCTGGAGAGATACTTCTTACAAGTATGGACTGCGATGGAGTTAAAAACGGATATGATTTAGAGCTTACAAAGGCTGTTTCCGACGCTGTAGGAATACCTGTTATAGCTTCAGGCGGAGCAGGTAAAATGGAGCATTTTTATGATGCATTAACAGAAGGTGGGGCAGATGCGGCACTTGCAGCAAGCCTTTTCCATTTTAGAGAAATGGAAATTGTTGATTTGAAGAAATACTTAAAAGAAAGAAATGTGCCTGTAAGGCTGTAAGGAGAAAACAATGGGTTTTGCAGATAGTTTAAAATATGACGAAAAAGGGCTTATACCTGTAATTGCTCAGGACTATAAAAACAATCAGGTTTTAATGCTGGCTTATGCCAATAAAGAAGCTGTTGAGCGTACAGTAAAAGAAGGCACATGCTATTATTACTCACGCAGCAGACAGGAACTGTGGCATAAAGGCGATACATCGGGACATTTTCAGATAGTCAAGGAAATATATTTTGATTGTGACAGCGACGCGCTTTTAATTAAAGTTGACCAGATAGGTGCAGCATGCCATACAGGCAAAAGAAGCTGTTTTTACAGAGATGTTAACGGAAAAGAGGTACTTTAATGGATTATTCCAAAGTTTTATATGCACTTTATGAAGTAATTGAAGACAGAAAAAAGAACCCAAAAGAAGGCTCTTATACAAATTACCTTATGGAAAAAGGTATTGATAAAATACTTAAAAAAGTAGGCGAGGAATGCACCGAAACAGTTATAGCAGCCAAAAACGGTGTAAAGAGCGAAACTGTTTATGAAATTTGTGATTTAATGTATCACCTTTCAGTCCTTATGGAAGAACAAGGCATTACATGGGATGATGTATTTTCGGAATTGGCCAAAAGAGAGCTTAAAGAGGGCAACCTTAAAAAGTTTAATACAAGAAGCGAAATTTAATTTATTTAGGACTTCCGTATTTTTAATACAGGAAGTCTTTTTTTGTTCCATAAAGTTGATTATTGCAATAATTTTGTATACGAAACCCTTTGTTATAGTGTAATGCTATGGTTTAAAATTTTATTGGAGGTGTTTTGGGCAATGAAAATTTTAAGCCACGGCACAGAGGAAAAACTCCAGTTTATGGAGGAAATGGATAAAATAAGGGAAGATTATGTAAAAAAATCAGCTGAGCTTTCAAACAGCTTTTGCAGTGCGTTTTATGCACTTATGGCGGAATTTGCGGCAATTGATGCACAGGAGAGCTTTTGCGGCACTTATTGCAGAAGTAATGTATTTAATAAATATATGCCATACATGGATAGCGAAAGAAAACGCAGGTTTTTCAAAATTATGGCAATGCACCATACAATACAAATGCTGGCAAAAAAACGCGATAAGCTTGATTTTTATGTAGTTAGTGTATGTTTTTATAAAGTTTATGAGCTGGAAGAAAGTGAGAAAAAGCTTTTTGAGATACTGTATAAATACCGTATGTCTTTTCCAAAGCAGTTCCCAGATGCTTTTTCAAAAACAGCTCTTAAATATATGTTTGGCAGGGATGAAACAAATATATTCGCAATAGCCTTTTTGGAAAACTTCTGCTATAATTCTTTTAAAACATTTCTTAAATATTTTTCAGAGTATATTTCAATTAACAGAAGAATTAAGTTATCAAGTTTAAATCAAGCAGCGGGGGCATAAAAATGGGAACGGTCTTTACTGAGGAGCAGAAAAAAGCTATATACACAAGAAATTCTGATATTATAGTTTCGGCATCAGCCGGAAGCGGTAAAACGGCCGTTCTTGTTGAGAGAATTATAAGAATTATAACAGAAAATCAAACACCTGTTGATATTGATAACCTGCTTGTTGTAACTTTTACAAGCGCCGCAGCTTCTGAAATGCGTGAGAGAATATCAAAGGCACTTGCAAAAATTGTTGAAGAAGGTGCCGATGAGCATATTTCACGCCAGATAGCGCTTATTAATCATGCAGATATAACAACTATTCATTCTTTCTGTATGAAAACCGTGCGTGAAAATTACACAAAGCTTAATATAGACCCGGATTTTAGGATAGCTGACGAAAACGAATGCGAGATTATTAAAGGTACTGTTTTAGATGAGCTTTTTGAGGAAAAATACGGCAGTGAGAATAACGAAGGCTTTCTTAAGCTTGTAGAAACATTCGGCCAAAGCCTTTCAGACAGTGGATTAAAGGATATTGTGCTTTCTGTTCATTCATTTATACAAAGCATGCCTTTTCCGGAAAAATTTCTTGATGGTGCATGTGAAAAGTATGATTTTGACTTAGAAAATGATTTTGGTCAAACTTTTTGGGGAGAGTATATAAAAAAGAGATGTGTATTTGAAGCTGACCAGTGCCTTAAATATATTGATAAAGCCCTTAATTTGGCCTATAACGGCGGACCAGCTTCTTATGCAAAAGCCCTTTCGGCTGACCTAGAGAATATATCAATTATTAAAGAATATGCAGAAACTGATTTTAATAAATTAAGCAATTACCTTTCAGCTTTTTCATTTGGCTCAATAGGCCGAGCAGGAAAAAACGATGATAAAGCTTTGGCAGAAACAATTAAAAATTTAAGAGAAACAGTTAAAAAAAGCATAGGCGAATTAAAGGATAAATTCTTTTTTACAAGCTTAGAAAGTGAAATTAAAACTGTTTTAAAAACAGGCAGTGTTATAAATGAGCTGTGTATACTTGTTAAGGATTTTTCACAAAAGTACGCTGATGCAAAGCGTGAAAGAAACATAGCAGACTTTAACGATTTGGAGCATTTTGCACTTAAAATACTTATAGAAGAAAAGGACGGGGAATTTGTTCCATCACCAGAGGCGTTAAGCCTTCAAAAGAAATATTATGAGATTATGACTGATGAATATCAGGACAGCAATCCTGTTCAGGAAATGATACTCTATGCTTTAAGCGGTAAAGGCCAAAAAGCAAATAACAGGTTTATGGTTGGCGATGTGAAGCAGAGTATATACCGTTTCCGTCAGGCAGAACCAGGAATATTTCTTGAAAAATACAATAGTTTTAAGGAAAGCGGAAATCAGATAAAAATAGATTTATTTCAAAATTTCAGAAGCCGCAAAGAAGTGCTTTATGCCACAAACTTTATATTCAGCCAGATTATGACTAAAGAAGCTGGGGAAATGGACTATACAGAAAAGTCATACCTTTACCCAGGAGCCAAATATCCTGAAAACAGCAATATGGCTGTTGAGGTTGATATTATAGAGAAAAATTCCGAAACAGATGACGAAGAGCTGGACGATATAACATCGGCTCAGGCTGAAATGAGTTTTGTATCTAAAAAAATTCGTGAGCTGATAGACAGCGGTTTTGAGGTTTATGATATTAAAAGCGAAACATCAAGACCTGTTAGATATTCTGATATAGCTATTATAACGCGAAAAATAAAAAACTGGGGGCAGGCGGCAAGAGATGCCCTTGATGAACAGATGATACCTTACTACATGGATAATGCCGAAAAATATTTTGAGCGTAAAGAAATTTCCGATGTATTAAGCCTTTTAAGCGTTATTGATAACTCTAAACAGGATATACCTCTTGCTGCAAGCCTTAAACTGCCGTATTATGGCGTTACTGACGATGAACTTTTAAAAATACGTATGGAGGGCGAGAGTCTTGATTTTTACGATGCTGTAAAAGAGTATGCTTCAAATGGAAGTGACGAAGGCTTAAAAGAAAAAATTCAAAAGTTTTTTAGCGATATAGACAAATGGAAAAAAGAAGCTCCTTTTGAATCTGTAGGCGATATAATTTGGGATATTTACAATGTAACAGGTCATTATGACTATGTTGGGGCATTAAAAGGCGGTGCTTTAAAACAGGCTAATTTAATAATGCTTATTGAAAAAGCCCATGAGCTTGAAAAAAACAATTTTAAAGGCCTGTTTAATTTTATAAGGTATATACAAAGGCTTCAAAGTACAGGTTCTGATTTTGGCGGAGCTAAAATAACAGGTGATAAGGCAGAAGTAGTGAGAATAATGACAGTACATAAAAGCAAAGGTCTTGAATTTCCTGTTGTTTTCTTATGCGGAACAGGCGGAAGTTTTAATAAAAATGATTTAACATCAAAAGTCCTCTTGCATACTAAGGCCGGAATTGTGTGCGACTATACCGATTTGGAAAAAAGGGCAGAGTATCCAGCTTTATCAAAAAATATAGTTTCTGATATGCTTAAGCATGAAAGCGCTGCTGAGGAAATGAGAGTGCTTTATGTAGCTCTGACCCGTGCCAAAGAAAAGCTTTTTATAACAGGTACTGTAAAGAACATAAGTCAGAAATGTGCTTTATGGTCTGTAAGTGCTTTAAACAGTGAGAGAAAATTACCGTATTACTCCATAGTTAAAGCGTCATCTTTTTTAGACTGGATATGCTCATGCCTAGTAAGACACAGATGCGGTGCTGTTTTAGGCGATTTTTGTTCAAATGTTGGAAATACAGACTTATTTAATGATAAATCTGTTTGGGAAATTAATATTATACCTAAAAACAAAGCTGTTGAAAAATACGACATTTTCATTTCTGATTCAGAGGAAGAAAAAGAAACACTGAAAATAGATATTGAAAATATATGCTCTATTAATGCGGAAAAAGAAAAATTTCCAGCAAATTTATATGTTTCCGAAGTTAAAAGAATAATGGAAAGTATGGAGTCGGATTACAAAGACAGCAAGCTTTATAACTTAAATAGATTTGAAAAACCAGAGTTTTTAAGCCAAACAGAAGAAGTAACTCCTTCACGAAAAGGTACTGCGGTACATAGTGTGCTTGAAAACATGGACTTTAGTTTAAGTTATACAAAAGACGATATAAAAAACATTATTAGTACACTGGTTTCAAATGGCATAATTTCTGACAAAGAAGGAGAAAGCGTAAACATAAGCAGTATTTATGGCTTTACCCAAAGCGATTTGTATAAGCGCATATTAAAATCAGACTTGGTTTATAAAGAAAAACCTTTTGCCATGGAGCTAACGCCTTATGAAATTTTTGAGGATGAAAAATATGCCGGAAATACCGAAAAAATACTGGTTCATGGAATGATTGACTGTATTTTTAAGGAAAAGGACAAGTTTGTTTTGGTGGATTATAAATCAGACTATGTTCCATACGGGAAAGAAGAAGATTTGAAAAATAAGTATTCAGTACAGTTAAGGTTATATAAATTAGCAGCACAAAAAGCTTTAAACTGTGAAATTAATGATGTTTATATTTTTTCATTGTATGCTTTAAAAGAAATTAAAATTTAATTTATAAACGCCGCTTTTAAGCTGAAAGGCTTTTAAGGGGCGTTTTTTTACAGTATAAAAAAAGGTTAATGTTAAATACTAAATCTGCCGCAGACAGTTTTAAGGGAGGTTTTTTGTATGAATAAATTTATGTCAGGTCTTGTAATGGGTTCAGCTATAGCGGCGGCAGGCTATACTTTAATGTGTATGAGTAATTCAGACAGAAAAAAAGTAATGCGCAAAGGCAAAAAATTAATGAACAAGGCTGAAGATGTAATAGACGATTTTACTCAGGATATGTGGTAATTATTTAAAACTTCAATAAATTTAAGCTATATTTATTAAATGTATTTAAGTAATTGCTAAGCTTAATACTATTGTCTGCGGTTTATGAAATTAATATTATTTTATATCATAAAGCTGTTATTTTTTTACTATATATGATAAAATTTAACTAAATAGATTTTTGTTTATTTGTATTTTAAGGAGGGATAAATTATGAAAAGAAAAGCAGTATCATTATTGGCTATGGCGTTATGTGCGTCTATGGCAGTTCCTGTAATGGCTGAAATTAAGTTTTCTGACGCTAACGATGTGCCTTGGGAAACTGCAAAGGTATATATATCACAGGCAGCAGAATTAGGCTTAATGGTAGGTCAGGAGAACTCCGACGGTACATATTTATTCAGAGCAAAAGATAAAGTTACATTTTTTGAAACAGAACAAATGGCTTATAACCTTTTAAAATCTGCAAAAGAGGCAGAGCCTTCTGATGAAGTTACAGAAAAGTGGAAAAAAACAATGGCATCATATAATGTCCCTCAATGGGCTTACGAGGCTACAGCATACTGCCTTGAAAACAAAATTGTTCTTGAGGACGAGCTTTCTAATTTTTCTACCTCATCAGCTGATGTTTATGCCACAAGAGAAGACGTGGCTGTTGTATTCGGCAGGGTATTGGAAAAAGTAAACGGCAAAAAAGAAACAACTGAAGTTTCATTTAAAGATAAAGACAAAATAGACGATGATGCTATTGAATATGTTGCCCTTTTAGCAGATAATAAAATACTTATGGGCGATGATAATTCCAACTTTAACCCAGGTAATTATATTAACCGTGCCGAGATGGCTGTTATTGTAACTAAAACATATAATGTTATTAATGGAAAAACTGCTGATGACGGAATGGAAACTGTTACGGGAACAGTTATGGGTATTTCAGAAAATGGCGGAAAAAAGACAATAACAGTTAAAAGTGATGATTCAGGAGCAACTAATGTTTTCAGTGGTGATAAAGATACACCAGCATCATCAAACGGCAAGGATTACAGCTTTACGAATATAGAAAACGGCGATAAAGTAACAGTTGTAGCTAAAGACGAAGAAGTGCTTTTAGCTGTTGTAACTAAAGGCTCAGGGACTAAAGAAAGTGAAAAAACAGGCGAAGTTTCAGGCAGTCTTGTTAATATCCTTTCTGACAAAGTTATAGTTGAGCTTGAAAGTGGTGCTATAAATGAATATAAACTTGCTTCACAGGCACTTATAACTTTAAACGCAAAACCAGTATCCTATAAAGATGTTTCAAAAGTTGTAGAAAACGGTGTTAAGTGCGATGTTGCAGTAACTTTAAACAGCAGTGGTCTTGCTGAAAATATAGCAGTTATAGGTGAAGAAAATACAGTTGTAGGCAAAATAACTGACATTGATGACCATGATATGACAATTAAAAGAGATGGTGGTAATGAAAAGGTTTACAACTGGGATAATGAGTGCAAGTTCTATTTTGAAGGCGAAAAGAAAAATATAGCTGAACTTAGTGATTTATTTGATGATTATGGTTCCCTTAATGTAACTGCTGAATTAACTGATGATGGAGAGCTTCTTTATGTTATGGCTACATTAAATTCTGAAGGCGGAACTGTAAGCGGTGCCATTAAAAATGTAACGAATGAAAAAGTTGTATTTTTTAATGAAGACGGAAGTACAGAAAGCTATACTCTTGCAGAAGGAGTATATGTTTTAGTTGACGGAGAGGAAAGTACTGTTTCTAAAGTTACAAGACTTTTGGACGATGAGGATGTAGGCCTTACAGGCAAAGTAGTTCTTAACAAACAGAAACAGGTTACAAAGCTTGAAGTTGAGGTTATAGATAATCTTTACGGCAAAATATCCAGTCTTTCGGAGTACTACATTGAAATAACTACTCAAGCTGGTGTTACTAAAAAATACGCCTTAGCTGAAGATGTTGATGTTAAGTTTGGTACAGGCGGTGTAGAGAGCCTTGAGGATTTAAAGAGTATTTATCAGAAAGACGTAACAGAAGTTAAACTTTCTTTAAACAGAGATGATGAAGTAAGTAAAATAACAGTTTACGTTGACTTTGATGATTATGATGTAGTTACCGGAACACTTAAAAATGTTGAAAAAGACCAGTTTGATATAAGGTACGATACTATAGAATATTCTGATAAATCCGAAATTACAATTAACGGTGAAAAAGCAACTGCTGCTGATATTTATAAACACATTCAAAATGGAGAAGTATTAAAAGCTGATGTAGTTGTAGTTGACGGTTTTGCAAACATTATAACAGCTAATGTTGCAGAGGCAGAAGGCAAGGTTGTAGATATTAGAAATGGTATAATATCAGTTCAGGGCAAGACTGAGACTAAGGACTATAATATTTTGGATGAAGAGGACGATATCAGAATACGTATTGACGGTACAAGCCAGGAATATACATTCAGAGAGTTCTACAGCCTGTATTATCTTTACGAAAACGACTATAATGTAATAGTTGAGTTTAATGACGAACACGTTATAGACAGAATTTACGCTGAAACAATTTAACACTATGTTTTTAAAGCGCCGTTTTAAAGCGGCGCTTTTTATATGTTTAGTTAATTTGGCCTTGCTAAAAGGCAATTTAAAATTTATAATATATGCTGACTATATTTTAATTGTTGAGGAGAAATGAAAAATGAGATATGAAGGAGCAGTTTACAGACCGCCAAGTGAGGCGGGTAGCCTTATAATACAGCTTACTATAGGATGTGCAAGAAATAAATGTACTTTCTGTGCAATGTTTAAAGATAAACAGTTCAGAGTAAGAAAACTGGATGAGGTTGTAGCAGACTTAATTGACGCTAGACAGTATTACCGCGATTATAAAGTAAGAAGAATTTTCCTTGCTGACGGTGATGCACTTATAGTTAAAACAGATGATTTGCTTTATATTCTTGATAAAATACATGAGCTTTATCCTGAGTGCGAAAGAATTTCGGCTTATGGTGCGCCAGCAGATGTAAACATGAAAACAGATGAGGAGCTTGCCAAGCTTAAAGCCGCTGGCCTTGATATGATTTATATGGGTGCCGAAAGTGGTGACGACATTGTTTTAAGAGATGTTAAAAAAGGCGTTACATCTGAAGAAATAGCTACAGCTGGCTTAAAGCTTAAAAAAGCCGGAATGATAGTTTCTATTACACTTATTTCTGGTCTTGGCGGAAAAGAAAGACTTAAAGAGCATACCATAAATTCAGCAAAGCTTATAAGCATTATAAAACCTGAATATGTAGGTTTCCTTACACTTATGGTAGAGCCTGGAACGGAGCTTTATAACGATTATCAGGCTGGAAAGTTCCAGCTTTTGGGTCCAGTTGAGGTAATGCAGGAGCTTAAAATATTTATAGAAAACGTTGACTCAGAGGGCACAGTATTCAGAGCTAACCATGCATCAAACTATGTGCCATTAAAAGGTACTTTTAATAAAGACAACAAAAAAATGCTTGAACAGATAGAAAAAGCTGAAAAGGCTGGCGTATTTAGACCAGAAATTTACAGAGGTATTTAATTAGTTTAAATATTAAATAGTTTAAAAATCGGAGGCTGAAAATGGCGTTTTTAGGGTTAATTTCAATTATACTTAGTTTTTACGCTGTTTTCAGCGCTTCTTTTACTGGAAGAAAAAAATATATTTTTATACTCTTTTGGACACTTCCTATTATAGGAATGTCTTATATTAATACTAATAAAACAAACATTAATGGAATAGTAGTATTAATAAGCTTTGTAATGACTTTTTTAACCGTGTTTTCTCTTTTTAATACGGCTTTGTGGTATGTGCCGCCTAAAAATAAAATTAAAATAAGCCAAATAGCAGTTTTTTTTATAAACAGTGTTATATTTGTATATTATTTTTATCAGTGCTTAGCAAAAGGATATATAGTTTTTTTCGCAAAGGATTTCTTACATAAAAACGCTTTTGCTATTGCTTTGATATTAGCTGTTTTTTGTGCTTGGATTTCTGTTTCTGTAATATTTACCGCTTTTGATAGGTATTTTTCTCAAAATCAAAAATTTATTATAATTAAGTGTTCGCCTGTCAGAAAAAATGGTATAATAAAAATACGTGGAATAAAAGGAGTACAAAACGGCGTTGATTATTTTTTTAATGCCGATAAAAGAGCTTTTTTCCTTTTGAGAAACGAAAAGCGAATTGTAACAGATGTTAAAAAAGGCGTGTTGGGTGGTATGTATGTTTCGCCTAATGTGCTATTTAAAGAAAGCGGAAGACGCAAAAAAAGAATAACAAAACGCCTTGCAAAACGCGCTGGTATAATAGTTTTATTTGTACTTCTCATTTTACTGCTTATTTTGCGTATAAATATGAATATGGATTTTGGCTCGGTTATTGTTGAGGTATTAAAAATAGTAACCGGTCTAAAAAGATAGATACAGGAGGGATATATATGAAAGAAGAAAGACTTGCGGTTTTATCTATGGTTGAAAAAGGTATAATTACGGTTGATGAAGCTGAGAGGCTTCTTAAGGCTATGAATGAAACGGCTGTTAATGATAAAGTAGAGTCTGTTTTATCTAAAGCAAGCGGCAACATAAGCTCTTTTGCTAAAATAGCTGCTGAAAAAGCAGAAAAAATGATTGATGATGCTAAACCTGTTGTTAAAAAGGCTGTTGACGATACTGCACCTAAAATGAAAAAGTTTTCTGAAAGAGCTACAGAATTAACTAATAAATTTGTTAGCAAAAAGAAAAACTCTGATAGCGAAAATGAGGTAAGCGACGATGATTTTGAAAAAGGCGTTAACATTATGCCAATTTCAGAAATAGTAAGCGACAACGCAGAGGAAACTGACAATAAGGAAGAAAAGGAATAATTTCGGTACTATGAGTGACAATAAAGAACAAAAACAAAAAGGCGGAGCAGGGCGCGAAATTTTGAGCTGGATAAAAACAATAGTTCTCGCTGTGCTTATAGCCATTGCAATTAATTCGTTTGTAATAGTAAACGCTACAGTTCCTACCGGTTCTATGGAAAATACCATAATGCCGGGCGACAGGATTATAGCATTAAGGCTGACATATTATTTTTCTCATCCCGAAAGAGGAGATATAGCTGTATTTAAGTATCCTGATGATGAGTCTATTCTTTATGTAAAAAGAGTCATTGGTCTTCCAGGCGAAACAGTTGAAATTCGCGATGGAAAGGTATATATAAATGGTTCTGAAGAGCCGCTTAACGATGACTTTGTTAAAGAAACACCTGTAGGAGATTACGGGCCTTATGAGGTGCCGGAAGGTTGTTATTTTATGATGGGTGATAACAGAAATGATTCTCTTGACTCAAGATTTTGGGTAAATAAATATGTAGAAGAAGATAAAATTCTTGGAAAAGTATATTTTAAATATTATAAAGGTTTTGAGTTTTTAGACTAAAAAACTGCCGCAGGCAATATAAGCCTGTCAGCAGTTTTTTGCTTTTAAAATAAGTCTTTGTGCTGGTTTTTAGGACCGAAAATGCGCTCGTCTAAGTCGCAGTCAACTTCTTTGTTGCGGTTGAATATAGATTTTCGTTTTGGTTTATCCCAAGTGAAAGATTTATTGTTCTTTTGTGAGTAAGTTTGTTTTCCGTATTGATATTTTTTTGCATCTGGTTTATTTTTTACAAATTTAATAACCATTAAAACTAAAACAACAATAACTGCTGCTTTTATCAATGTAGTGAATAACTGTACTATTCCAAAAATCGCAAATGACATGTCTATTAAAACCACCGCCTTTTAGTTTTATATAACTATTATAAGCTTAAATATGTAATTTTTAAAGTAAAATATATAAGGAGGAATAGTCCATGCCTCAGGAAGAATCTGAAAGACTTAAAAGAATAAATGAACTGGCTAAAAAAGCCAAAACTGTAGGCCTTACGGATGAAGAAAAGGCTGAGCGTGATAAGCTTAGAAAAGAATATTTATTGGATTTCAGAAAAAAAGTACGTGCTCAGATTGAAAGAATAGAGTTTGTTGATGAGAACGGAAATAGAACACCTGTAAAAAGAAAACAATAAAGTATAACTTATTAAAAAACAGAAAATTTATGCAGCATAAACTCTTTTTGGTATGGAAATTATATGTTTAGAATTAATGAAATACCAAAAGGAGTTTTTTGTTTATGCTGGTATTTATTTTTATTGCTATGTACTATTAGTAAATTGTTTTTAAGATGTTGAAATATAATTGTAATATATAATTTTTAATTGAAAGTGCTGATATTAAATAAGCCCCAGAATGATTATTTATAAAGTTATATCATTTTGGGGCTTTTAAATTATGTGTATTATTATTTGTTGTCATTTACTTTAAACCAATACCACTTGTCTTCTATACTAACCATAACTTGGCCGTTTCCATCGTCTTTGGTATAGTAACTGCCTATGTTTCCAAAATTTGATTGGCCATTTTCGGATTGTATTTTGTTTTTTTCGACAGAAGATGTTATTTCTCCTTCTACACATCCTGAATCACCCATTGGACCTGTTTCTAATGTGCCGTAGTATAGTTTATCATTTATCATTAAAATTCTTTCTTCTGGGTTTACAGTATTTTGATATTTAAAAAAGTAAAAGGCAGCTGCTGCACAAATACAAAGAACAAATATAAATATCTTTTTCATAGGCTTACTCCTAAATTTATATCAGGTATACAGGACGGGTTATAATATATTAGTCATTAACAATATGATACACTAATTATGTAGTTTTATCAATTCAACTAAAAATGAAGTTGATTTTTGAATTATGAATATTTGTATTTTTTATAAATAACTAATAGACTATTTTAAACATAAAAATACTTTATATAGTAAAAAAAGTACGAAATAATAAATGTATCTTAAAGCGTACATTATGGTTAAAAAATTACTTATAAATTTTATGCTTTAATTTTTAATTGTGAATTTATTTTATTATAATTACTTAAAAAATCAACTATCTTATATTATAGTATGAAATTCATAAATTTATAGTATATGCTGTATATATACTGAAAAAATATCACAATTTATATATTTTTGATTTATTTTGTTACTGTAAAAATTAATTTTTATTGTGAAAAATTGGCTTTTGTATTGACATAAATAATGTTATTTTGTATAGTAATCATGTAAGATTAATATCGTAAATTTATTACTGAGAAGGGAAGTTTTTTAAATGGCTATTAAAGTTGGCATTAATGGTTTTGGAAGAATAGGAAGGGTTGTTTTCAGAATACTTATGGAAAGACCTGAAGAATTTCAGCTTTGCGGCATAAACCTTAGAAACGCCAATGTTGAAGACATGATTTATATGATTAAATACGATTCTGTTTTCGGCAGATTTAACGGCAAGCTTGAACCGGCAGAAGACGGAATTATAGCTAATGGTAAAAAAATAATGGTTTATTCTGAAAGTGATGCAGCTAACATTGATTGGACTAAATGCGGAGCTGAATACGTAATAGAATCAACAGGTGTTTACAATACAACTGAAAAAGCTTATGTACATATTAACGGCGGTGCTAAAAAAGTTATAATTTCTGCACCTTCAAAAGATAAAGTTACACCTACATTTGTTATGGGCGTAAATCATACAACTTATAAGCCTGAATACAAAGTAGTATCAAACGCATCATGCACAACTAACTGCCTTGCTCCTCTTACTAAAGTAATTCAGGATAAGTTCGGTATAGAGCAGGCGCTTATGTCAACAATACATTCAGCTACTGCAAAACAGAAAGCAGTTGATGCAAGAGCCGGAAGAGATAGAAGAACAGGCAGAAGCGTATTTAATAACATAATACCTTCAACAACAGGCGCTGCTAAAGCATGTGCAGAGGTAATTCCTGAGCTTGCAGGCAAGATTACAGGTATGTCATTTAGAGTACCTGCTAATGATGTTTCTGTTGTTGACCTTACAGCAAGACTTTCAGTAAATACTACATATGAAGAAATATGCAAAGCCGTTAAAGAAGCTTCTGAAACATATATGAAAGGCATTATTGACTATACAAACGATGACGTTGTTTCATCAGATATGAGAGGCGAAACAAATACTTGTATTTTTGATGAAAAAGCAGGTGTTATGCTTGACTCAAACTTTGTTAAGTTAATTGCATGGTACGACAATGAGTGGGGCTATTCAGCAAAGCTTGTAGAGCTTATAGAATACATGTATAAACAGGATACAGCCGCAGGAATTTGATTATTAATTAATAATGAAACAAAAAAGCCATAACTATATGTTAAGGCTTTTTGTATATAACTATATAATTGTTTAAATGTTTATAAGTGATATACTTATTTATATATTTTTTTACTATAAATTATAAGAGAATAAAAACCTATATGTGGTTTTTATATATTTTAAGTTACTAAAGATAAAATGCTTTTTCACAGGAGGCGGTTAAATGCGCACAATGGGGTACGACTTTAATATTGAAGTACGTAATTTAAGTCTTAAGGAGTATACTGTTTTTGATTATTTAAGGGGGTATAACTGTATATTTCTTGACAGCGGCAGAAGCTGTATTAAGATACTTTGTCAGCTTATAAAAAATAAAGAAATACTTGCACCGGCTTTTTCTTGCTTTTCGGTTATTTATGGCTTTACAGAAGGTGTTAAGCCTGTTTTTTATGCCGTAAATGATGATTTTAGTATTGATTTTGAAGATTTGGAAAGTAAAATTACAAAAAACACAGCAGCTATATACATAACAAACTATTTTGGCCACTTTTTAAGTGATGAGGACGCTGAAAAAATCAACAAAATTAAAAAGGAATATAACCTTATTGTAATTGAGGATAACACTCAAAGCCTTTTTTCTGGTGAGCTTAAGGTAGGTGACTACGCTCTTTCATCTATAAGAAAATGGTTTCCCGTTCCTGATGGCGGTGTTATATATTCCGACAACTCATTGTCAACAATAGACTTAAGGGGGCTTGTTAAAGACAGCAAACAATGTGATAAGCTTTATCCGCAGATACTTAAAGCAATGGTTGTAAAAGATATGCTTGATTTTCCTGTAAGTAAAATAGCCGATTTATTTTCCCAGGTAGAGGAACAGCTGAATAATTATGCCGATAACGGCGAAATTTTCCTTATGAATGATTTTACTCAGTTTATATACAGATGCAACAGTGTACCGCCTATGATTAAAAAACGGCAGGATAATGAGCGCTATTTAAGAACTCTTATTGATTCTCCTTATTTAAGACAGGCAATTCCAGTTAGAGAAAAAAATGAGTGCCCGTTTAATATGCCTATGTATTGTACTCATAGGGATGAGATGTGGAATTATTTAGTAGAAAAATTCAGTATATATCCGTCTGTTTTGTGGCGTTCGTATTTGTATGACCCAGTTAATAAAATTGGAGCTACAAGCAGAATGGGTAAAGAAATTATATCTTTTCCTATAGACCAAAGATATGGTAAGGAAGATATGGAGTATATGGCAGAGGCTATAAACAGTTTTAGAATATAGTTTATTTAATAATAGTTAAGGCAGGGAAATATACCTGCCTTTTATATTTATAATATTGCATATTAAAAATGCGACTAAGTGTTAAAACAGAAAACCATTTATTGAAAGAAAATAAATATTGTGTTAATATTAAATAGAGATTTTAATTTGTTTTTAATGTATTTTTAATTAGTTTTATTGGAGGGGTTTTCTTGTTCGGCGATATGAAGGCATTTTTAAAATGGACTTTAATTGCTGTTATAGTTGGCATGATAGTTGGCTTTGTAGGAACTGGATTTCACTATGCAGTTGAATTTGCTACAGAGTTAAGGCATACTTTTCCAGCTCTCATACTTATTTTGCCTTTTGGTGGAGTATATATAGCGTGGATATATAAAATATGTGGAGCTGAAAACCATGGCGGAACAAACCTTGTTATTGATACTGTAAGGGAAAACAAGACTGTGCCTATTGTAACTGTACCTATTATTTTTGTTGGAACTGTTATAACTCATCTTTGCGGCGGTTCTTCTGGAAGGGAAGGTGCGGCACTTCAAATAGGCAGCAGCATATCCCATGCAGTGGGGGAAGCCATTAATTTAGATGAAAAAGACATGCATATTATGACTATGTGCGGTATGTCAGCTGCTTTTGCAGCACTTTTTGGTACGCCAGTAACTGCGGCTGTATTTTCTATTGAGGTAGTAAGTATTGGAATTATGCATTTTTCAGCCTTAGTGCCTTGCGTTATATCTTCATTATCGGCGTTGCTAGTAGCCGAGCTGTTTTTTGTATCACCAACTCATTTTACAATTTTGAAATATTGTGAATTTAATCCTTCCAACATTATAAGGGTTATAGCTTTGTCTATAATGTGTGCATTTGTAAGTATATTTTTTTGCATGGTAATGAAAAAAGTATCAGCATTATATAAAAAATACCTGCCTAATCAATTTTTAAAAGCCATAGTTGGCGGTATAATAGTAATTGTGCTTACTTTTATTGTAGGAAATTATGATTATAACGGCGCAGGAATGGAGATTATAGAAAGTGCTTTCCATACGGATATGGTATGGTATGCTTTTTTGCTTAAAATAATATTTACTGCATTTACTTTGGGTGCAGGATTTAAAGGCGGAGAAATTGTGCCAACTTTCTTTACTGGTGCGGCATTTGGTAATGTTGCATCAAAACTTGTGGGTTTAAATTCTTCATTTGGTACTGGTATAGGTTTAATATGCCTGTTTTGCGGCGTTACAAATTGCCCATTAACATCCATGGTGCTTTCTGTTGAGCTCTTTGGTTCTTTGGGTCTTCCATTTTTTGCTATAGCCTGTGCTACAAGCTATATGCTTTCTGGTTATATAGGTTTATACAGTGAGCAGAAAATTGTATATTCCAAAACAAAAGCTGAATTTATTGATAAAAAAGCTAAGTAAAAACACGATATATTATATCGTGTTTTTATTGTTTGCGTATTAATTAGATAAAGTGAAATATACAAAAAATGCATATAATTTATTTTACACTATATGTTAAATTTATGTAAAATATTTGTAAAATTTTAGTACATTTTGGGAACTATATTAATTGTTGGATATTAAAAAAAATGATATACTTTTTTATCGGAAGCAGCTGATTACAAAAGGAGACAAAAAAATGAGCCTAATTTCTGTTTTACCCTTATTTGCCGGTATAGGTCTTTTTCTTTTCGGTATGAGTGTGCTGGGAGCAGCTCTTGAAAAGATAGCAGGAGCCAGCCTTGAAAAAATGCTTGAAAAACTTACAAGCAGCAGAGCTAAAGGAGTATTTTTAGGTACTGCTGTTACTGGAATAATTCAAAGCTCTTCAGCTACTACAATTATGGTTGTTGGTCTTATAAACGCTGGTATAATGAAGCTTTCAAATGCTGTGCCGGTGGTTATGGGAGCAAACATAGGTACAACAGTAACGGGACAAATTTTAAGGCTTGGAGATATAGGAGAAAGCGGACTAATACTTTCTCTTTTAAAGCCTTCCTCATTTGGCCCTATACTTATAGGAATAGGAGCGGCGTTATTTGTTTTTTCAAAAGCAAAAAAGAAAAAAGATATTGGAACCATAATGCTTGGTTTGGGTATGATATTCTTTGGCATGAATACAATGGAAACAACTCTATCGCCACTTAAAGACATGCCGGAATTTACTAATTTGTTTTTTATATTCTCTAATCCAGTTTTCGGCATACTTTTAGGTATGATAATGACTGCGGTGCTCCAAAGTTCATCTGCTTCTGTAGGTATTCTTCAGGCTTTATCATCAACAGGAGCTATTACATATTCAACAGCTGTGCCTGTAATACTTGGGCAGAATGTAGGAAAGTGCATTACAGTTGTTTTGGCCAGTATAGGCTCAAAGAGAGATGCCAAAAGAGTTGTATTTATTGATGTTTTAAATAATGTTATAGGTATGGCGCTGTTCTTTTGCGTAATTTACGGCCTTAACTCTATAGTGCATTTTGATTTTTGGGATACTGTTGTAAACAGGGGAGATATAGCGAATTTCCATACATTATTCAATATTATTACCACATGCGCTCTTTTACCTTTTATAAATATTCTTATAAGAATTTCAAACAAGGCAATTAAAAGTGATGATGTATCAGTGGAAGAAAAAGACCTTGCACTTCTTGACGACCTTCTGCTTAAAACACCTAACCTTGCAGTAGAGCAGGCAAGAAAAGTTATAAACTCAATGGCTGTACTTGCGTTAAAGAATTTAAAACGTTCTATTTCACTTTTTGATGACTATTCAGAAAAGAAGTTTGCCAAGGTTGAAAGAGATGAAAACCTTATAGACCGATTTGAAACAGCTTTAGGCAACTATCTTTTAAAAATAACAGCGGCAGATATTAACGAAACAAGTAATGACCTTGTGGTAGAAATGCTTCATAGTGTAAGCGATTTTGAAAGAATATCAGACCATTGCATGAATGTTGCAGAAGTTGCTAAAAGAAATTTTGAAAACGAAATAAAATTTTCTGACGAAGGAAAGAAAGAATTAAAAATAATAGGGGACGCAGTAACAGAAATACTTACTATGGCTGTTGAGGCCTATTCCAAAAGAGATTTGGAAACAGCACTTAATATTGAACCTTTGGAGCAGGTTATTGACTCAATTAATTTTACTTTAAAGGATACCCATATAAAAAGGCTTTGTGAAGGTACATGCAGTGTTGAAGGTGGCATATCTCTTTTGGAACTGCTTACAAGCCTTGAAAGAATATCAGACCATTGTTCCAATATAGCTATATATATTTTGCAGGCATTGGAAAAAGGTAAACCAGACTTAAATAATATACATAGTTTAACAGACAGGCTTCATAATGAGCCTACAATGGAGTATGAAAAAATGTATGAGTTTTATCAGGATAAATATAAAGTAAATATGTGAAATATATCGTAATGTGAAACGGAAAGAATTATATATTGGTTCTTTCCGTTTTTTTATATTAATTTGTAAATTAAATTGGTTAAAAAAAGAACATAATTCATTGGTTAAGACAATACAATAATGAATGTATTTTACCGTACAAGCTGAGTATAGTTAAAAAACATACGATTTTTTATAATTGTTTAGTTAAAAAATTACTGAATTGATATGAAAAAAATAATGTAAAATAATTCATAAATTTTATACTATATTGTCGGATAATAAACTGGTTTATAGGTATTTATTAAGTTTTTTCAACTGTTTTTATGAATTGCTTGATGTAAAAAATATTTAAAATTTTATTGATTTGCATATTGCTATTATTAGAAGATAATGTTATACTTTATTTTGTAATTATAAATCGCAGTTTTATTACTTTATAAAAAGATAAAAATAGAAGTGTTTTTACCTTGAATATTCTGTGAATATAGAAACGGAGTGGGTGTTATGAGCAAAAAATATGTTTATATGTTTAATGAAGGAGCCGCCTCGATGAGAGACTTACTGGGCGGTAAAGGAGCCAATCTTGCTGAAATGACTAATATGGGACTTCCTATTCCACAGGGATTTACAGTAAGCACTGAGGCTTGTACATACTATAACGAAAACGGAAAAGAGCTTTCTGATGAAATTAAAGAACAGATTGAAACAGCTTTAGCTAAGCTTGAAGAAAAAGCTGGCAAAAAGCTTGGAGACAACGAGAACCCGCTTCTTGTTTCTGTTCGTTCAGGTGCAAGAGCTTCTATGCCTGGTATGATGGATACTGTTCTTAATCTTGGTCTTAATGATATATCAGTTAAAGGCCTCGCAAAAGCTACTAATAACGAAAGATTTGCTTACGACTCATACAGAAGATTCATAATGATGTTTGCCGATGTTGTTATTGGCGTTTCTAAATCAAAATTCGAAAGACACCTTGATGAGTATAAAGAATCCGTTGGCGCTCAGTACGACACAGACCTTACAGCAGATGACCTTAAAAAAGTAACTGAGGACTTTAAAAAGATTTATTTTGAAGACCAGGGCGTTGAGTTCCCTCAGGACCCTAAGGTACAGCTTTTTGAGGCAGTTAAAGCGGTTTTCCGCTCATGGGATAACCCACGTGCATTTGTTTACAGAAGAATGAACGATATACCTTACAGCTGGGGTACAGCGGTTAACGTTCAGATGATGGTATTTGGCAATATGGGTGATACTTCTGGTACAGGTGTTGCCTTTACAAGAAATGCCGCTACAGGCGAAAGAAAAATGTTCGGTGAGTACCTTATTAATGCTCAGGGCGAAGACGTTGTTGCTGGTGTTAGAACTCCTAAGCCTATAGCTACACTTGAGCATGATATGCCAGAAGTTTATAAACAGTTCTGCGACCTTTCTTCAAAACTTGAAAGACACTATAAAGATATGCAGGATATGGAGTTTACTATTGAAAACGGCAAACTTTTCTTCCTTCAAACAAGAAATGGTAAAAGAACAGCTGCTGCTGCTCTTAAAATAGCTGTTGATATGGTTAAAGAAGGCCTTATTACAAAAGAAGAAGCACTTCTTAAAGTTGACCCTAAACAGCTTGACCAGCTCCTTCACCCAGCTTTTGATGCTGAAAAACTTAAAGCTGCTGAGCCTATTGGAAAAGGCCTTCCAGCTTCTCCTGGAGCAGGTGCCGGCAAAGTTTATTTTACAGCTGAGGAAGCTAAAGAAGCTGCTAAAACAGGTGAAAGAGTTGTACTTGTTCGTCTTGAAACAAGCCCAGAAGACATCGAAGGTATGGCTGCTGCTCAGGGTATACTTACAGTTCGTGGTGGTATGACAAGTCACGCTGCCGTTGTAGCTAGAGGTATGGGCAGATGCTGCGTTTCAGGCTGCGAAGCTATTAAGATGAACGAGGAAGAAAAGACATTTACTCTTGGCGGAAGAACATTTAAAGAAGGAGATTATATTTCTCTTGATGGTTCTACAGGCAATATTTATGGTGAGGATATTCCTACAACAGACCCTGCTATTTCAGGCGATTTTGCCGAGTTTATGAGCTGGGCAGACCATACAAGACGCCTTAAAATAAGAACAAATGCCGA
The DNA here is from genome assembly GCA_944377425.1 of uncultured Clostridia bacterium. Classification (GTDB taxonomy): domain Bacteria; phylum Bacillota; class Clostridia; order Lachnospirales; family Anaerotignaceae; genus Neoanaerotignum_A. Next base: position 52,702 of record CALWEX010000064.1, read on the forward strand.
TACACCTAAAGATGCTGCTAAAGCTGTTGAATTTGGCGCAGAAGGTATTGGACTTACAAGAACAGAGCACATGTTCTTTGAGGAAAACCGTATACTTAAATTCCGTGTTATGATTCTTTCAGACTCTGAAGAAGAAAGAACAGCTGCTCTTGAGGCTATTAAACCTTATCAGAAAGAGGACTTTATAGGAATTTACGAGGCTATGCAGGAAAGACCAGTTACTATCCGCCTTCTTGATCCACCTCTCCATGAGTTCCTTCCTAATACAGATGAAGAATTTGAGCAGATTTCAAAAATAATGGGCAAATCTGTTGAGGAGCTTAAAATTAAAGCAAAAGGCCTTCACGAGCTTAACCCAATGATGGGTCACAGAGGCTGCCGTCTTGCTGTAAGCTATCCTGAAATAGCAAGAATGCAGGCTGCGGCTATAATTGAGGCTGCTCTTACAGTTAAAAAGAACAAAGGCTACAATATTGTACCTGAAATTATGATTCCGCTTGTTGGTGATGTTAAAGAATTGAAATTTGTTAAAGACCTTATTGTTGAGGTTGCTGACAAACTTATTGCCGAAAGTGGTATAGAAATGAAATATCTTGTTGGTACTATGATTGAGATACCAAGAGCCGCTCTTACAGCAGACCAGATAGCTACAGAGGCTGAGTTCTTCTCATTTGGTACAAACGACCTTACACAGATGACATACGGTTTATCAAGAGATGACGCAGGTAAGATACTTGCTGATTATATAGATAAAAAGATTTATGAAGGTGACCCTACAGCTAAACTTGACAGAAGCGGTGTAGGAGAACTTATGAGAATTGCAGTTGAAAAAGGAAGAGCAACAAGACCAGACCTTCACCTTGGAATCTGTGGTGAGCACGGCGGAGACCCATCTTCTATAGAGTTCTGCGAGATTTTAGGCCTTGACTATGTATCATGCTCACCATTTAGAGTACCTATAGCAAGACTTGCGGCTGCTCAGGCTGTAATTAACAATCGTAAATAATTAATGATATAATATCTGTTAAAGATTATTATATACACACCAAACCAAACATCATAATCCTACCTTACAGACAGGGCGTACTTAAAGTACGTCCTGTCTGCTGTGTTTAATTATATTTTGTAATTTTATTGGGATTTTTAGGTAAAAAAATAACTATTTTTAAGAAAAAATTAAAAAATTTGTGATGCATAGTTAGTATAAACCTGCTATAATAGCCTTGTAATTTGCGGAAGAATAATTACTATAATATTTAAAGAGGGATTTTTATGAAAAAAAGATTTGCGGCAATGGCTCTTTCATCAGCTATAGTTTTTTGTGGTATATGTGCTTTTGCCTCAGATGGGTTTGTAGTTACACCTGAAAGAAGCTTTGTAACAGAGGAAAGATATACAGAGGATATTTATTATCCTGTACTGGGGGACAGCTCTTTTCCTATTGCTAAAGCTGTAAATGATAAAATATCAGAAAGTATGTCTGATGTTCGTGAAAGTCTTAAAAATGCCATAATTGAAACACAGGAAAACTATACAGAAGATATGGCAACAGGAAATTATTCTTATAATTCGGTTTATCAATATAATATGTGTGGTGACTTGGTTTCTGTTAAGACAAGTAATTATGTCTATTCCGGCGGAGCCCATGGAATGAGTTATTTGGTTACGTACACAGGAAATATAGGTGGAAAAGATACATTTGTACTTAGCGACCTTTTTAAAGAAGAACAAGACGGAATTGCATCTGTTAAGAATATTATTAAAGAAAAAATAAATGAGCAGAAAGATATGTATTTTGAAGAAGCTGTGACAACTATTGATAGTATGGATTTAAGCAACAGCTTTTACATTGATGAAACAGGCAATTTAGTAATTTACTTTAACCCTTATGAAATAGCACCTTATGCAGCTGGAATAATAGAGTTTTCAATTTCTCCTGATGAGTTGGAAGATGTGCTTAAGACAAATATTTACTCGTATCTTAAAAGCGGAGAAAGCGAAAAATGCCTTTTAAGATTTAATGGTGCACCATTTTATACAGAAAACAGTGTTTTAATAAGTGATGAGGGAACATGTCTTTTGCCTCTTAGGGAAGTAGGAGAAAAAATAGGCCTTGATATTCAGTGGAGTGCGGAAGAAGGAACTATTGTAAATGGAGAAAGTTTAAGCCAGGAAAGTGGTGCAGTGCTTGTAAAAGATATGTATTATGTACCTGCTGATTATTTTGAGTCATTTAAAGATTACGCAGATGTTTTTACTGACAATAAAGGCATAGTAAATATGTTCTGTGTTAAAACAGAAAAATAATAGTTTTGCGGCGGCATTTAAAGTTTTGCTGCCGCTTTTTGCATAAAAGAGAGTTTATATAATTTATTGGGTTTGTTTGCAGATATATGTATTTATTAAAGCTATTTTGCTTGAAATAAAAGCGCCTTTATTATAAAATATTGATTTAATGGAAACATATTGTATATTAATTTTTGGGAGGTTATTTTAATGACTTTAAGAAAATACGCTGTTGCGGCTTGTGTTATAGCAGCTATGCTTTCATTTACTGCTTGTAGTCAAAATAGCGGCGATTCGTCACAAGCATCGTCACAGGTTACAACATCAGCACAGGCTCTATCTGAGGAAAGCTTCAGCGCTGAAAATATAGTTAAGACAGCTTTAGATAGAAATTTAGCTCAAAAAAGTTCTACAGCTAAAATGACAACAGAGTTTAAGTTTGAAGGAGATGACGGCGAAGCTACAGCCGTTGTTGCAACAGATATTAAAGCTGTTACAGACCCTGTATTTAAACATATTTTAATGGATGTTTCACAAAATGGTGAGCACTTTTCAACATCTGAGTTTTATGTAGATGAAAATGAAAATGGAGAAATGACTCTTTATATATCATATGGCGAAGATTGGTATAAAATGCCTGTAACAGATGGCGAGCTCTTTGCTGTTTTAGGCCAGTACGATGTTAGAGAAGTTACAAATATTGTACTCAACAGTTTGTCTAATGTTACAGTAGTCGATAAAGAGGAGGTAAACGGCGTTGAGGCTTATAAAGTAGATGCTGTTATTCCTGCTGCTGATGTGCCAGATGTTATAATTAATGCTGGTGTTTTTGTGGCAAACGGTCTTACAAATCTTTATGAGGAATACTTTGACGGTGTTACAGACATGCCTGTTACTTTTTACGTTGATGCTTCAACAGGTGATATAGTTAAGCTTTCATTCGATGCAGGACAGGCTTTCCAAATAGTATCAGACTATGCTTATAATATTGCACAGGAAATTGATGA